>CAYLIK010000015.1:0-32412 GCA_964383565.1 uncultured Sphingomonadaceae bacterium
CTGTCCGGCGCGCTTGGTCCGATGGTCGCCGTCGCGCCGGGGGATTATGTCGAGACGCGGATCGAAGGGCTTGGATCAGTGAGTGTCCGCTTCGGCGTGGAGGGAGGGGCAAATGGCTGACATCGCAACGATCGCCGAACGCGTTGATAGCGCAATGCTCAATGCCAGCGCCATCGAGCAGCTCGCCGAGCCGCTCAGCATGGAAGACGCCTATGCCGTGCAGGCGGCGTCGATGCAGCGGCGCTATGCGCGTGGCGAACGGCGCATCGGCATCAAGATGGGCTTCACCAGCCGCGCGAAGATGGTCCAGATGGGCCTCGACGAGATGATCTGGGGCCGCCTGACTGATGCCATGCTGGTCGAGGACGGTGGATCGATCGACTTCGGCCGCTTCGTCCACCCACGCGTCGAGCCAGAGATCGCCTTCATATTGAAGGACGCGCTTCCCGCGACGGTCACGCCCGCAGCGGCGCTGCTGGCGGTCGGGGGCGTGGCGCCCGCGCTTGAGATCATCGACTCCCGCTACCAGAATTTCCGCTTCTCGCTGACTGATGTTGTCGCGGACAACAGCTCCTCCTCGGCGCTCGTGATCGGGCCATGGGCCGATCCTTCCACCAACCTTTCGAACCTCGGCATGATCCTCGAGATTGACGGCGAGCCGAAGCAGATCGGATCAAGCGCCGCGATCCTTGGCAACCCGATCCGCTCGCTGGTCGCGGCCGCCCGGCTTGCCGCCGCCGCCGGGGAGCCGCTGCAGGCGGGTGATGTCGTGATGGCTGGCGGCGCTACCGCCGCCGAGGCGTTGTCGCCCGGCCAGCATGTCCGCCTTCAGGTCCAGAAGCTCGGCCGCGCGGAATTTCGCGTGAAGTCAGGCTGAAGACGCTTGCCGGGTCCCACGAGCCTGAACTATCTGCACCGAAAATACGGGCGCGCATGACAAAGAAGGTGGATCAGCAACGGGGTAGTGCGACGCAGCTCGATCTGCGTCGGGCCCCCGGCCATCTGCTCCGCCGCAACCATCAGCGCTCTCAGGATATCTTCAGCAAGCTGGTGGGGGAGGATATTACCCGCCAGCAGATCGCCTTGCTGATCGCGCTTTCGGAACGGCCGGGTGCCTCCCAGAATGACCTGGTGGGCGCCACGGGGATCGACAAGAGCACGCTCAAGGAAATGCTTGGCCGGATGATCAAACGCGGCTGGGTCTCACGCGAACGCGATCCCAGAGACAGTCGCGCCTGGACCATGCACGTTACGCCGGGCGGCGCGGCGTTGCTCGCTGAACGGATCGACCGGGTGGTGGACGCCCAGCGCGAGATCCTCGCACCGCTGCCGGAGCATATGCGGGGCGACTTCATCCGCGCGCTCCGAATCCTCATCGGACTCGAACAGCCGCCGGCTTGAGCGTGGTCAGACGATCGGGGTCTCAAGCACCCCGCAGTCGCCGACCGACATCGTCACCACGTCACCCGCCTTCAGGAACACGACCGGATCATGGCCTCCCGCAACGCCCGCGGGTGTCCCGGTGGCGATCACGTCGCCCGGCTCAAGCGTCATGATCGAAGACAGATGCTCAATGATCTCGGCGACGCCGAAAACCATATGGGCCGTGGAGGAGGATTGCTTGACCACTCCGTTGACCTTGAGCTCGACAGCGAGCTGCTGGGGGTCCGGCACGAACTCGGCCGGCACGAAATATGGCCCCATTGGGCCGAATCCGTCAAATGCCTTATGCCGAACCCAATCGATGCCGACAGGCGGTCGCGTTGCAAGCCAGTCGCGCGCCGACAGATCATTGAAATTGGTGTAGCCCGCGACAGCACCAAGCGCATTGTCGGCACTGAGCTGCCGGGATTTTATGCCGATCACAGCCGCAAGCTCGGCCTCCCAATCCATCATCTCGACGCCGTCCGGCACTGCCACGTCATCGCCTGATCCGCGCAGGGTGTTGCTGGACGGCTTGAGGAAGGAATAGGGATAAGTCGGCGTCATCGCGATTTTCATCTCCGCGATGTGGTCATGATAATTGGCGCCGATGCAGAGCAGCTTGGGCGGGCTCTGGATCGGCGGGCAGAAATGGAGGCTGGCTTCATCAACCAGCGCGGGGCTTGCCGCCAGATAGGCATCTATCAATTTGGGCAGCGCGGTCCGCCAATGCTCCCAGTCGTTGATTAACGGCAGCAAATCGACAGGCGGCCCGCCCAATGCGGCGATCTCCTGATCCGAAAGGGCATCACGAAGCCGGAACAATTTTCCCGCCCGCTCGGCATATGCATGGCGGCCATCACCATCCCTGGCGGACGCCAGTCTGTAAAACGCGTTCACGACGACTTCTCCCCAGGCGCGGGTACGGGTGGATCCTTGGGAACACCGCCCGCACCCCAATGCTCCGGAGGCACATCGAACAGCAGAACGCGCACTGCTTCGGGCGAGACGCCGAGGGTGGCGACCGCGCCTTCGGTCAGGACCCGAATGAGCTCGCGCTTGGTTTCGTTGGACCGCCCGGCCAGCATGTTGACAGAGATGATCGGCACCGCACCTTATCCTTGTTGATCGAGGCTCCACAAAGGCTGGCGGCAGTGCACATATCGTCCGCCTTGACGGACAGACGAACGCATCCCTGCGACCATGAGGAGCCCCTGCCTCTGCCTTGCTGACGTCACCCTGTGGCAATGTTCAGTGGATACACATTTTGCACTCCTTGTTTATGCTGTCAACCGCCGTGCGGTGTTTACGCCAAGTGCGATTACATGGAGAACGGCCAAGGCCAATCCCCTAGTTGTAAGAATATCAATACGATAAGTAGGCAGAAAAATAATATCGGGACGTATAGGTCCTACATTGACTTCGCCTGCCAACGATGGCACAAGTGCATCCACTAGAGCAGAACAGCTACAGGAGGAGGGTGTCGAAAGACCTTGGCGAGGCATATTTCGCGCATCGACGCACGTCCTCGCCTCCGATCCTGATCATCGAACTGCTCCCGAACATGGGAGCTCCATGGCTTCACCAAGACAAGAACGACGATGAAGGGGAGTAATATGAGCAAGAATATTGCGGCGTTCAGCTTCGCTGCCAGCATTATCGCCATCACGGCATCATCGGCCGCATCGGCCCAGACCGCCGCTGCTTCGGCAGCACCGGACACGGTTGGCATCGAGGATATCGTCGTCACGGCGCAGAAACGGGCGGAAAATCTTCAAAAGACTCCGGCAGCCGTTACCGCCCTCAGCGGTGAGCGGCTCGTTTCCAGCGGTATCACCAACCTTGCCTCGGCGCAGGAACTCGTCCCGGGCGCCCGTTTCCACCAGGAAGGCAACACCACTCAGGTGTTCTTGCGCGGAATCGGCTCGAACCTCGATTTCGCCAATGTGGAACCCTCAGTCGCATTCAACTTCAACGGCGTGGCCATCCCGCGCGAAGCAACCAGCGTTCCGCTGTACGATATCGAGCGTTTCGAAGTGCTTCCCGGCCCGCAGGGCACACTGTACGGCGGCAACGCCATCGGCGGCACGATCAACGTCAGCTTCCGCAAACCGGAATTCACCAATGCCGCGAGCGGCACGCTGGAAGTCGGCAATTACGGCCTGGTCCATGGCACGCTGGTCGCTAACGCGCCGCTTTCGGATCAGCTCGCGGTGCGCCTCGGCGCTGACTATCATTACCGCAAGGGCTTCATGAAGACGGGCTCGGATTCCAAGGACGACATCTCCGCCCGCATCGGCCTGCTTTATAAGCCTAACACCGATTTCTCGATCTACTGGTGGGGCGCGACCACGCACAAATACGGCCACACGCCGAATCTGGTGAACAAGGGATCGGAACTCGTCGTCGATTCCGCCGGTAACCCCATTCGCGATGCGGGCGGCAATCTGCAGTTCACCTACAACGAGAACGCCTTCCTGCTGGATCCGTGGAACGACACGCGGCCCGGCGTGCTGGCGGAAACCGCGCCGTTCGGCCAGCCCAATGCATCCGATCAGAATTACCGTAACTGGATGACGGGCGCGCAGATCGAAGCGAACTTGAGCGACAATGTCACGCTGACCGATATCATCGGCTATGTGTATCTGGATGCGGAAACCACCGACTATTGGCTGGGCGTGCTTCCGGCATACAAGCTCGACCAGTATCGCAATCTCAGCAATGAGCTTCGCCTGTCCGGCGATGCCGGTCGGCTGAAGTGGCTCGTCGGTCTGTTCACCTATCGCAACGTGGGCCATGGGCGCGCGGTCGTCGGCACCGCCACCGGAAGCCCGAACGGTCCCGCCATTCCTGGCACGCCGTTCCCGTTCGATTCGTCGAATGTCGGTCGGAACCTGAAGCGCGGCGCGGCCGTGTTCGGTCAGGGGACCTATAGTCTCAACGACGCCCTGCGCGTTACGCTCGGCGCACGATACGGCGTCGATAGCCGCAAGGCGCGCGGTCGTTCGCTCGTCGACCAGACCACGCCCTACACCTTCAACGAAACCTTCAAGCGCTTCGATTACAAGGCCGGTTTCGAATATGACGTCGCGGAGCATATCATGCTCTACGCCACCTATCAGACCGGCTATCAGCCCGGCACGTTCAACGAAGTCGACGTCTTGCCGAGCGGCGGATCGAATCTCGTCAAGAGCGGCAAGATGAAGGGCATCTCGGGCGGCTTCAAGTCGCGCTTCTTCGACAACAAGCTGCAGATCAACAACGAGACCTTCTACTATATCTACAACGATCTCGCGATCCAGGCATACGACGCGAGCAAGCTGTTCAACGAGATCTTCAACGCCAAGAAGGTGACCATTCCGGGTAACCAGCTTGACATATTGTTCGCGCCGACACCGGACACGCGCCTGAATGCGTCGATCAGCTATATCCACGCACGGAACAAGGATTTCATCACCCCCGACGGCCAGAACTTCAACGGCCTCTCCGGCCCCTACGCGGCGGACTGGACGATCAGCGGCGGCTTCAGCCAGGACTTCCATCTCAGCTCGGGTTATGTCCGGGCGGCGGCGGACGCCCGCTATGAAAGCAAGTGGTACGCCGATTTCGTCCACAATCTCGGCACGAAGCAAAAAGCCTATGCCAAGGTCAATGCCTCGCTCACTTACTATGCCGATGGCGACCGCTGGAACTTCGGTGTGTGGGGCAAGAACCTGACTGACGAGGCGGTGATCGCAGCAACCGCCGCAGCGGGCATCCCTGGCCCTGCCACGGCCTATATGGACGCGCCGCGCACATACGGCGTCCGCGCCGGGTTCAACTTCTGATCGGACTGCAAGGCATGAGTGGCGTACTTGACGGCAAGGTCATCATCGTAACGGGCGCCGGCGGCGGCATAGGCAGCGCGGCTTGTGTCGTGCTGGCCGAAGCCGGCGCCCGGTTGATGGTAACCGACGTTTCCCGGGAAATGTGCGAAGCGACGGTAAATGCCGTGCGCGACGCAGGGGGCGAAGCTGATCTGCATCCCGCCGATCTCTGGTCGGAAGAGCAGATCGCTGGACTGGTCGACGCTGCGGTCAGGCGCTTCGGTCGGCTGGACGGTGCGTTCAACAATGCCGGGGTCGAGCAGTGCAACAAGCCGCTGGCCGACCTCACACTGGCCGAATGGGATCGCGCCATCCGCATCGATCTCACCGCCGTGTTCCTGTGCGTAAAATATCAGGTGAAGGCGATGTTGGCGACCGGGGGTGGCTCCATCGTCAACACCGCCTCTTCACTTGGCCAGGTGGGGCTTGCCGGCGCGTCCGAATATGTCTCGGCCAAGCATGGCGTCGTCGGCCTGACGCGGGCTGCCGGTGCGGATTATGGCGCGCAAGGCATAAGGGTGAATGCCATCTTGCCCGGCATCACCCGCACCCCGATGATTACCAGATTGAGCGAGGACCCCCAGCTTTCGGCAGTATTCGATCGGCTCCGGTCACGGCATAGCATGGGGCGCTTCGGCGAGCCGAGCGAGATTGGAGAAGGCGTCAAGTGGCTGCTCTCGGACGCGGCCTCCTTCGTCAACGGCGCGGCTATCGCGGTCGACGGCGGCTATCTTTCGATCTGAGGAAAGGAAACTCATGTACACGCTCTCCTACGCCATTCCCGTCAATCCGGCGGGTGTCGAGCCCAGGCTCACCAAGGAACAGGTTTGGCGCGGCCTTGAAATGAAGGCGGAAAACGCGATCCCCTTTGTGAACGGCATGTCCCAGTGCGACATGCTGGAGCGCACGGACAACACAATCACGCGCGTCGTCACCTTCAAGGGCAGTCAGCACAAGGAACTCATCACCCTGTTTCCCCCGGTGAAGGTCCAGTTCGAACGGATGGACGGCACAGGCTGGATCGACAATACGCTAAGCGAATCCGAGGACGGCCTGATTCTGTCCTTCACTTTCGGCGTTACCTTCCCCGGCATTGAAGAAAATAGCGACGCCGAAAGAAGCCACGGCGACGGCATGCGCGGCGCCTATGTCTCAGCTGTCGATGCGACGATCAGCCGCGTGCGGCAGATGGTGGCGGACGGCGAACTCTGATCGGCGATGACTACAATGGAGCCGGCCAGCCCGCGCGGCTCCGGCTTCGACTTCACATTTCTTCTCTAGCGGCAGACGTCGAATGGTCGATTATACCAAAAGGCTTGCAGGCAAGACCTGCGTCGTAACCGGATCGGGCGGCAGCATCGGGCGGGCGACGGCGCTTCGCTTCGCGGCCGAGGGCGCCAATGTCGTCGGCTGTGACGTGGTCGAGGCGAGCGCGCTCGAAACGGTCAAGCTGGTCGAGGCGGCCGGCGGCACGATGATCTCCGTCCAGCCCGCCGATCTCACCCAGAAGAGCGAATGCGAGCGCGTCGTGGCGACGGCGGTCGAGCGCTTCGGCGGGATCGACGTCCTCTTCAACAATGGCGCGATGGCCTATTTCGCCTGGATCGCCGATATGACCGACGATCTCTGGTACAAGACGATCAACGAGGAACTGCACCTCGTCTTCCTGATGACCCGCGCCGCCTGGCCCGAATTGATCAAGAGCAAGGGCGCGATCGTCAATACGGCCTCGCTGTCGGCCTGGGCGGGTATCGAGCTGTTGCCCGGTCTCGCCCACACGGCGGCGAAGGGCGGCGTGCTGGCGATGACCCGGCAGCTTGCAATGGAAGGCCGCACCCACGGCATTCGCGCCAATTCGGTCTCGCCAGGCACGATCGAGACCAACCAGACCCGCTTCATTCTCGAAGACCCGGAATGGTGCAAGGTCCAGCTCGGCCGCGCGATGATGAACCGCATGGGCCAGCCTGAGGAAATTGCGAGCGTCGTCGCATTCCTGGCCAGCTCTGACGCATCTTACGTCACGGGCGCCGACATCGCGGCAGATGGCGGCGTGCGGGCGTGGTGAAAACAAAGGGAGAGGCAGAATGACCGAGGCGGAAAAAGCCAGCGCACTCTGGGAAGAAAAGCAGGTCATGAAAGTGATCCTGCGCTTCGGCCGCGCGCTGGATACCGGGAACTGGGCATCCTATCGTTCCTGCTTCACGGATCCGATCAATATCGATTTCAAGCGGCTCACCGGCTTCGACGAGGTGCGCATCGGCGCTGATCTCTGGACCCTTTTCGCTGAGCAGATCCTCTCGCCGGTCCGTCGCCACCATGTCTATTCCAACGTTGACATCACGATCGACGGCGATAGCGCTCATGCACTGGTCTACATGACTGCCCGCCACTGGAAATCCACCGACAATGGCACGTCGATGAACACCCAATATGGCTGGTACGATTTCTGGTTCGAACGCAGCGGCGACGAATGGCTGATGAACCGCATCAAGCACGACTTCCAATGGGTCGAAGGCAATGGCGGATTGCTCGACGTACATGAGCCCGAGCTGGTCAAGACCATGCAGAAGATATTCACGCCGGAGAATATCAAGGCCGCCGCGCTGGCGGTGGGATAATCAGGCCGCGTTCGCCAATCGATCGATATCCACCGCCGCCCGCATCAGATGGGGAAGCTGATCGAGCGGCCAGGACGTCGCCGCGTCCGAAAGCGCGACCGACGGATCGGGATGGGTCTCGATGAACAGCCCGGCCACCCCCACCGCGCAGGCCGCCCGCACCAGATGCGGCACGAACTCACGCTGGCCGCCGGATTTGTTGCCCAGCCCGCCGGGCTGCTGGACGCTGTGGGTCGCGTCGAACACCACCGGACATCCCGTCTCCCGCATGATCACGAGGCTGCGGTAATCGACCACGAGATTATTGTAGCCGAAGCTGGCGCCGCGCTCGCAGACCATGAACTGATCCGGCACATTGGCCTCCCGCGCAGAATCGCGCGCCTTTTCGACCAGCGGCTTCATGTCCTGGGGCGCCATGAACTGCCCCTTCTTGAAATTGACCGGCTTGCCGCTTGCCGCAGCCGCATCGATCAGGTCGGTTTGCCGGGCCAGAAAAGCCGGCGTTTGCAGGACGTCGACGACTTCGGCGACCGGACCAATCTGATCGGGCGCATGCACGTCCGTCAGCAAGGGGAGACCAGTTTCCCGTCTGATCTTTTCAAGAATGCGAAGGCCGCCCTCAACTCCGGGGCCTCGAAAGGAACCGCCGGACGTGCGGTTCGCCTTGTCGAAGCTCGACTTGAAGATCACCAGGATATCGAGTTCATCCGCGATCCGTCGCAACGCCTCGGCCACCTGCATGCAGAGCGCCTCGGATTCAATCACGCAGGGTCCCGCGATCAGGAACAGCTTCTCCTCGACCCCGATCTCACGTCCGCAAAGCTGCATCGCATCCCGTCCTATTCGACGCCGCGAGCTTTAAGGTTCTCTTCGATCGGCGCAAGGTCGGTTGGATTGTTGAGCTCGATCACGTCCCAGTCCGGCGGATCGCACTGCACGGCGGCAACAGGCACGCCGATATCGAGGAAGCGAAGCTGCTCAAGCCCTTCAAGCTGCTCAAGCAAACAAGGCTCGGCTGCGGTATAGCGGCGCAGCGCGTCCGTGCGATACGCATAGACGCCCATGTGAAGATAGACCGGAACACCATCATCGGCCGGGTAATCGATCGGCAGGTGCGGGATCACCCGCTTTGAGAAATAGAGTGCATTGCCCCGCGCATCGAACACCATGGTCGTGCCGCCGACCCGGCCCTGCGCCTGATCCTCGACCAGATGGCGATAGAGCGAAGGCGTGCACCGGATGGCTGGCGTCGCAACTACGACGTCCTTTTCCGATCGCATGCGCGCCAACAGCGCCGTCACTATTTCCGGCGGTGTGAGCAGCGCATCACCCTGAAGGTTGACGATGATCTCCGGTGGATCGGCAAGGCCCGCAATTGCGGCGGCGCAGCGTTCGGTGCCGTTGCGACAGGATTCCGGCGTCATCAACACCTCTGCACCGAACGCCGCAGCTGCATCGGCAATGCGATCATCGTCCGTGGCGACCCAGATCGCTTCGACATCGGGCACAGCGCGTGCGGCGAGCCAGCTCCGTTCGATCAATGATTTTGCGATGCCGGTCGCGCCCCGGATCGGAGCCAGCGGTTTGCCGGGATAGCGGCTGGACGCATAACGCGCCGGGATGATGATGCCGATACGCGGCGGCGCAGTCATCGCCTTCGCCTCGATCCGTCCTAGATCAGGCCAAGCCGGGCGAAGTCATGGATATGGATCAGCCCTGCCGGCATTTCCGGCGCATCGTGGCGCATGACGAACAGCGAGGTGATCTTGTTGGCATTCATGATCGCCAGCGCATCCTCGGCATAAGTGCCTTCGGGGATGGTCTTGGGATCCGTGGTCATCACGTCCGCCGCCGTGCTCATCAGCAATCGTTCGACATGGCGACGGAGGTCGCCATCGGTGATCACACCCGCCAGCTTGCCGTCCCCATCGATGACGCCAGCGATGCCGAAGCTTTTTTGCGTGATGGCGATAACCACTTCGCGCATAGGCATGTCGGCCGCGACAAGCGGCATATTCTCGCCCCGGTGCATCAGCTCGTTCACGGGAAGCAGCCGGTTGCCGATCACCCCACCCGGATGGAGCGCCTTGAGCCCCTCGCGTGAAATGCCGCGCACGCCCATCACAGCGATCGCCAGGGCATCGCCCAGCGCGAGCATGAGCGTGGTGGAGGTCGTCGGCGCGATATTGGCCGGGCAGGCCTCACGCGCAGCCGGCAACACCAGTTTCGCATCGGCCGCGTGCATCACCGGCGAATCCAGCTGACCCGCAATGCCGATGATCGCGCAGTTCAGCGTTTTGGCATGGCGAACGATCATCTTGAGTTCGCTTGTCGCGCCCGAATTGGACAGTACGATCAGCACGTCGCCCACCATAAGCATGCCGAGATCGCCATGCGCCGCTTCGGCCGGATGGACGAAGATGGCGGGCGTGCCCGTGGATGCCAGGGTGGCGGCCAGCTTGCGGCCGATATGACCCGATTTGCCCATGCCGGTCACGACCACGCGACCGCGCGTCTCAAGGATCAGTTCGGTTGCGAGGGCGAAATTTCCATCGAGCGCGACGGAGAGCTGAGCAAGCGCAGCAGCCTCGGTTTCGATGACAGCACGTCCCCTGCCGATGATCGAAGCATCGTTCTGGGCCGAACGAAGGCCACCTTTTCTAGCAATATCAATCAGCACGCGATGTGATCCCTGATAGTCGGTTATACGTGTGCGACCAATATTCTTAACGAGTTGTTACGGCGCTATATGCACTGCAGCAAGAAAGACAATTTGTTTCAACTTATGGTTAACGCGCTGCGGCAAGCGGTGTTGTTTCACGGCTCAGTTGAATCGCTTTCGAAAGCGTTTTTGCACCCCACATCCTTCCAGGGTTGTCCGAGCCAGCGTGGATAACGGTCGCGCAGCCACATCCGCCAGCCGATGCGGCGTTCACTAACGCCCGGCAGGCTCATCGGGTCCATGCCCGCCCAAGGGATATAGGGATTGCGTCGGCCATAGGCCCAGATCTCCACGCGCGTTGAGGCATGGTTCGCCACGCCACGGGCATGGAAGCCGAACGTATCCGCCACGATCAGCGTATTGGCCGGCACAGCAAAACTTTCGGCAGGCGGCAAATCGAGCGCCGCCAGCTCATCCGGCTCGATCCTGAACGATCCGCGCGCGGTCAGTCGCTCGGCGTTGCGGGCATCGAGACTCTTGCGCTGCTCCCAGGCGATCCGCTGCTGAGTCAGCCGATGCGATCCGGGCACATAGGTGAACGGCCCGTCGTCGAGCGCGACATCCTCCAAGAACAGCCAAGCCTTGACGGTCGGGTGAAAGGTATCGGCGTGCAGATGAACCTGGGGATCTTCGGCGCCGGGATACCGCTTTGCCAGGATCGTCTGGATGAAACAGAGCGGCTGGCTGTCATAGCTCCCGACATACCGGACCAGCCCCCGAAAATCGCGATTGTCGAGAACACTCAGCGCCTCGGGCATCGCCGCCAACGCTTCCGGATCAAGCGCGATCCGGCGGGTAATGGTGTCGCCCTGCACTATCTCACGCGCCGCTCCACGATAAGCCCTGATCTGCTCGCCCAACCGCTGAAACGCATCCGCTGGCAGGAAATTTTGCCTTAGCACGAAACCATCGCGATCGAAGGCAGCGCGATCCGCCGGATCGATCAGGCGCGCCAGCCGACGCCGGCGCGACCAGGCCATGCTGTGCGCCAGCTTGAGCCGCGCCACATGCAACCCGGCCTCGTTCAGCCGGCGCGAACCGATCAGCGGATTGTCGACGAAGCTCTTTGCCCCGGTCGCCAGCTGGGCAGCCCAAAGCGGCCACAAGGCGTGACGCAGCATTCCAGCCATCATGCCTGCTCCATCATCAGCCAGCGCTCGCCGCCTTCGAGGGCGAGCGCGGTGAGCACGCCGCTCCGATAGGCACCGGTGTCGATGCCGATGCGGTTATGCCGGACGTCGGGTTCCTCGGTGATGCTGTGCCCATGAACCACGACTACGCCATGATCCCGCCCATCCTCTAGGAAAAGCTGACGGATCCAGCGCAAATCCTTTCCGCTCTGCTGATCGATCGCGATGCCCGGCCGTATACCGGCGTGGACGAAGAGATAATCGCCGAACTGAATGCTGTCCTCGAAACTGTCGAGGAAATCGAGATGGATGCGAGGCACCAACCGCCGCATCGCGGCCGCGAGATTAGCGCCCTGCATATCGAATATCGTGGGATCGGCGCCATAGCTGAGCATCGTTTCCCGCCCGCCGAAATCAAGCCATCCGCTGTCCTCCGGCGCATCGTCGTCGCGCAGGGAGGTGAGCATCGCCTCCTCATGATTGCCGCCCACGAAGTGGAATGTGGCGAAGCCATCGCGGTGGGCGCGCAGATATTCCAGCACATGCGCCGAGTGAGGCCCGCGGTCGACCAGGTCCCCGAGCATCACGACATGGGTATCCGCCGGCCGCCTCGCAGCTGTATCGCCCTTGATCCGCTTGAGCAGGCCAATAAGCAGATCGAAGCGCCCATGAACGTCACCGATCGCGTAAATGCGATGCCCATCCGGCACACGCGCGTCGGCAAGCCGGCTGACAGGCTCTTCGGCTTTGCTCAGGAAAGGCAAGTTCCAACGCATGCCGGCCTTTTGCGCGCGCGCAGGTTAACAGGCAACAACATGGTGCGACGACCCGTATCTCATGCCTGCTGAAGCGCTGCCGCGTCGCAAGCCGCAAGCACGATTTCGAGATGATCTTCCCAGTTGGGCGCGCGCCACCGGCGCATGCGCTGCTGCTGAAGCCTGCGTCGGACCGAATTCTCCGACGCATAATCATCGATCGCCGCCAGCCATGCTGGCCCGTCAAGCGGATCGAGATATTCGGGTGCGCTTCCCCCCACTTCACGATGCGCCGACAGATCGCTGCACAGCACCGGCACGCCCATGGCCAGCGCTTCCGCCACCGGCATGCCATAGCCTTCCGCAAAGGAGGGAAGCAGGAGCGCGCGCGCGCCCGCGATCAGATCCTCGACATCGCCGTCGGGCATCCGGCTTGCTTCGATGACATGGCCGCTAAGCGCCGGGCAGCGATCGAGCATGTCCAACACATTCTCGTTTTCCCATCCCCGCCGACCGACCAGCACGAGCTTGGGGATCGTCTCGCCCTCGCCTCGCCGCTCGGCCATGCGCCGCCACAGATTGAGCAGCAGCAGATGGTTCTTGCGCGGCTCGATCGTGCCCACGCAGACAAAATAAGGAATGTCGATCGGCGCGCCCTTGCGCCCGCCTTCGACCATGGCCGTGCCGAGGTGGGCGACGTGGATTGGCGGCGCCGCGCCCGATCCGGCAAGATAGGCCGCCAGGATATCCCGCGTGGCGCCGCTGTTGGCGATAAGCGCGGCGGCGTGGAAACCAAGCGTGTCCATGCGCTGGCGATGCTGGTCCGCCCCGCCCGGCCGCGCATATTCGGGAAACTGGATCGGAATGAGATCGTGCACCAGACAGACGAAATGCGCCTGCTCCCGCTTCAGGATACGGCCGATCAGGTCGGGCTTGTGCAGATTGTTGGGCGAAGCCTGCAGATAGATGCGGGCAACCGGGGCATCATCCTTTGCCGCTGGCCGGGGCCGGAGCGCCAACAGCTTGCGCGCTGCGGCGAGACGCAAGCCAAACTTGTCATGACTTTCGAGGCCCGCCCAGAGCCGCTCGGTCTCGTCGAGAAAGGCCAGCACCGCCTCGCGTGGCAAGCGCCCATATCCGGCGACCGGATGAACCGCGGCAAAGTGCAACCGATCGGGCGCCCGGCGCAACAATTCCCGAGCATAGGCCATCTCGACCCGATCGATCCCGGTCGGTGTCGGGTGCAGCGCCCGCGACAGCAGCCGCGAAAGATCAAGGATGATTTCGGGGGCCGATGCGCCATCCACGGCAGCCGGCACGCCGACCGCCGGCTTGGACCACATGTTCACGGGGCATTCCCCAGCCGGCCCACTGTCACCAGACTCGCCTGCTCGTCAGCGGTCAGACGGCGGAATGCCGCGTCGATCAGCATCCGCAGCCCTTCCTCGCTCGCAAAGCCGCCACGGATCAGGCAACGGTCAAGCAAGGTACGGCAAAAGGCGTCGTAGATTTTCGGATCGGGCGCATCGGGCTGTGACCAGAAATCATCGAGCAGGCCCTGATCGGTGATGCCGTCGACGTCGTAGATCGCACGGCCAAGCACCTTTACCGGCACACCCGCGCTCAACGCCAGCGTGCCAGTCGTGCTGTTGACCGTGACGAGCCCCCGCGCCTGCCGCACCATAAGGTCGATATTGCCGCCTTCGACGAAATGGACACGCTCGCCGATGCCGTGCCGCCGCGCCTGGCGTGCGATGAAGCGACGCCAGTTGACGAGACCATTGTCGAGCGGATGCTGCTTCACCACCAGATGCAGCCCTTCCGGCGCCGCGCGGGCGAAGCTGTCGATCACATAATCCGCTGCCACCTTCATATTCTGGAAAGGCGAGTGCACCCGGATCTGATGGTCCGAACTCAATTGAAGCGGCAGGAGGAAGTGAGGCAGGCGCGCGATCTGCTCAAGCGCCCTTCCGGTTCGCCGCTCGGCGCGCTTCTCGCCAAGCAGGCGAAGTCCCCAGCCCGCCGCCTCCGCGAACCACGGATCGGGGCGATGCGATTCATAATGGAGGAAACGCCAGCTCTGCAGGATCGACTTGCCATAATAGCCTGCGGCCTCCCGCCAGCGACGGCCGGCGCTCGCCGGAATGCTCGGCAGGTCGGGCAGCGCCGGCAACTTCTTGGCGCGCTCCAGATACCAGTTGGGATCCTTCGACAGGGTTGAATGGCCGTTGACGCCATCCAGCTCCAGCGTCACCCAATCCGGCCTGATATAGCCTTCCTCGAACACGTGGATGCGCAATTTGCGGAGCGTGGCCATGCCGTGCGCCGCCTCATGCATCGGTCGGCAGTCACCGAACAATATCAGGTCAGTGATGCCATGCTTGACGACAAAACGATCGAAATAATGCGGCCAATCCTGCGCGCTGCCCGCATAATCGACTGCGCCTTTTCGCCAGTCGGAACGATCGCCGCCGTTGAAATTTATGCGATGAACCGCAAAACCATGGTCGCTAAGCACGCTTCCCAGCCTGAAGAAGAACGGGCCAGGCGGCCCTTGCAGGAAGAGATAAGCCCGCCGCGTGATCGGCTTTTGTTTCATTCTGCACTCATAATTGGCTTATCCGCCGTCGCAGTTTCCCCTGTAGATTACGGAGTCGAGTCAGCCAAGTCTCTTGCGGACGCTTTTGTTCCGAAAGGCGGTGGATAAGAATTTCCGGTGTGCAGGGCAGGCCGGTAATAGGGTCGAGATATTTGGGATAGAGCAGCAAAACCCCTGCCGCGAGCTGGTTGAGCGCAAGTCGACGGTTGCGCCGGGAAGGCACGGTGCCGAGATCACGCGTCAACCCCCAGCCCGCGTAGAAGGGTGTGCCGTGCGTAGTGACCTCAACCCCGCGCAGCAGGGCCTCGAACCCCGCCAGAGATGTCAGCACATGAAGACCATCGATCGCGCCGAACAGGCTCGCCATCGGCACGCCGCGCACGACCTGATCGGCATGAAGCAGAGCATCGCCATCGGAAACATGACCCTTACGATGGCCGGCATCGACATCCGGATGCGGCTTGAACCAGATCTCAGCCTCCGGCTCCGCCGCGCGGGCGCGCCGCAGCAGCTCGAGGTTGCTACGCACCGCGCCGCCCCCCAGCAGCACTGACAGATCATCCTCGACCTGACCGGTGACGAGTACGCGCCGGCGGGTTTTCGGCGGAAGCGGCGCAAAGCCGGCGCCAATCTCATATTTGCTGATGCCCGCGCGCACGATCAACGCGATCAGCGCATCGGCCCGCGCCAGCAATGCGGAAGGAAACTCCGAGGTGGCGAGCAAGGTCTCGAGATCATTCGGTCCTGACGGGTCATAGTGCGCGCCCGCCGAGTCCATCACGATCGAGAAAGGCGGATGGCAGGCAGCGCCCAGGCCCACTGACCGGATGAAACCATCCTCGACACGCCAATAGGGCAGTCCGGCCTCCGCCGCTTTCGCGATAAGGCCCGGATCGGATCGGGCTGGCCAGGCGGCGAGCGCATCCACCCCGCCCAGCCGACCGCCCTTGCCGAAGTCGATACGGCTGCCGCTGCCGGCCCAAAGGAGGTGCGCAACCTCGCGCTGTTTCCACTTGGCGATGCCGACGCCCAGCACATGACGGCCGCCCCAGCCCGGATTGCGCCGGATTTCTGTTCGCCAATGCGCGAGCAGTATGACGACATCCTCTGCGCTGGCCTCGGCGCCGGTGAACGGATCGCGATAGGCGATGTCTCCGATCAGGCTTCGCCACGCCAGTTCGGAATCATCTCGATAGGGCTGAAGCGACACCGGTTGCGCGTCATGGTCCCAGAAATCGCCCGCAACACCCGCTGCGTCGATCGCATCGACCAGCGCAGTCGCGCGCGCAAGATCGGGAGTTCCGCCAAGCGGCGACGCACGCCTGACGCTGACCGCCGCGATTTCTGGACTGATGCCGGGAAAGGGGGGCGACCGGAGCAACGGCAGCGCGAGGGGAGCGTGCATGGGCAGGGATTATCGCTCGTTGGCGATTAAGGAAAGGATCAAGCGCAAAAGGTCGCGTGCGAACCCAGATTAGCGATCCGGCCCGCAAGTGCTGCGAGGTGGGAACTGGGACGCGCCTTGGGTGGCTGCAACTGGCTGCCTCCCCTTGTGACATCGTTCGAGAGCACCGATCTTCGCCAAAATCACAGCGGAGGGACAATGATCGACTTCTATTTCAATCTCGGGCCGAACCCGATGAAGGTGGCCTTGCTGCTCGAAGAACTCGAACTCCAATACCGGCTCATTCCCGTGGATATGCTGAAGGGTCAGCAATTCGACACACACTTCACGACGCTGAATCCCAACAACAAGGTTCCGGTGATCGTCGATGACGGCACGACGGTCTTCGACAGCAACGCCATCCTGCTGTTCCTGGCTGAAAAGCATGGCCGCTTCCTGCCTTCCAACGATGAGAAGGCGCGCGGCGCACTGCTTTCCTGGCTCATGTTCGTGGCAACCGGTGTCGGCCCATATTCAGGCCAGGCCGTTCACTTCCGCCATTATGCGCCGGAGCCTAAAGACTATGGTATCGAACGCTATCTGTTCGAAGCGCGGCGTCACTACGGCATCATCGATGCGCATCTCGCGGATCGCCCCTGGATGCTGGGGGACGATTATACGATCGTAGACATGGCGCTATGGGGATGGGCACGCAATATCGTGCGCGTGATCGGCGAGGACGCGCTCATCCGCTTTCCCAGAATTGCCCAGCTGCTCGAAACGATAGATGCGCGCCCCGCCGCACAACGCGCGATCGCTCTCCGCGAGGCGCACAACTTCAAGGATCAGTTCGACGAGGAAGCGAAACATTCGCTTTTCCGCCACCTGTTCCCAGCGGGCGGCTGAAGGCTTCGACAGCAGACGTCACGGACTGATCTTCAGAGGATGTAATATCCGATCCATTTGGCGGAAAGCGCGATCTTGTCCTGACCTTCGATTTCAACCGTGACGTCGAGGGTCCGCCGCCAATGGCCGGGCCGCACCTCATCCAGCGCGCGCAGTATGAAGCGCCCGCGAATCCGTGCGCCATTGGCCACTGGCGAAAGGAAACGAACCCGTTCGAGACCGTAGTTGAACCCGCTCGTCATGCCCTCTGGCTCAGGCACGACACCTTCCTGCAGGCGCATCAGCATCGAAAGGGTGAGGAATCCCTGAGCAAACGTCTCGTCGAAACCGAACGCACGGGCGGCCTCCTTGTCGAGATGCACCGCGGAATGATCGTCGGTCGCATCGGCGAAGCGCGTGATGCGATCCTGATTGATCTCGATCCAGTCGGATCGCCCGATTTCCTCTCCGATCAGGCCGGCCATGTCCGCAAGCGACTGGCTGGCCATGTCAGACGGCCGGGGCCGCGCCGAAGGTCTTCTTGAGCGTCGGCCGGTCGATCTTGAGGGTCGCGTTGCGCGGCATCTCGTCGATAGTGGCGAAATGCCTGGGCAGCTTGAACCGCGCCAGCTTGCCGTCGGCATGCGCCAGCAGTCCGTCGAGCGTCACGTCGGCCCCCGCCTTCGGCTCGACGATCGCCATGCCGACCTCACCCCAGCGATCGTCAGGCACGGCGATCACGGCTACCTCCTTGACGCCCGGCGCATCCGCCAGGACCAGCTCGACCTCGGCCGGATAGATATTCTCGCCGCCTGATCGATAGACCTCGCGCAGCCGATCGACGATGTAGAGCCGCCCCGCTTCATCCTGCCGCCCGCAATCGCCGGTGCGGAACCAGTCGCCCGTGAAAAAATCCTCGCGCGGGCGATTCCAGTAGCCTGGCGTGATCGACGGCCCACGCGTCCAGATTTCCCCGACCTCGCCCTGCGGCACGTCGTTGCCCTCGGGATCGACCAGCCGCAGGTCAGTCCCCGCGTTGATGACGCCCGAACAGTTACGCAGCGCCAGTTCCCGTCCGCCTTCGAGCACCGAGACATTCGGCCCCTGCTCCGTCGACCCATAAGAAAGCTGGAGAAAGAAACCGCGATCCTGCCAGGTCTGATGCACCCAGACCGTCTTCGGCCCCCAGCCGCCGAACAGGCCGGTGCGGAGGGTCGGGAAGCTGGCCTTCTCGAACTCAGGCAACGCGGTGATCAACTCGTACATTTGAAGCACGCCGCACAGATGGGTGATCCCCACTTGTGGATCGGTCAGTTGCTGCAGCGCCACGCGCGGATCGAACCGCCGGACCGTCGTGACATGCCCGCCCCAGAACAGGGTCGGGTTGGAAAAGGTGTTGAGCCCGCCGGCATGAAACAGCGGCACCATGTTGAAATGATGGTTGCCGCGCTCGCTCGTGCGCGAGGTCTGCGCGCTGTTGATGGCGTGATGCTTGAGCGTCCCCTGGCTGCACAGTGCGCCCTTGGGCAGTCCGGTCGTGCCGGAGGTGTAGAGGATATGCGTGATCTCATCCTCGTCATGGATGCCGCCGGGCATGGTCTCGCCCGCCTCGGCGATCAGGCGGTCATAGTCGCTCGCGGCGAGATCGTCGGACCACAGAATGCGGTTCGCAATGCCCACCGCATCGGCCACTGCATCGCCCATCTCCCGCCAGTTCTCGTCCTGGATCATGATCCCCGGTTCGGCGTCCTTGGCCAGCGTGACGAGTTCGCCCGCCGACAGCCGCCAGCTCAGCGGCACCCAGATCAACCCGGCGCGCATGCAGGCGAACTGCAGCTCGAACATGCGGGTGTCATTCTCGGTGATCGACATCACCCGATCGCCCGGCTGCAGTCCGAAACGATGGCGCAGCAGATAGGCCAGCCGCCCGACCCGCTGCTCAAGCTCGCCCCAGGTAACGGTGACGCCGCGCTCGACGCAGGTCACCGCCGGGGCATCCGGCTGGCGCACGGAATGGAAGGAGACCCAGTCCTTGACCCAGGGTTTCATGCACGTTCTCCAAGAGATTCCTTGATGAAGATTTCCTGCGCCACCGAGGCGACAAGGGTCCCGGCGCGATCGAAGAAGCGGCCGGTCGTGAAGCCGCGGCCATTGGAAGCGCGGGTCGATTCCTGCACATGGAGCAACCACTGGTCGATGCGCGGCGGCACATGCAGCCAGAAGGCATGATCCAGCGAGGCCCCGAACAGTCCCCGCGCCGCGATCAGATCCTCCCACACGATCGGATGCCGGTTGGTGACCGCATCCGCCATGGTGAGGTCGCTCGCATAAAGCAGCAGGCAGGCATGAAGCAGCGGATCGTCCGGCAGTTCCTCGTCGACCCGCATCCAGACGCGGTGGCGGCCATTGCCGATATGCGGCTCCCAAGGCGGTTGATCGACATGGCGTAGATCGACGGGCCAGGGCACGCCCACATTCTTGGGCAAATCGCCCTCATGCATCGTCAGCAGTGCAACATCGCGCGACACCACGTCCTCGGGGGCGGGCGCCTCCGGCATGGGTTCCTGATGCGTGATACCGGCGGACGGCGCCGCGAAGGAGAAGGTCGCGATGATGATCACCCGTCCTTCCTGCTCGGCGCGCACCTGTCGCAGCGAAAAGGAGCGCGTGTCGCGCAGCCGCTCGACCACATAGACGATCGGCCGCAACGGATCGCCAAGCCGGAGGAAATGGCAATGCACCGAGTTGATCGCCCGCGCCGGATCGACCGTGCGCGCCGCTGCGATCAATGCCTCGGCCAGACTCTGCCCGCCATAGACCCGATCGAACGCGCCGATCGCTGGCTCGATTGAGAAGCGATCGTTGCCGTCGGACTGGATCCGTCCCATCCGGTCGATCAGGCGGCGCAGCATGGCGATACGATCTTGCCGCGCGCGTTCCGAAAGCTCCATAACGGTGTCAGTCAAGCAGCCGCCCCATGATTGAGATATTTTTATCTTGCACCAATTGGATATGCATATCCTCGTAAAAAGGCAAACATCATCGCAAAAACACGCTGTAAAAACTATCGCTGTACGATATAAGATTGCGCTGTAGTGAAACGGAGAGAAGAGATGCCCGCCTTAGCCCTGGACACCCGCCTGCCCGCCGATGCGGAGACCCTGGCCCGGCTCATCAGCGAGCGGCATAGCTGCCGCGGCTATCATCCCCGGCAGGTGCCGCGCGAAACCATCGATACGATGCTTACGATCGCGCAGGGCGCCGCGTCCTGGTGCAATTCGCAGCCCTGGCAGGTGATCGTCACCGAAGGCGAAGAGACCGAGCGTTTCCGCGATGCACTCTACAATTTCGCGACATCGCAAAACTGGGCCGATCAGAGTCAGCGCCCCGAACAGCCCGACTTTCCCTTCCCCGCCCGCTATGTCGGCATCTACAAGGAGCGCCAGCGCGCCACTGGCTGGGCGCTCTACGAGAGCGTCGGCGTCGCGCATGGCGACCGCGTCGGCTCGGGCAAGCAGATGCTCGAAAATTTCCGCCTGTTCGGCGCTCCGCACGTCATGATCATCACCTCCGAGGAGGATCTCGGCACCTATGGGGCGATCGATTGCGGAGCTTATGTGGCCCACGTCATGCTGGCGGCGCAGAGCCTCGGCATCGCGACGATCGCGCAGGCTGCGCTCGCCGGTGTCGCAGGATTTGTCCGAGAGCATTTCGAAATCCCCGCCCATCGCAAGATCGTGTGCGGCATCTCCTTCGGCTATGCCGACCCGGATCATCCGGCCAACGGTTTCCGCACCACGCGCGCGCCGCTGGACGAGGTCGTCAGCTACGCTGGCTGAGCCGCAAAAGCCGCAGCGCCCCGTCCCGCAATGCGGCCGAAGATGAGCGCATTGCCAATATAATTACCGCCGCCGATATAGCGCTCACCCAGCACGCCGCCCGCTGTCTCGCCCGCCGCAAAGAGGCCGGGGATCGCATGGGCATCCATACCGAGCACCCGTGCGTCGGGATCGATGCGGATGCCAGCGGAGGTTGCCCCGAAACTCGCCGCATGAACTTCGGCCGCATAGAAAGGCGGCGTGTCGATCGTCGTCAGCACGCCCTGCTTGAAGAACTGCCGATCGCCGCCTGACCGCACATCGGCATTATAGGCCGCGACCGAACCCACCAGCCCCACCGGATCGATGCCCGCCCTGGCCGCAAGCTCCTCCAGCGTATCGGCGGTCAGCACCCGGCCCTTGGCGGCCTCCTCGGCCAGCCGGTCGCACGAATAGGCATAGTCGCCCACCCCCAGCTTGTCCGCGAAGGGATGGCGCGATGGAGAGGCGGCGCGGGTCGGCTCATCGAAGATCGCGAAGCAGAGCCGGTCGGACTGCTCCTCGATCCGGTGGCCGGCGATGCAATAGGGCCAGGTCTCGTCCATGAACCGCTGGCCCTCGCGATTGACGAACACCAGCCAGGGCGGATGGAAATCAGCGACATCGCGTGAGAATCCCGGCGACGCATTCACCAGCAGCCGGTTCTTGCCGACCAACGCCGCGCCCAGATCGCGCGCCATGCGGATGCCGTCGCCCCGGCTCGTCTCCGATCCGAAATAGAAGGACCAACGCTCGTCCTGCCCAGCGATATCGGGATTGAATTCGGCCAGCATTTCACGATTGGCTCCATAGCCGCCGGTCGCCAGCACAACCGCACCCGCCCGCATCTCCGCGCCCTGCGCCGAGATTCCGGCAACGCAGCCATCCTCGATCAGCAGCGACTCGACCCGAACATCGGGATGGATCGCCACGCCACGCGACGAAGCAGCCCCCAGCAGATGCTCGAACAGCGCGATCCCCGAACCATGAGTGTGATGCCCGCGCGGGATATCGTCGACGCCGGAAATGTAGAGCCCGTCGACCGGAATATCGACGCCAAGTCCGATCAGCCATTCGAGCATCGGAGCCGACTCTTCGCAGAAGCGCCGGATCAGCCAGGGCTCCAGATTCCAGCGGTTGAGCGTCATATAATAGCGGTACATCCGCTCGGCATCGTCCTCGACGCCCGCCGCGCGCTGGATGCTGGTGCCGGCGGCATATATCACCCCGCCCGACAGCGCCGTCGATCCGCCGGGCCGCTTGCCGGCTTCGAGTACCACCACCGACGCCCCGGCATCCGCCGCCTCGATGGCAGCCGCCATCCCCGCGCCGCCGCCGCCCACGACCAGCACATCGCAATCACGCATCCTCGTTCCCCGTCTATCGTTGCGGGACCAAAAGCCTTGTCGGGTGCTCGATCATCTCGACGATCGTCGCCAGAAAGCGCGACGCCGCCGCACCATCGATCGCACGGTGATCGCAGGCGAGGCTCAGCGTCACCTCCTGCACCGCCACCGGCGCGCCCTTCTCATCGACGCGGAAGCTGGTGTGCGGCGCGCCGACGCCAAGCATGAAACTCTGGTCCGGATCGATGATCGGCGTCAGCGCGCGCACCCCGAACATGCCGACATTGGAGATGCCGATCGCCGCCTCCCCGACATCCGCTGCCCCTAGCCGCCCGCCCCGAGCACGCTCGACCGCGCCTTCGAGCGCCAGCGCGAAATCATGGATGCCGCCGCCAAACTGCACGACCGGAGCCATCACCCCGCCCGGCGCCTCGACGGCGATCCCGATCGCCAGCCCTTGCAGCGGCACGGCCTGACCATCCCGCCACACGACATTCGCCTCGGGCCGCAGAGCTAACGCACGCGCCACCGCCGTTCCAAGGAACGCCGTCACGGAGAGTTTCCGTGGCGCCATCGGATCGTCGTTAAGCTCGCGCCGTAATGCCGCCAGCGCATCGAACCGCGCATCGGCATCGACGTAGAAATGCGGAATCTCGGCCTTGCTCCGCGAGACCCGCGCCGCGATGAGCGACCGCAAATCCCGTCCCTGTCCCGCCTTGGGCACTGGCAACGATTTCGCCAACAAAGCCGCCTGCACATCGCGCGCCTTGATCCGACCACGCGGGCCGCTGCCGGTGATCTCCCCAATGTCGATGCCGCCTTGCTGCGCCAGCCGACGCGCGAACGGTGTCGAAAGGCGACGCTCACCGTTCAGCGCCGCCGCGACGGATTGCGCTTTCACCGGAGCGGCCACGGGTTCGGGAGCGTCCTCGCTCACTGCGACATTGCCTTGTGCCGGCCCGGTCCAGGTCGCAACCGGAAGGCCGACCGCGACAGTCGCTCCCACTTCCGCGAGAACATCGACGATCGTACCATCAGCCGGCGCTTCGATCTCGTTGCTGATCTTGTCGGTCTCGACGACGAACAGAACCTGCCCCGCGCGCACCGCATCTCCAGCCTTTACGCACCACTCGGCGATCAGGCCCTCCGACATGGTCAGACCGAGCTTGGGCATGACGATCGGAGATACTTCAGACATCGGTCGCGAGCACCGCTTCGACGATCTGGGCCGCGCTGGGCATATAATCGATCTCGAGGGTACGGCCGAACGGCACCGGCATGAACGGCGCCCCCACCCGCATGATCGGCCCGTCCAGCTCATCGAAGCCGACTTGCGCCATGCGCGCCGCAATCTCCGCGCCGACGCCGAACGCCTCCACAGCCTCATGCGCGATAACCAGCCGGTGCGTGCGCGACAGCGATTCCAGCACCGCAGCCTCATCCCATGGCTGGATCGTGCGCAGGTCGATTACCTCGGCCGATACATGCTGATCCGCCAGCCGATCGGCAGCCTCCAGCGCCTTGTGGACCATCGCGCCATAGCTGACGATGGTGACGTCGCTGCCATCCCGCGCGATCCGCGCCTTGCCGAGCGGCACGGGCGCGATCTCGGCCGAGAGCACGCCCTTCATCGGATAGAGCGCCTTATGCTCGATGAAGACCACCGGATTGGGATCGTCGATCGCGCTCTGGAGCAGCGCATAGGCATCGTCGAGCGTCGCCGGGACGACCACCTTCAGCCCCGGAATATGGGCGAACCACGCCTCCAGACATTGCGAATGCTGCGGCCCGGCATTGAGTCCGCCGCCATGCTGGGTGCGTACCACCATCGGCACCGGGCTCTGCCCGCCGAACATGAAGTGGAGCTTGGCCGCCTGATTGACCAGCGCGTCCATGGTCAGCGTCATGAAATCCATGAACATGATTTCGATCACCGGCCGGTAGCCGCCGAGCGCCAGCCCCACCGCCATGCCCGCGATCGCGTTTTCGGCGATCGGCATATCGATCACCCGGTCCGGCCCATATTTGTCGAGCAGCCCACGCGTGACCGCAAAGGAGCCGCCAGCATTGGCGATATCCTCGCCCAGCAGGACGACACTGGAATCGCGCGCCATCGCATCGTCGAGCGAACGATTGATCGCATGGGCAAAGCGCAATTCGGTCACGCCCGCGCCTCCGCATAGACTTCCTCTGCGGCGGATTGCAGCGTCGGATCAGGGCTGAGCCGCGCCGCCTCCACGGCCTGATGCACGAGCAGGCGGATATCGGTCTCGATCGTGTCGATCTCGGCGGTCAGGCCTTCCCTGTCCGCCAGCTTGCCGCGCGCGATGGCGAGCGGGTCGACAGGCGGCGCGGGATCGTTGCGATAACGCTGCGAGTCGCCCTCATAATGGCCCCGAATCCGGGTCGTCGCGCATTCAAGAACGATGGGGCAACGCTCGCGCCGCACGCGCTCGACCACGTCGGCCGCGAGTTCGGCGACCACTTCGACATCCGATCCGTCGATCCCGAAATAAGGGATGCCATAGGCTGCCGCGAGCTTTTCCAGGGTGAATGTGACCTGCGTCGCGGTCGGGCTGAATTCCGACCAGCCATTATTCTCGCACACGAACAGGATCGGGATTTTCTTGAGCTGCGCAATGTTGAGGCATTCGTGCACGATGCCTTCCGCCAGCGCTCCATCGCCGAAGAAGCACACCGCCAGCCCGTCGCCACCGCGCAATTTCTGCGCCATGCCACTGCCGAGCGCGATGGCAACACCGCCGCCGACGATGCCGTTTGCCCCCAGCATGCCGACCGAAAGGTCCGCCACATGCATGCTGCCGCCGCGCCCCTTGCAGGCACCGTCAGCCTTGCCCATCAGCTCGCGGAAGAAGCCGTCCAGCCCCAGCCCCTTGGCCAGCGCATGGCCGTGGCCGCGATGGGTGGAAGCGATCGTGTCGTCAGGCCGCAGCGCCGACATCACGCCGACGCTGACGCCTTCCTGCCCATCGCTCAGATGGATGAAGCCGGGAATCTCGCCTGCCGCGAACAGCGCGCCGCAGCTTTTCTCCGCCTCGCGGATCAGCAGCATCCGCCGGTAAAGTTCGATCAGTTCGGGTGCGGACCCGTTGCGCCCGCGCGCCGTCGCCTGCCTCTTGCCGCTCACGTCAATCCCCGCCGCTACGCGCCGTCAGCGGCGCAGTCCTTCATGTAAAGAAGCGGACGCTCACTCCACCGGCTGGGGAAGCGGCTTGGGCGCCGGCCGGTATTTTTCCTTGGTCGTCTTGAAGAACGGCCCCTCATAATCGCCCTCGGTCGCGGGCGTGTCGTCGAGCAGGATCTCGTGGGCGTACTTCGTATCGTCCTCGTTGATCGGGCGCGTGTCGTAAGTCCACTCGATCAGGTTGCCGTCGGGATCGAAGGTGTAGATCGATCGGATGAACTCATGATCGGTCTGCGAGACATTGTACCCCGCATCGAGCCAGTTCTGCTTGCGCTGCTCAAGCTCCTCGTTGCCGCCCTTGCAGTTGAACGCGAAGTGATTGATCCAGCGCGGCAGGCCGAGCCCGGTCGAGATTGGGCTGCGCCACGAATCGGGATCAAGCTGCACGCCTTCGATCCCGCGCAGATCCCACAGCGCCATCGTCTCGCCGTCGCCGATGTCGTAGAACATATGCTTGGTCCAGCCGCCGCCCGGCGCCTGGCGCTTCACCCCCGCCACGAGCGGGAACTTCATGACCGTCGTGTAGAAATGGTGCGCCATTTCGAAATTCTTGGTCGCAATCGCAAAGTGGTGAACGCCCATCCCAATTTCCTCTCGCTGCTAGACGGGCGCGCTTGGGCGCAACCCGACTTCAGACAATAACCTAACATCGTGAGCCTATCCTATCAATAGCCTTCGCCTCTCGACGTTTAAATTAACGCCTTTGCGCGGACTATAGTCAGGAAAACCGCGAGAATTTCGACCGATCGCAAAACCTATTGCAGTTTGTACCATACACTGTAAGAAAGTGAGCAACGGACAGTTGGGAGGGAGTTATGCAGATTGCGCTGATGTCGCTTGGCGACATGATGGACGATCCAGTCACGGGGCGTCGGTTCGACGCGTCCGAGCGCTATGCCATGACCCTGGATGCCGGTGAAATCGCCGATCGCGTGGGAATTCAGGGCTATTATATCGGCGAGCATCACGGCATCAATTACACCTTCTCCTCGCCGGCAGTGGTGCTGTCGGCGTTGGCGCAGCGCACCAAGCGGCTGCGCCTTGGCACAGCGGTCGCACTGGCCGCCAATCTCGACACGTTCCGCATGGCGGAAGATTATGCGACCGTTGACGTAATCTCCGGCGGCCGGCTGGAGCTGGTCACGGGGCGCGGCAATTTCTTCGAAAAGACCTTCGACCTGTTCGGCCAATCCTCCGCCGAATCGGCCGAACGATTCGCCGAGGCGATGGAGCTTGCCTGCAAGCTGTGGCCTGGAGAGCCCGTCCACTGGACGGGCAAGTTCCGCGCGCCGATCTCCGGCCAGCGGCTTGAGCCGACCCCGATCCAGCGCGAACGCCCCCCCTTCTGGATCGGCGGTGGCAGCTCTCCTGATACGGCGAAACTAGCCGGCCGGCTTGGCGTCAGCCTGATGCTGCCGAGCGCCTTCGGGCGTCCGGACAAGTTCATTCCGATCGCCGACATCTATCGCGAAGCGTTCGACAAGGCCGGTCACAAGCATGAGGCACGCGTCGGCGCCTGCTGGCACGGCTGGGTCGACAAGGACGACGCGACCGCGCGGGCAAAATATGAGCCGCGCTATCAGGGCTATCACGCTTTCAATCTTGCGGTGATCAAGAGCGTCAATCCGAACCCGCCAGCTTATGTCAGCGCGCCGTTCGATTATGAGCTGCTGTCGACCAAAGGCCCGGCGATCGTGGGCGGGGCGAACAAGTTCGCCGACCGCCTCATCTACCTCAGTCAGCTCGTCGGCGCCGACGTCAACCTTATCAAGATGGACATGGGCGGCGTTGGGCGCGAAGAATATCTGGAGATGGTGGAGCGACTGGGCAGCGACGTGATTCCGCAGGTGAATGCGGTAGCGGCAACCCAGCCGGCCCTCGCCGCGAACGGCTGAGCATGGCCGACGCAGCGCAGGTCCGGCGCGGGCCGCTGGCGGGCATTCGCGTGCTCGACCTGAGCGGGCTCGGCCCCGCACCCTTCGCGACGATGATGCTGGCCGATTTCGGTGCCGAGGTGCTGAGCGTCCGCCGGCCCGATCCGCTGCCCTTCGATCCCGCCGCCGCCATGTCGCGCGGCAAGACCGCGATCGGCCTCGACCTGCGTTCTCCCGAGGGACAGGAAGTCGCGCGCAAGCTCTCGAAAAGCGCCGACATCTTCGTTGAAGGCTTCCGCCCCGGCGTGATGGAACGGCTCGGCCTCGGTCCCGAAGCGTTGATGGCCGACAATCCGGGGCTGATTTACGCGCGGCTGACCGGCTGGGGCCAGACCGGCCCCTATGCCAAACGCGCCGGGCACGACATCAACTATCTCGCCATTTCCGGCGCGCTCAATATGATCGGCGAGGACAAGCCTGCAGCGCCTCCGGGCCTGCTCGGCGATCTCGCCAACGGCTCCTATCTGATGATGATGGGCGTGCTGATGGCGCTGGTCGAACGGCAGCGCACCGGCCAGGGGCAGGTGGTGGACGCCGCCATCGTCGACGGCGCATCCTATATGCTCGGCCCGATGTTCGGTGAGCTTGAGCTTGGCCTGTGGGACGGCAACCCCGATCACGCGATGCTCGGCATGAAAGCGCCCTTCTATGGCGTCTATCGTTGCGCCGACGAGAAATGGTTCTCGGTCGGCGCGATCGAGCAGAAATTCTATGCGGCGATGCTGTCGATCCTCGGCCTCGATGATGTCGATCCGTCCGCCGAGGCGCAGATGGATCGGTCGCAATGGCCAGCGCTCCGCGAACGGATTGCCACCGCCTTCCGCACGAGGCCGCAGCATGAATGGACCGAACTGTTCGGCGCGGTCGATTCCTGCGGCGCGCCAGTGCTGACCACGAATGAACTGGCCGCCGACCCGCACAATGCAGGCAGGCAGACTATAACAGCCGACGACAGGGGCGTACTGACCGCAGCCCCAGCCCCCCGTCTTTCGGCGCACCCTGATCTGGTCACGGCGATCAATCCGCGCGGCAACCGGCCAGCCGATGCGGTTCTCACAGACGCAGGCTTCAGCGAACAGGAAATCAAGGATTTGACTGCGAAAAAGATAGTCTGGTCCCTATAATAGCTGCGTCAGGCCAACAGACCGGCGTGCATGAGAGGATATGAACGCTCGTGTCATTCGACCGCATCCTGAGCCCGATCATCATCAACGGTCTCGAGATCAAGAACCGGGTCGCCCGCGCCGCGCACGGCACCAGCTATGGCCGGGGCGTAATCAGCGACGATCTGATCGCTTATCATGAAGCGCGGGCGAAGGGCGGCGTCGGGCTGAACATCCTCGAGGCGACGGTCGTCCATCCTTCAAGTTCGAACCACACCGTCAACGCGCTCGACGATTCGATCATCCCCGGTTTCGCGGCGCTGGGCAAAGCCTGCTCGCAACATGGCATGCGGACCTTCGTGCAGCTCTGGCACGGCGGCCACCGCTGGGCGCCCGCCGATGGCCGCGCGCCGATCTCGGCCTCGGACGTACCCTGCCCGCTCGGCGTCACCAACACCCCGCAGCCGATGACGCTCGACCAGATTGAGGAGATCACCGAAGCCTTCGCCGACGCGGCCGAGCGGGTCAGGAAAAGCGGCCTCGACGGGATCGAGCTGCATTGCGGCCATGGCTATCTAGTCCACCAGTTCCTGTGCCCGCTGACCAATCGCCGCGAGGACCAATATGGCGGCAGCCTCGAAAACCGGATGCGCTTCATGCACGGCATCCTCGGCGCGATACGGAAACGCGTGGGCGACGATTACCCGCTCGGCATCCGCATCTCCGACTATAACGCCCCCGGCGGCTTCTCGCCCGAAGAAGCGGGCGAGGTGGTCGCCCGCGTGTGTCAGGACAAGCTGGTCGATTATGTCAGCGGGTCGATGGGCAGCCCCTACAGCATCGCCTCGATGCTCGGCTGCATGGATCAACCCTCGGGCTATATGCTCTCCTCCGCCGAACCGATCGTCCAGCGTGCGACCGTGCCGACGATGGTCGCCGGCCGCTTCGGCACGCTCGACGAGGGCGAGCAGATCATCCGCGCCGGTCTCGCCGATATGGTCAGCTATGTCCGCGCGCTGATCGCCGACCCGGACCTTGTGAACAAGTCGGTCGCCGGCAACGCAATCCATGTCAGGCCCTGCATAGGCTGCAACCAGGGCTGCGTCGGCGGCATCCGGACGCCGGTGCAGCGGATGACCTGCACGGTGAACCCGGCGGTCGGCTTCGAGCGATCGATGGACGAAGCGCTGATAACGCCGGTCGAAACCCCGCGGAAGGTCGTGATCGTCGGCGGCGGCCCAGCCGGCATGGAGGCGGCGCGCCTCGCCCGTATCAGCGGCCACAACGTCGTGCTGATGGAAGCGCAGCCGACGCTCGGCGGCGCGGTCAACATCGCCAAGCGCGCGCCCAAACTGCAGGCCATCCACGACATCACGATCTGGCAGGAAGAGGAGATTTTCCGCCTCGGCGTCGACGTCCGGCTATCCACCTATGCCGAGACCGAGGAGGTGCTGGCCGAACAGCCCGACGTGGTAATCATCGCCACCGGATCGCTGCCGCGCATGGACGGCCTGCAGGCGCAGCGGCCCGAGCGCCCGATTCCCGGCTTCCACCAGCCGCATGTCCTATCGTCCTGGGATCTTCTGCTCAATTCGCCTGACAGCTACGGCAAGAGCGCAGTCGTGTTCGACGATATCGGCCATTATGAAGGGATTGCGGCGGCCGAACAGCTGATCGCCCACGGCGTCGCCGTCACCTACGTCGCGCGCCATTCGAGTTTCTCGCCGACGATGGACATCATCCTGCGCACCGGGCCGGCGCTACGCCGGCTGCGCAAGGGCAAGTTCGATCTTATTGTCTCGGGCCGGATCGTCGAGATCGGGAGGGACAGCTGCACGCTCGGCTATCTCGACGGCGACGAGGAATGGGACGTGCCGGCCGATACGGTCGTGTTCGTCAGCTATAATCAGGCGCAGGCCGATCTGTGGCGCGCGCTGGGCGGCGGGTCACGCGCGCCAAAGCCCTACGAACTTCATCTGATCGGCGACGCCAACGCGCCGAGGGACCTGCTCATGGCCATTCGCGAGGGCAATATGACGGGCCGCATCAAGGAGAAAGCGCATGCTTGACGGCAAGGTCGCCATCATCACCGGCGGAGGCACCGGCATCGGCGCCGCCATCGCCCGCCTGTTCGCGAAGAATGGCGCGCATGTCGTGCTGACGTCGGAGCTTGGCGTCGCGGCGATGCAGCCGGTGGTCGATCAGATTCACTCAAACGGGGGATCGGCAAACGCGATCAGCTGCGACGTGATGGACCGGGACTCGATCGCAGCGCTGGTCGAAACCGTCGCGCGCGAGCAGGGCCGGATCGACATTCTTATCCAGAGCGCGGGCGTGTGCTTTGCGGGGCCGATCGAAACGATGGAGCCGCGCAAGATCGATCTGATGTACGGCGTCAACGTGATCGGCGCGATCTCAACGATCCAGGCGGTGCTGCCTGCGATGCGCCGCGCAGGCGGCGGCGCGATCGTCAACATCTCCTCCGGCGCGGCGGTATTGGGCGTCAACGAAATGGCTGTCTACGCATCGAGCAAGGCGGCGATCGCGCATTTCACCCGCACGCTGGCGCCCGAGCTGCGGCGCACCAACATCCGCGTCAACTCGATCGGACCGGGATCGGTGCGCACCCAGATGCTGGGTTTCACCAGCGATGAGCTGACCGAGGAACAGCAGGCCGGCATGGTCCGCCGCGAGGCGCGATCGATCAGCCCCTATGGCAACGCGATGATGGAGCCGGACGATATCGCGCAGGTCGCGCTGTTCCTCGTCTCCGATGCGGCGCGGGCGCTGCAGGGCAGCTTCGTGCTGGCCGATCAGGGCATTTCCAGCGGGATGCTGCCGCCGGCGAGCTAGCCGAAAACCGTCATGCTGGATTGACCGGCAAAGCTTCGACCCAGACCAAAAGAAAAAGGCCCGGCGGTTAGGCCGGGCCTTTTCCTATTTCGTCTCGCCGAAGCGATCAGGCCATCGGGGTCAGGTTCACCGCAGCATATTTGCCGCGACGATCGACCTCAAGCTCGAACTCCAGCCGATCGCCTTCGTTGAGATTGGTCATGCCCGCACGCTCGACCGCCGAGATGTGCACGAACGCATCCGGCTGTCCGTCATCGCGCTGGATGAAGCCGAAGCCCTTCATCGCGTTGAAGAACTTGACCGTGCCGGTCGCCTTCTCGCCCGTCAGCTGGCGCTGCGGTGCGCCGCCGGCGCCGCCACGATCGCCGCCGCGCTCCGGACGATCGCGCGGAGGACCGCGATCCTCGACCGGCAGGGGCTCGCCCTCGATCTTGAGATCAGTCGCCGAAATGCGGCCGCCACGGTCGACGAGGGTGAAGCCCAGCGGCTGCCCTTCCGCGAGTCCGGTCAGACCGGCCTGCTCGACCGCCGAGATGTGAACGAACACATCTTCGCCGCCATCGTCACGCACGACGAAGCCGAATCCCTTCTGGCCATTGAAGAATTTTACGACGCCAGTGCCTTCGCCGATGACCTGCGCCGGCATGCGGCTTCCGCCGCCACCGCCACCGCCGCCGCCGCGGAAACCACCGCCGCCGCCGCCGCCGCCGAAGCGATCGCCACCGCCGCCGAA
>CAYLIK010000016.1:0-32060 GCA_964383565.1 uncultured Sphingomonadaceae bacterium
GCCCTCGGGCGATACCCGCTCGATCGTCGCCAGCGTGCCGTTCTTCACCCCCATGCCGCGTTCGTTGCGAAGGAACATGATGCGGTCGCCGGTCGCGAACTGGCGTGCGCCTCGATCGGCGCTGAACGTCACGTCGCTGCCAAGGTCGCCGGTCGCGCGAAGTCGGCCGCGCGCCTCCTCGTTCAGCTCGCGAACCTCGGCGTTGGTATGGGTGAGGATGATCCGGGTCTTGCCCGGCTCGGCCTGGCGCGCGCGATCCCAACCGTCCACCAGCTCGCTCCGCGCCTGCTCGCGCGTGTCGGCCGCGTGAACCATGCCCTTGCCGTCATAGGCATGGATCGCCTCGCCGGTACGCCCCGTCGCCAGCGCGCGCGTGGCATCGCGCTGCCAGTCCTCGCGCTGCCGCCTGATCTCGGTGATCTCGGCCGCGCCGTGCCGCTCGGTGACGCTGCGGAAAGCCGCGCCCGCCTCGATCGCCTGCAACTGTTCGGGGTCGCCTACCATAACCACCTTGGCCCCGGCATCGCGGGCCTGGCTCAACACCCGCTCCATCTGGCGGGAGCCGATCATGCCGGCCTCGTCCACCACCAGCACGTCCCTGGGGCCTAGCTGCTCGCGCCCCTGCCCCCATGCGTGTTCAAGGCTGGCGATGGTGCGGGACTGGATGCCCGACCCGCCTTCAAGGTTTTCCGCCGCGATGCCCGATAGCGCCGCGCCGCGCACCTTGTAGCCCTGCCCTTCCCACGCTTCGCGCGCGACGCCCAACATCGCGGACTTGCCGCTGCCGGCGTAGCCGACGACGGACGCCAGCCCCGCATCGCCGGTCACATGGTCGAAGGCGTCGCGCTGTTCGCCTGACAGGACAAGGCCCCGCTCCTCGGCCGCGCCGATCGCCGCGTCACGATGCCGATTGGCGACCCCATGCCCGGCGCGGTCCGCCAGTTCGTCGCCCGCGCGCTCAAGCCGGTTCTCCACCGCAATCATGTCGCGCGACGTGAACCGCTCCTGGTCGCGACCGTCCTTCCCCAATGTGACCAGCTCGGGGCTGGCGCGCACCGCCCCCATCACCTGGTCGAACTGCTCCTTGCCGTCGCTGTGCCGGAACGCGAACGTCGCAAGATCGCGGACGGTAAACGTCGCCTGTTGCCGGGTGATCGCGTCCAGCGCGACATTGGGGTTGGCGATGATCTTCTCGCCGTTCTCGCGGGCGATGCGCGTGTGATCCTCGATCCGCTCCGCCTCAAGCCCCTGCTCCGGTCGCCGCGATGCGGCCGGGCCGATCTTGTGCTGCGGCTCCAGCCCGATCCCCTGCGCCTCATAGGAACGATGGTCGATCCGGCCTTCCAAGCCCAACTCGGCCATGCGCTCGTTGACGTGCGCGCTCCACGCCTCGCGCCAATCCTTCAACAGCTCGGTCGAATTCCAGTCACGGTTCTTCTTGCCGAACCCCTCCGGCCCCACGTCCCGCATCGTCATCATCACATGCGCGTGCGGCTTCGGCGTGCCGTCCTTCGCCTTGTCCCAATGCACGTTCAGGTCCGCGACCATCCCGCGATCCACAAACTGCTTCTTCACAAAATCGCGGGCGAGATGGACGCCCTGCTTCTCGTTCATCTCGCACGGAATCGAGAACTCCACCTCGCGGGCAAGCTGCGCGTCCTTGCGCTTCTCGCCTGCCTCCACCTCGTTCCACAAGGTCGTGCGGTCGTTCAAACGCTCCGGGGCACCCTCCGGCAACATCACCTCGGAGTGGATCACGCCCGCCTTATTGCTGAAATCGTGGTTACGCCCAAGCCGGTCATCGTGCAGCTCGGACGCGGAACGATAGGCGGCGCTCGCAACCGCGCTCGATCCGTTCGCACGGCTCACAACCTTGGCGGAGAAATGGTAGATCGCCATGACGCTCCGCACACTGCCCTACTTTGCGCACGTCGGCAACGACGTATAAGCGCGCACTCATCCTCCGCTTCGCTCCTCCTGACCGACTTGGTGCTGCTTTGTGATCGTTCTGGCTTTACCCCCAAGCTGGGTGCGCTAGAATGCTGCTTACCGGTGCGCAGAAGGGTGAAGGCGATGCGGAAGGTTCGCGATTACGATGCCGAGCTAAAGGCGCTGGGTGACAAAGCCCGCGCGCTCAAGGCGAAGCGGGTCGAACAGCTCGGCCAGCTTGTCGCCGCTACGGGTGCCGATGCGCTCGATGCGGAAACCCTCGCCGGCGTGCTGCTCGATGCGATCGGATCGAAGGATGCGAGCGCGAAGGAGGCATGGCGTGCGAAAGGCGCTGCCTTCTTTCAGCGGCGCGGGCGCAAAGGTGGCAGCGCTGTTGCAATCGACGGATCGGGCAGTGCGACTGAACCGCGCGGCGACGATGCGGGCGGAAGCGGGGCAACGGCGAACGGATAGCAGGAGCTGGGTCGTGCAACGTCGTGAACGCACCCGCCACCTGATTGAGCTGGGCGGGCTGGTCCAGAAAGCTGGCCTGGTCGATCTGACCGACGATGACCGCGCCACCCTCTACGGCGCGCTGCTCGATCTCGCCGGGCGTGGGCGCGACGATGATGCCGACGACGTGCTGGCGCTGTGGAAGCGGCGCGGCAAACGCGCGTTCGACGCGGAAGCGGAAGGGAGCGAAGCGCAATGAGCGGTTTCGATATCGAGACGATCCGCCGCCAGGTCCGCGCGATGGATTTCGTGCGCGGCACCCCGGCGGAAGTCGCCATGTGGCACGAGGACATGGCGGACTCGCGCGCCAACCTGGTGATCGAAAACATGATCCCGACGCCCAACGACGATGCGCTTTTCGAGATGATGCTGGATGAGGGCGTACCCCCTCCGCTCGTGTCGCAAATCCTGCTCCGGCTGCTCGATCATCCCGACGCCGATCGCGCGTTGCCGATCACGCCTATGATCGCGGCGCGCTGATGGCGGGTCCGCTCATCGGCGGGGGTCGGCCGATCAGCTGGCGGCTCGCGGGTTTCGTGGCGGTGCTGGTGCTGTTCATCAGCAACGCCCAGCTCAAGGCTATCTTTGGCCGTGGCGAGATATCGACCGACGTTCCGTTCCTGCTGTTCGGCCTCATCCTGTTCGCGACCTGGCGCATCAACCGCCGCGCCGCCAACCGGCAGAACGACCTGCTGGGCTCGGCGCGCTTCGGCGACCGTGCCGATGTGCGCAAGCTGGAGGAGAACGGGGATCTTCTCATCGGCCGTTCGGCGAAGTCGGGCAAGCTGCTGCATTACGACGGCGCGGCGCACCTGCTGACGATGGCACCCACCCGCTCGGGCAAGGGGGTCGGGACGATCATCCCCAACCTGCTGCTGCTCGATCGCTCGGTGATCTGCATCGACCCAAAGGGCGAGAACGCGCGCGTCACCGCCCGCGCGCGTGCCGCCAAGGGCAAGGTCTGGTGCCTCGATCCATTCGGCGTCTCGGGTCAGCCCCCGTCACGCTACAATCCGCTCGACCGGCTCGATCCCGCCAGCCTTGATCTCGCGGAAGATGCCAACACCCTCGCCGACGCGCTGGTGCATGACGCGCCGGGGCAATCGGGCGAAGCGCATTGGAACGAGGAAGCCAAGGCGCTGATCGCCGGGCTGATCCTGCACACCGTCATCCACGAACCCGCCCACGCCCGCGTGCTGGCGACGGTGCGCGACAAGCTGACGCTCGCCCCTGCCGGCTTCGCCGCGCTGCTGGCCGATATGCAGGACAGCGCCGGCGCCGGTGGCCTGATCGCCCGCGCCGCCAACCGCCAGCTCGGCAAGTCCGACCGCGAAGCGGCCGGCGTGCTGTCCTCGGCGCAGCGCCACACCCATTTTCTCGATAGCCCCCGCATCGTCGCCAGCACGGCCGCGTCCGATTTTACCTTCGCGGAATTGAAGGACACGACTGCCACCGTGTTCCTGTGCCTGCCGCCCGATCGGCTCGATACCTATGCCCGCTGGCTGCGGCTGCTGGTGAGCCAGGCCGTAACCGACATGGCGCGGTCCACCGCCCGGCCTGTCCGGCCCGTATTGTTCCTGCTGGACGAGTTCGCCGCGCTCGGCCGCCTCGAACCGGTCGAGCGCGCGATGGGGCTGATGGCGGGCTATGGCCTCCAGCTCTGGCCGATCCTCCAGGATATGCACCAGCTCAAGGCGACCTATGGCGAGCGCGCCGGCACGTTCATGTCCAACGCAGGCGTGATCCAGACGTTCGGGGTGAACGATCATGCGACCGCCGACATGCTATCGCGCACGATCGGCGACACCACGATCGAATATGACACCGTCAGCACGTCGCGCGGCACCGGCTGGGGTGAAAATCGCGCCGGCCCCTCGGAAAGCGTCAGCGGTCATGTCTCCGCCCGCCGGCTCGCCACGCCCGACGAAATCATGCGGATGCGGCCCGACCAGCTCCTGCTGCTTCGCCAGGGCGAACACCCGCTCGCGGTTGAGAAAATCCGCTACTACGATCAGCGCGAGTTCGCCGGGCTGTTTGATCCGGCCTGATTTAAGCCTCCTGGGGGCACTCGCGACCATCGGCACCCCGAACTACCCGAAAGCCCCTCTCCTGCCCTGACAACGCGCCTGGGTGGCTGTAGCGAGCGATTCCTGCGCCATCCGCCTTACTTCTTCCCGCCTAGCCAGCGGCGTTTACGCCGCCTCTGTGACGCCAAAGGCGGCACGAAGCGAAAGCGTATCGGCCATAGGCCGATTCCATTTAACCTTCTCCTATCGGTCGTTGGAGGACTGCCGCCGTTAAAGGATTCTGTTAAATATGAATCGTTAAGTAGGTTAAGCCGTCAAAAATGGCTATTTTTTGCTTTTAAGGCAAAGGCTTACCGGAGCGTGCGGTGGGTGAAAACACGTGATTCGGTGTGTGAAAACACGATAGCACGGTGTGTGAAAACACGAATCAAAGGTGTGTGAAAACACGATAGCAAACGGCTCGGGAACGCCGCTTGCCGGTGTCCAAGGGGCTTTGCCGCCCCTGATATCGACCGTCAGCCGGGGTGCCGGTGTGTGATAACACGATAGTTAGGAGCGGCCTGAAAGTCGGTCCATGAGGTCATCGACCTCTGTGGTGCGGCGTCGATCGGCTTCCATGCGGTCGCGTCGGTCCTGCTCGGCCTGGAGCTGCTCGGAGAGCGCCAAGGCTTCCGCCTCCCCTCTCAACCGGAATTGAATGGCTGGGCTACCATCATTCGTCGCCACCATTTCCACAGCATAATCGGGGAGTTGGTTGGCCTCCACGATTTTGCGGAGCATCCGGTTGAACTCTTTGGGCTTGCTGTCGCTGCCGGTCTTGTCCCGCAGTACCTCTACCCGGCACGTCCACCCGCCGCGCTGATTGCCGGCGTGTTTGCGGGCGATACGATACAGCGCGCGCTCAAGCCCTCCGGTCAGCAGGAAGTAATCTGGGTGCATGGTGAGAAGCGACCGCTCCGCCATGATCCCCTCATAGACCCAATCCGACAGTGTGATGGTCATGCCGCGAGGCTGGTCGGTTTCGGGATCGACCTCCAACGTCCATTTGTCGAGCCAGTTGAAACCCGCCTTGCTGCGACGCTTGGGCGCGCGGATGGACGTGGAAATTGAAGTCGTCTGCAACCGCTGTAGGGCGGCTTGGAGGTCTTGATAGGCGCGCCCGCTGGTGTTGCGCTTGATCGCCCGCAAAAGGTCGTAGGACGTGGTTGTAAGCGTCCTGGGCAGGTCGTTTATCCCCTGCTCCCGCATTCTATTAAGCGCTGACGTGGCCCATATGATGATATCGGCGTCCCAGATCGTCGCCATGCCGTAGGCGGGTATCGCCTCGATCTTCACCCAGGTTGCGCCGTCCGGGCTGGTATATTCGATCGGCTTGACCCGCTTGCGTTTCTGCAAGGAAAAGAACGGCCGTTCCATCGTCTCCCGCTGATCCTTGAGCGGAAGGTCGCCCATGATGGGCAGGAACAGGTCGAACTCCGGGCTAGGATCGCGCCGTTTCTTCATGCTTCAATCCTGCACGCTTGCAATTGTGCATGTGTGCACACGTTCAAGTACGTCCGAACTGCTTGTCGGCGTCATATTTGGCGACCAGTTCGGCGATCGCTTCGGCCAACAAGTCCTGGTGGCTACGGCGCGTCCTTGCCGCCAGCACCCGGAACGCCTCGGCAGTTGGATCGGCCGGGTCGAAGTAAGCGCCCAAGTGATATTTGCCAGGACGTTGCCCGCTCGATCGGGGAGCGCGCGCGTCCGGTGGGGACGTTACACGCTCAGGCGCGGCGGACTCGGGCTTTGCATTTGTGGCGACGGCAGGCGCAAGGAGTGAGGAACGTCGTGCCATAACATCAAGCCTTCACATTTGCAGGTGTGCAATTCTGCAATTCATCAAACAGGAACTGGCGAAGCGACGCAATCTCCTGGGCGGCTTTTCCATTGGGTTCATGCTCGGCCACGCCAAGTCCGTAGGGCCATGCTGCCCGATAGGCGCTGCGCTCCCTGATGACTGCGCGCGCGACCTTTAATCCAGTATCCTCCGCCAGTGTCCTCGCATCATCCAGTAGCGTCGTTGCCGTAGGCGGGGCCGCATTGAGCACGACAAAGCCGGTCCTGCCGGTGCTGATGATGAGCTGAGCCGTGCGCTTGATTGCGTCCAAGTCGATGAGGGAGGGGCGGCACGGTATCAGCACGAGATCGGCCCGTTGTGCGGCTGCGGCTGCCTCGGCTCCGGCTGCCGGGGGCGTATCGATGATGGTGAGGTCAAAACCGTTTGCCTCGGCCGCGTCGATCGCCTGGTTCAAGCGGCGCGCGCTGATCGGCTCCACGTGGGGTAGCTCGGCCTCGCGGCGCTCGCTCCACGCCGTCGCGCTTTCCTGTGGGTCGAGGTCGAAAAGGGCCGTCCTGATGCCTGCCGCTTGCGCCGCAACCGCCAGATTGACCGCGAGCGTCGTTTTGCCGACGCCGCCCTTTTGCGCTGCAAGTGTGATTATATGCAAGTGTGCACACCTTCAATTCTGATAGTCTGATGATATGCAGAATAGCAAGATCGCACAACCTTCTTCTTGCCGGGCAAAAAGCCCGGCCCAAGGGTTGGGTGGGTGGGATAACAACGCGGTCGCTTTTAAGCGGCCTCCTATTCGCGCGAGCGATCGTTGCCTGTCAGGGACGAGGCGCCAGCACGGCGGCTCGGTCGGAGCGTAGCGGAGATAGAGCGCGGCCCGGCAGGGCGCGCCTGCCTACGGCCTGGGAAGCCGCGATATGGTCGCCTGACTGACGTTGAACAGTGCGGCGACGGTGCGTTGCGTGTCGCCGGCGTCGAGCTTCCGCAATGCCTCGGTCTGCTGGTGAGGGGTGAGGGCGGTCTTGCGACCGAACTTGACGCCCCGCGCCTTGGCCTGGGTTCGCCCTGCGGCTGTGCGCTCAGTAATCCGCGCGCGTTCCCAGCTCGCCGCGATCCCCAGCACTGCGATAATCACCTCGGCGAATTGCGACGTGGTATCGACCATCGGCTCGGCGATCGAGCGGAAGCCCGCGCCAACCTCCTTTACCGCATGGAGGATGTTCAGCAGGTCGCGGGTGTTGCGGGCAAGCCGGTCGGTCGCCGTCACCATCAACACGTCGCCGGGATCGAGCGCGCCGATCGCCCGCCTGAGCTGGGGCCGCTCGGCCGACGCGCCGCTGATCTTCTCGCGATAGATTTTGGTGCATCCCGCCGCTTCAAGCTGGGCGAGTTGCTGGGCCAGATTTTGGCCGGTGCTAGAGACGCGGGCGTAACCGTAAATCACAGGCAGAATCGTGCATCAGATTTATGCATCAGGGAAGGGGCTGGATTTGCAGGTTTTCCGATCTGATGCAAAACCTTTGATTTTTGTATCACGCACTCCCAGCAAGCGCTCTCAACCTTGTAGAGCGGCCTTCTTATTTCGAAGGCAATCCAGTGCATGGGAATGAGTTGCCTTAACGTAACCCTGCTTGTCGGCTTCCGTCATGTTTGAAGTTTTCTCAGCACTTTCGGCAACAGTTGAGCGCAATTCCTCCATAACACTCTCTTTGTTTCGTCCGATCTGACCACCTGCCTTCACAACATCTTCCATGAATGCGTCCGCAAGAACCTTGTTAACCTTAAACTCTCCGCTCGATTCTTGGTTCATCGAGTTCATCATGGTATCAATGAAGCAATTTTTTGCCTCAAGGTAAATTACCAAACCTGCATCTGACGATCTAGATTGTGATACCTCGAGACTTTCTTTTTGATGTGACTGATCGACCTTTGAAGGAATGTCTGTAGTTTGTTGCTGGCACCCTGCGATAAGAAGACCAGACGCCACAATTATGCTCTTTTCCATGGCAGCAAACTGGTCCGCTATTTTCCAGTTTACCACTTGCCGTTGACACAATTGACGATCCGCATCGCACCTTCACCTTGCATCACAGCCCCGGTCTCGGCCTGACACTCTCCAATGAGACGATCCATCTTCACAGAATCCTCCGCATGATGCGCTTGCAGCGTGGCCATGCCTCCGTCGATTTCATTTATCTTTGCCTGTGACCCGCTAACGGTCGATGGCGAACCATCCATTGTCGAAACCGACGCAGCTGCGTTGCTCGTAACAACAGGCTCATCATAACCCTTATTCCCGCACGAAGCCAATATTGGCAGACATGCCAATGTTACCAAAGCTAAGATTTTCATTCCCTGCCCCCGTTTCAAAAATTCTTTCAATAGAACGACCACTCTTTACTGACAGTCCGCACCTTTACCAGCTTCACAGAGCCGCCTTATCGCTGCCGCCGCTTGTCGGGCATCGGTATCTGAATAGCCTTTGGCTTTCAGTGCGTCATAGGAACGGCGATCTTCTTTCGGTAGCGCCTCACGGCCAGCGGCTTCAGGAGCCGGGCCTTTCGAAGACTGGGGCAACGGCAAGGGCGTGATTTCAGGCAGTGGCCTTCCCTGCTCTAGACCCCGCACAATTACTTGGAACACATCGTCGCGGGATATTTTGAAATGCTTGGCAGTGGCGCTCAACGCTGCCTCCTTTCCAAGCCTATCCTCCAAAGGAGTATAGAACTCCCAAATGGCAGATTCTTCCTCGGATGAACGTGTCGGCTTTCCGTTAGATGGCGTATAATAGACATCAACGAACCATTCTGAATCACGCCACACGGCTTTTGTAGAATTTTTTCCTGTCTGCCACACAGCATTGCAGGCACCATCGCCATCGGTTGATGTAGCTGCTTTGTCGCCCAGAGAGATTTTCAGTTTTGATAGAAAACCATCCACGAATGGAGCCTGCCGACTTTTATTATTGTGCCGCTCATGCACGCCGCTCAACACGCCGCTCGAAAACTCAAACTGTATCCAGTCGTCATAGCCGTTCGCGTAGGCCGTAAGACCACTGTCATCCCTGGAAGTTTTCGAAGCGATCGAGTTTGCGACACTCTGGACCCGACCTTCACTAGCTCCCCACTCCAAGCGCTTTTCGATACTCGGAAAGATGAGCTTGCCAGCCCCGCTTGTGGCACTTGCCAGCTTCATCGCACAGGGGTCCATTTGGGGTACAGCAGGCACCGGGATGGAAGGTTGAGGCACTGCTGTAGCGTGCTGATCTGCTTCGGCCTGCGAAGAGTTTGATGATCCACAACCGGACAATTGAACCGCTGCAATTGCCAATACCCCTGTTGCGAATCTCATTCTTATTCCCCGCCTTACGCTCGATTTTGAACTGTATCAGCGTCTAGCTCGGAACGTGAGGTTCTCAAGCGGAAGCGACTGCTCATTTGCACTCGAAAGCTTGCTTGCTTTTTGTATCGAATTTGATACACCCCTCCCGTGAAACAAATTTCGTTCCTGGGTGACAGCCTCGCTCGGCTTCGTGATTTTCCTGATGATGCCCGCTCCGAAGCGGGCCATCAGCTCAACGAGGTCCAGATCGGCAACGATCCCGACGACTGGAAGCCGATGAAAACCATTGGCCCCGGCGTGCGCGAAATCAGGATCAGGGAGCAATCCGGGGCTTTCCGGGTGATCTATCTGGCGACGTTACCGGAGGCGGTGCTTGTCCTCCACGCCTTCCAGAAGAAAACCCAGGCGACCCCGCAAAAGGACATTGAGCTGGCCGCGAACCGTTTACGGGCATGGAGGAAGGAATAGGCAATGGAAGTCCAGACTTTCGATAGCGTCTTTGACGCACTGGCCGACACCCCGGCAGAGGCCGCGAACATGAAGGCGCGCTCCGAGCTGCTGTCTGCCCTGAAAAGCCGTATCCGCGCATGGGACATGCCGCAGGAAGCGGCGGCGGCACGCCTTGGCATCACCCGCCCCCGGCTCAACGATCTGCTGCGCGGGAAGCTCGGCAAATTCTCCCTCGATGCGCTGGTGAACCTCGCCACGGCATCCGGCCTGACGTTAGAAATCAGGATCGCGGAAGCAGCATAATCAGACTGGGCGCTACCGCTCCAGGCCTGGCTGACGCGCAACCCTGACACGGCCACCGAACATTTCTTCATGGATCGGCTCGATCACGGCATGGGCCGCGCCATCTTCACGGCGCTTGGCCTTCGCCATGTCGAACTGTCGCCCTTGGTCGAGCTGATCCGCGATCCAGCCCCGCGCCCGCACCGCTTCCTGCTCTGCCATGACGGGATTGCCCCGGTGAAGGTTCTGGGCGATCGCCTGGGCAACCACATAATGGGTATAGGCTGCATAAAGCGCCGGATCGCGCGCGGCCTCCTCGGCCGTCGCATGCCTGAACCTTTCGCCCAATGTTGGGACACGATCGGCACCGCCCACCACAGCCGCGTCGGCGCTGCCGGCGACGAGCTGGGCCAGCACGCCACTCATGGCGTCCACCTTCGCCTGCATCGCCTCCACCTGGTTCGCCAGATTCTCCACCGCTGCCAGCATCGCCCGCTGGGTCGCCAGCAGCGCCATCACCGGATCGTCGCTGTCATCCATGATCGATAGCCTTACCGATGCAACGCCTGTTCCAGCGCCTGACGAATGAACCGCTGATACGGCATGCCCTTGCTGGCGGCGATCGCCTTGACCTGTTCCAGCAATTGCGCGGGCAGACGCATATTGACCCGCGCATCCTTGCTGCCGAACTCGAACCGCGTGGGCGTGAGCGCAGAAAGATCATAGCCGGTAAGATCGGCCGAACCCACGAAGTCCTCGGCTTCCTCATCGCTGGAAATCAGCGGAAGGGGTTTATCCTTGCTCATAGTGCTGCACCTCCTTGGCGTGCATGTAACGGGCGCTGATCGGGCGGATAAATCTGGCCCCGTTCCGCTCGCGCCAGGTGAAGGCCAGAAACACATGACGGCCACTGCTGGCGCGGCCGATCGCCAGAAAGCGCGTCTCCACCGTCGAATGCGCAGCATCTGGCCCTATGGATGGCGTCCCGGCGAACACGCTTTCGATTTCCGCCAGCGTCACACCATGCTTCTGGCATTTGGCCTGGTTGCCTTCGTCCCAATCGAAGCCAGCGACATTTTTGCTATCCATGAGAAAGAATGGCGTTTGTATGTACGTTTGTCAACCTTGCCAACATTACCGTTCACGGCCCCTGTCCCGTTCCTTGCTGCGATCCCGTTCAAGATCACGCTCGGCCTGGTCGTGATCCGACCCGCCCTTGCTGCCCATACGCGAGGCGATGCGATCGGCGGCGCTCCCCGGAGCCGGGGTGTCCTTATCCCGCTCCACACGCTGCGCCGTCGCCTCCGCGATCCGCTCGGCCGCACCGCGATCGTCGGCCTGGTCCTGACTACCCCATGCCGCGCTGAGACGGTCGCGCAGCCCCTGCGCCATGTCCTTGGCCTTGTCGCCAATGCCGCGCATCGTTTCCGCGATCCTGGCGCTGAGTTCGCGAAGCTGCTGCGTCAGCTCGCGCCGCTCCCGATTGCGGGCCTGCACCCCGCGCTGTTCGTCACCGCGATCGGTGGACCTGCCCTTGCGCTCCATCGCCACCGCCGACAACGGCACCTTGCCCAGCGGCTCCCGGCCTAGATCCTCATGCCCCTCCGCGTCACCACGTGTCCGCGCCGCCTCGCGCTGATCCTTCAACGACCGATGGTCTATGCGCTCATCACACCCGGCCCGTTCCAGCGCCTGGTTCGCGTGGTCGGCCCAAGAGGCCCGCCACCCCTCAAGCCGCTCGGCTGCATTCCAGTCCCGGTTCTTCTTTCCGAACCCCTCGCCGGTCAGATCGCGCATGGTCAGCATGACATGCGCGTGCGGCTGCTCCTGCCCGTCTGCCGAATGGCCCCGGTGCAGCGACACGTCCGCAATCATGCCCTGGGACACAAACTGCTCGCGCACATAGGTCTCGACCAGGGCGCGCCGCCCCTCCGCGTCCAATTCACGCGGAAGGGAGATTTCCACTTCGCGGGCAAGCTGGGCGTCCTTGCGCCGTTCCGCCGCCTCGACGCCGTTCCACAAACGGGCGCGATCAAGCATCCAGTCGGGCGTGCGATCCGGGGCCATGATCTCGCGATGCTCGATGTCGGATTTGCGCGTGTAGTCGTGGCATTTGCCCAGGCGCTCGTCGGTCAGCCGCTCGCCCGACCGATAGGCGGCGGCGGCGACCGCGCTGCGCCCGGTGGCCCGCGAGATGACTTTGACCGAACAATGGTAGATCGCCACGACGCCCCGCCCTTCTGCCTTACTGCACTTAAGGGGGAGCCGTCCGGCGGGGGCAACGCCCCCACTAGGACCACGCACATTGGGAACCAATGTATAAGCGTGCACTCACAATCCGCTACGCTCCTCGTGACTGACTCGCTGGCGCTTTCCGATCGTTCTGGCTTTACCCTCATACCGGGTGCGCTAAGGTGCTGTCGTTCAAGGCGCGGAAGCGACACGATGCCGACACTGGGTACACTGACTGCAACCGGCGTGATCTACGCTATGGCGGCGCTCGCTGAAATCGCGGGCTGCTTCGCTTTCTGGGCGTGGATAAAGCTCGGGCGGTCGGCATGGTGGATCGCGCCGGGCATGATCGCGCTGGCGCTGTTCGCGTTCCTGCTCACCCGTGTCGATGCCGATGCTGCGGGGCGGGCCTACGCTGCCTATGGCGGCGTCTATATCGTCGCGTCGCTGCTATGGCTGTGGCTGGTCGAGAACCGCGCGCCTGATCGGTGGGATATGATCGGTGCGACCATGTGCATCGTCGGCGCCGGCGTGATCCTGCTCGCGCCACGATCTGCTTCATGATGGAGGAATAGATGCGGAAGGTTCGCGATTACGATGCCGAGCTGAAGGCGCTGAACGACAAGGCCCGGACGCTCAAGGCGAAGCGGGTCGAACAGCTCGGGCAACTGGTCGCCGCTACGGGTGCGGATGCGCTCGATGCGGAAACCCTCGCCGGGGTGCTGCTCGATGCGATCGGATCGAAGGATGCGGGCGCGAAGGAGGCATGGCGTGTGAAGGGCGCTGCCTTCTTTCAGCGGCGCGGGCGCAAACCTGTCCCGAGCGAAGTCGAGGGGGGTAGCGGCACTGCTGCAATCGACGGATCGGGCGCTGCGACTGAACCGGGCGGCGACGCTGCGCGCGGAAGCGGCGGAACGTCGTAGCGATACGCGGGGCTGGGTCATGCAACGCCGCGAACGCACCCGTCACCTGATCGAGCTGGGCGGCCTCGTCCAGAAAGCCGGCCTGGTCGAGCTGACCGACGACGATCGCGCCACGCTCTACGGCGCGCTGCTCGACCTAGCGGGACGCGCGCGCGGCGATGATGCCGGCGACGCGCTGGCGCTCTGGAAGCGGCGCGGCAAGCGAGCGTTTGATGCGGACGCGGAAACGATGGAAGCGAGCTGATGGCGGATTTCGATATCGAGGCGGTGCGGGCGGAAGTCCGGGCGATGGATTTCGTGCGCGGTACGCCCGTGGAAGTCGCCATGTGGCGCGAGGATATGGCGGAGTCGCGCGCCAACCTCGTCATCGAGGACATGATCCCGACGCCCAACGATGATGCGTTTTTCGATATGCTGCTAGACGAAGGGGTGTCCCCTCCCCTCGTCTCGCAAATCCTGCTCCGGCTGCTCGATCATCCCGACGCCGATCGCTCGTTGCCGATCACGCCCATGATGGCGGCGGAAAGCCGCTAGGATGGGCATCGCGCGCGCTACCCGTAACCTTGCCCGCACTGCCCGCGCCAATCCGATGTGGGCGCTGCTCGGCATCCTGCTCGCCCCCTTCCGGTTCGCCCGTCACATCATCGGCATGGGCATGTTCGCGATCGTGCTGTTCCTCGGGCTGTTCGCCCTGCTGCTGCTATCGATCTGGTTTTTCGAGCTGGATAAGAACGGCGTGGTCCCCCAGCTCGGCTTTATCGGGATCGGCGGTGCCGTGGTGCTGGTCACGGCCTGGATGTTCGTTCTGCCCCTGCTCCGCCGGTTCGACTATGACGATCGCGCCGACACGCACGGCTCGGCCCGCTTCGCCAGCGCCGGCGCAGCCCAGGCCCTCAACGACGATCACGGCCTGCTGATCGGCCGCGACGTGAAGACCGGCAAGCCGCTGCGCTATGCCGGCCCCGCGCATCTGCTGACGATCGCGCCGGCCCGCACCGGCAAGGGCGTCGGCACCATCATCCCCAATCTGCTGGAATATCCGTTCGCGGTCGTCTGCATCGACCCCAAGGGCGAGAACGCCCGGATCGCCGCGCGCCAGCGCGGCAAGTTCGGCGCGGTCCATGTCCTCGATCCGTTCGGCGTCACCGGCCTGGCCTCGGCGGCGTTCAATCCGCTCGATCGTATCGACCCCAACGGCCTCGATCTCGCCGACGACTGCATGACGCTCGCCGACGCGCTGGTCCACGACGCGCCCGGCGAAGCCGGCGACGCGCATTGGAACGAGGAAGCCAAGGCGCTGATCGCCGGTATCCTGCTCCACATCATCACCACCGAACCGCCCGCCACTCGCACCCTGGACACGCTCCGCGACCGGCTGACGCTCGCTCCGGCCGCATTGGCGGCGCAGCTCGCGGCGATGCAGGCGCAAGGTGGCCTGGCCGCGCGCGCCGCCAACCGTCAGCTCGGCAAATCCGACCGCGAAGCTGCCGGCGTGCTGTCGGCCGCGCAGCGCCATACCCACTTCCTCGACTCCCCACGCATGGCGACGGTGCTGGGCGGCTCGGATTTCACGTTCGCCGGGTTGAAGGATGCGCCGGCGACGGTGTTCCTCGTGCTGCCGCCCGATCGGCTCGCCAGCTATGCGCGCTGGCTGCGGCTGATGGTGGCGCAAGCCCTGACCGAGCTGGCGCGCGCGCCGGGTCGTCCACCCTGGCCGGTGCTGTTCCTGCTCGATGAGTTCGCGGCGCTCGGCCGTCTCGAACCGGTCGAACGCGCGATGGGGCTGATGGCGGGCTATGGCGTCCAGCTCTGGCCGATCCTGCAGGACGTCCACCAGCTCCGCGCCCTCTACGGGCAACGCGCCGGCACCTTCCTGTCGAACGCGGGCGTCCTCCAGGTGTTCGGGGTCAACGATCAGGACAGCGCCAAGCTGGTCTCCGATCTGGCCGGGGAGGAAACCGTCGTGTTCGAGACGATGAGCCGCGCGATCGACGCGGAAGAAAGCGGCCTCTCGTTTGGTCAGCAGCATGTCGGCCGCGCGCTGCTCACCCCCGATGAAGTCCGCACACTGCGCCCCGACCGCCAGCTCCTGTTTCTCGCCGGGCAGCGCCCGATCATCGCGGCCAAGCTGCGCTACTATGCCGATCGCGAGTTCGCCGGGCGGTTCGATCCGGCATGATCGATCGCGGCTAAGTCGCTGGGCTGCAAACTAACGGGTCGATTTAAGCCCCGCTGGTGAGCTTGGGCGCAACCAGCGCGGGACAACATGTCGAAAGCCCCTTCCCTGCCCTCACCGCGCTCCTGACGGTCGCTACGGCACGTTCCGGTCGCGACCTCGCCCACTTTCTTCCCGCCAAGCCTGCGGCCGGTAGGCCGCCCGGTGACGCCGAAGGCGGCACGAAACGAACTACGCATTGGCCGTTAGGCCAATTCCGCATTGTATATTTCTAACTCTGGCTGGATTCATTCTGCCTCTCTGAATCACGTTCCTGGTCCATGATTGCTCGCCCGATCCGGGCAAGGATCGCGGCTAGGCCGGGATCGTCGATGAGCTGGCCCGGCTGCTCATCGAGCGGTAGCCTGGCAATCATCACCCTGCCCTCCTCGGCCGCTGCCTGCCGCCGATCGCTGTCGTCTTCTGGCGGTGGAGGCGTCATGCCACGCTCGACCTGCGGCGGGAGCATCAAGCGGTAGGCGTTCGAGGTCTGTTTGACCTGGGGGCCGCGCATTCCTGCGTTGCCGGTCGGCACATAGCGACGCAACCAGTCGAGGAAGCCATGCGCCTTGAGCCGCTTGAGCGCATCCACCACGGCCGCGATCGAGCGGCCGATGCGAAGCGCCAGCGTCGCGATGGCCGGATCGAGTCGGCCTGTCTTGTAGTCGATCAGGCGAAGCAACTCGCGCAACACCTCAAGCCCGACATGGCCGATCGCGCCATTCTCGCGGTTGTTGCGCTCGCGCCGGTGGGCAAGCCGTTTCAACCGGTCATATTTCTCGGCCGCCTGCATGAAGCGAGCGACGTTCTTGGGACTGAACGGTTGCCAGAACCGCCCTTCCCGGCCCTCCTCGGTGCGGCTGTAGCGGTGGACCCGCTGGCCGGTCTGACGGCCGGGCCGCCTACCCTTCGCCCCTCCAAGGGCCTCGAACACAGTTTGCATGGAACCTCCCGTCGTTCGGTCGGCCCGGCTGCTGGCGGCAATCCTTCATGGACAAAGCTCTCCCGTTCTCGAAAACAGCGTTTTCGAGTTGACTTCGCGTCCGATCTGCGGGAGGCTGTTCCTGCTACAGAACGCGGGCCTCCGCCCATCAGACTTTCCGAGAGCCCGGCCGCCAAGCCGGGCTTTCGTCGTTTTGGCCCTAGCGGTGCCACCCGCTACGATCGCCACGGCGAATCGGCGAACGTGTCCGCCGACACCAAAGCCTGTCAGATTCCTATGTCTTTGGGAAGTGCGCTCTATAATGCTGGCGCAATAGGTCAGGTGTTCACGTGTTCACACATTCACACGTGAACCTGTTCACTTCTCGATGGGCTGATTGTATTTCTGGAGAATGTCGAGGACGGCCTCGGTCAACATCGCCTCGATCGTGCTGTCTTCCTTGACGGCGAGGATCGCGAACGCTCGGGCAACCGCCGGATCGAAACGACCGGCGATCGACTTCTTGCCGATGCGATTGCGCTGGCGACGTGGCGCTTCGATCGGCAGCATCGGTTCTTCAACCTCTGCGGGCGTGCCGGTCGATTTCCTGGCGTTCGTCGATCTTGCCACCCCCAAAGCTCCTAATCTTGTGTTCACACGTTCACATATTCACACGTGGACAGTTATCGCTCGCCAAACGGATGCTTGCCGTGCTGGCGCATGAGCAGGTCGATGGCTTCGCCAAGGAGCGCCTGCAACGTCGTTCCCTGCTCGGCCGCCAGCATGTTCAGACCGCGACTGACCTCGGGGCTGAAATAGGCGCTCACGGCCTTCTTGCCCTGCCGGGTCTGCGCGCGGGTGGCGGGCGTCGCCGTCGCCTGGTCGGGGCTGTCGCCGATCGCGCCAGCCTTCTCCACCCGCTGCTGCTTCATCGCGCCAAATTTGCTCATGCCGCGCCCCGCTTCTTGTTCATCCGTGAACGTGTGGACACGTTCACCTGTCCACTTGTCCACGCCCATAGCGCGGCGACCTCCTCGGCCGCTTTACCTTCGGGTTCCAGCTCGATCGCGGTTTTCCCCTGCGCCGTGCTGTGATGATAGATCGCCCGCTGGGTGAGCATGACGGGCGCAACGTCTACGCCCATGCCGGCGACGCCATCGCTGCCCTCGATCAGCTCGCGGGCATCCCGGTAGGTTGTCGGCGCGCGCTGGGGGCCGCCCATGAACAGCACGAACGCGGGCTTGCCGCTCGCCTGCACAAGCTCGGCCGTCATCTCGACGGCTTTGAGGTCGAAGGCTTGCGGACGACACGGAATCAACACCAGGTCTGCGACCTTGCAGGCCTCCCGCGCCATGATGTCGGCATGGGGCGGGGTGTCGATCACCACCAAGTCGGCCCCGAGTTCGGCCGCTTGTTGGAGCTTGCGGGGCAAAAGGGGAGGGGAGGCGCAATCGACCACCTCAAGGTCCGACGATCCGCGCCACTCGCTCCAGTGGCTTGCCGTCGCCTGCGGGTCGGTATCGAGAATCAACACGGCAAGCCCCGCGCCCGCCCCGGCCGCGGCTAGGTGGATTGCCAGTGTCGTCTTACCCGCGCCGCCCTTCTGACTGATGACGGTGATGACCTTCATGTGAACCCCTGAACACGTGAACGTGTGGACTTGTGAACACGTTCACGTGTGGACGTTCCATGCGTCTAGGTCAAGGCGGCGATCCGCTGCGCGGATCCTCGCCCCCGCCAGCCGATCGGAACCCGGCGGGCCAAGACCGCTTGAGCGGCGGTGCCGCGCAGCGGCAGGCACCCCATGTCCTGCTGCTATCAGCGACCTAAACGAGTTTCGTCGTCGAGGGCGTCAAGGAGTTCCTGCGGATCGGTGAAGCCGACGCGGTGCGCCTTCATTGTAACGCGCGCCGACTCCATCGCCGCGCGCGTCTCGGCGTTCGGCATTTCGGATCGAACGGCGTCCTCGTCGATCGCCTTGGTCTGTGAGTCGGCAAGAAAGCCTTCCTGCTCAAGGAAGCTGTCGAGGGTTGGCCCTCGGTGTTTGTTGTCAGCCATCTTCAATCTCTCTCGGTGCGTGCCGATCAGGCCGGATGAAGGTGAAACCCCGCCTGACCGTCCACCTTACGCGGCAATACCGATACCGACACCTGCACGTCGCGATTGAGCCGGTCGAGAATCGTCATCAACCGGTCGATGGTAAAGCCCTTGAGCTTGGCCTGGCGGATGCGCGAAAAATCGGCGGCAGCGACGCCGGTGATCTTCTCGGCCGCCCGCACCGTCAGATTGTCGGTCGCCAGCGTCTTGCTGATCTCGCCCGCCAGAATGGCGCGAAGCTGGCGCTGTTCGGGTTCCTTCATGCCAAGGTCGGCATAGACGTTGCCAGTGCCTCGGATCAGCTCGAAGTCGTCATCGTCGGTCATTGCAGCGCCTCCTTCAGACGCTTGATGCGCTCGCGCACCAAGTCGATTTCCTGCTTCGGGGTGGCGATCCCGCTCTTGGACTTCTTCTGGAAGGCGTGAACCACCCAAATGTCGTCGTCGAGCTGGAGGGCGTAGATCACCCGGAAGGCTTCTCCCCGTTCCTTGATCGCCAGTTCCCATATGCCCGAACCCAACCCGGTCATGGGCTTGGCGATTTCCGGCGTGTCGCCCTCGGCGATCACCGTGAGAGCGTCGGTCGCCTGGTCCTGCGCGTCCTCGGGAAAGCGGCCGAACTCTTTGAGCGCGCCCTTGATCCACGAAATGTTGCGCAGGGCTTTTCGATGCATTGGCTCAAATGTAGTTGTATCTCACAACGCGGTCAAGAGATAAGCGTTGCTCGGCCCAAGGGTCGGGTGGGTAGGATAAAGACGCGGACGTCGAAACGACGACCTCCATCAAGCCGGGCAGGGCAGGGGGCTACACTCCCGCCAATCGCGCCCGATGTTCGCGCAATACGCGCTGCACGGTCGATCGCGACACGCGGAACAGGTTGGCGAGCTGGGCGGGGGAGCCTTGGCCGGATTCGGCCTTGGCGATGATATCGGCACGCTGGGGGCCGGTGAGGCTCGGCCGACGTCCAAGGTGCCGCCCCGCCTGGCGCGCATGATGCAGCCCGTTCATGGTCCGCTCGCGGATCATGGCGCGCTCGAACTCGGCGAACGCGCCCAGGGTCTGCGTCATCAAGCGCCCTGCCGCCGTGGTGGTATCGACGGCCTCGGTCAGCGATCGGAACCCCGCGCCTGCCTCGGTGATCTTCTCCAGCGTGAACAGGAGGTCGCGAAGCGAGCGCGATAGCCGGTCCAGCTTCCACACCACGAATACGTCGCCGGGCTGCAACGCGCCGATCGCGCGCGCCAGCTCGGGCCGATCGGACCGGCCGCCCGATGCCTCCTCGCGGTAGATCGGATCGCATCCCGAATCGGTCAGCGCGCGAAGCTGCGGGTCGAGGTCTTGCGAGTCGCCGCGCGACACGCGGGCGTAGCCGATCAGCCTGCGACCATTTGGCACGGTTTCCATGCTGTCATTGTGGCACGGGTTTATGACACCTGCAAACCCTTGGAAAAGCTGGGGTGGCGAGTTGGTGTCAGAACCGACCGTGGCTGTTGAAAAAGTCCTACTGAAGGCTGCCGATCGTCTGTCGAAATCGCCTTTTTAGATTATGCGAGAGGTTTGCTTATCCGGTTCCACCTGAGACATCAGGAGCCACCTTGGGGTCGGGATCCTGTGCCTTGCCGGTTGCGGGTGCCGCTTTCTGGCTCGGCATAGCGGTGAGATAAGCAACGATCGCGTCAACGTCCTTCTCGGCCACCGGCGCCTTGTACACCTCACGCATCTTGGTGACGGTCGCCTTCCACTGGTCCGCCGATAGCGCAGGCTGAGTTAGCGCCATGCTGGCCGAGTGGCACGAAGTGCAGTTGGCGTTGATGACGTCGGCGTGCGGACCATCGGGGTAGGTAGCGTCATCGACCGGCAGGTCGACGCTGGTCGAGGCGAGCGAAAAGCCGCGGGCTGAGACGCTGGTGGGCGGTGCCGGCTCGGATGTCTCGGAGATCGGGGCAGGCGCCTTGCGGCTGCTCGGCGCCCCGATCGAGACGAGGATAATGCCGGTCAGGCCGATCAGGCCAGCGGCCATGATGCCGGGAGACGGGGTCTTCATGCTACTCGCTCCTCAGGCCGCGATGATGGTGGTGGTCTCGATATTGCCGCGCATGAACCCGCCCGGGTTCCAGATCGGCTTCATCGGCTGGGCGACACCGTTGGTGTTCCAGCAGCGCACCATGATCGGGTTGGCACCGCGTCGCAGCGGCACGCGACCATCCCACCGACGGAAGCTGTACCTGCCCTCGTCCGCTCCGAGCGTCGTCCTGTACCAGGTGCGGCCTCCGTCCGACGATACATCGACCTTGGCGACGCCGCAGTCGCCGCCCATCGCGATGCCGCCGACCGGGATCGATGCCTCATAGGCTATCGTCTGGCCATCGGGCAGGCTGGTCATCCAGCTGCGCGGGATCATGCGGTTGATGGGGACAGTCGGGAAGTCTCTGGCGCCGGGCGCGCCATTAGCGCCCGGCGTCGCGGGGATCTTGTAGGCCTTGGCCATCCAATACTGGTCGTCGGGGCCGGGCAGTACCTCGATCGAGTTCAGCATCTTGACCCAATAGGTCGAGTACCAGCCCGGCACGATCAGCCGGCAGGGAAAGCCATTGAGGAGCGGCAGCTGCTCGCCGTTCATGCCGAAGGCGATCATCACTTCGCCGTCGCGGGCATGGTCGATGTCGAGCGCCTTCTCAAAGTCAGGGGCGCCCGCCACGACCGGTTGATCGAGCGCACCGAAGCGCACCTGCACCGCGCCTGTCTTGACCCCGGCGAGGTCGAGCACGTCGCGCAGGCGCACACCGAGCCATTTGGCATTGCCCATCGCGCCGTTGCCCCATTGCGCGCCGGCAACACGTGGCTGGAACAGCCCACGGCTGTTTCCCGAGCATTGGTTGACCGCCGCCATCTCGACCCGCGGCAGGCGCAGCAGCTGGGCGAGGCTGATCGACAGCGGTCGGTTGACGTGGCCGAAGACGTTGAGGCGGAAAGTCTCGACATCGATCGAGGTCGGGATGTCGGCCCAGTGCCAGCGGACGAAGAACTGGTCGTTGGGCGTGAACACCGACTTGTCGAACACGTCCATCGGCGTTTCCAGCAAGGGCGGATGGACACGCTGGAGGATCATGCTGCCCTTGCCGGGAAAGGCGCTGGTCATCGGCCGTTCGGCATTGCCGCCAGGCAGCTTCAGGTCGACGAGCTGCTGCGCCAGTGCCGGCGCGGCGGCAAGGCCGGCGGTACCGAGCGCGGCATGCCTGAGAAAGCGGCGACGGCTGGTCTCACTCGCCAGTTCGGCGTCGAAATTGTCCATGACAAGGCTCTCCTGTGGCCAGCCACGCTGGCGGATCGAAGGGGCGTTTCGCAAGTGATCGGACCGACTGATCCGATCATCATGGCGGATCAGTTCGGGGTGGCGATGCAGGGTGAGACGAACAGGTTGCCGCGCCATGCGCCGGCCAGCGTCTTGGCGCCGACGAGCAGCCACATCGCCGCAAGCGGGACTGTCAGCACCGTGCCGACGAAACCGAAGAAACCGAGGTTCAGCGTCGTGCCTAGGCGGAAGGTGGCGACGGTGTAGACGCCGAGCGGAAAGGTATAGCCCCACCAGCCCAGGTTGAACGGGACGCCGGCGCGCCAGTAGCGGATGGTGATGAGCGTCGCGAGCGCCAGCCACCACAGGCCGAAGCCCCACAGGCAGAGTCCGGCCACAACGCCGATCCCTTCCGCGACGGTACCGACACCGGCCAGCCCGTGCGCCGCGAGGATCGCCGGCGCGTCCGCCCCGAGCACCAGCATGCCCAGAGCACCCGTGCCGATCGGTCCCAGCGCCAGCCAGGAGGACGCCGCCATGCTCTCATGCGGCAGCCTGTGGAGCGCCATGCGCAGGATGAGGATGGCGAGGATGCCGAACGCGACCGGCACCGAATAGGCCCACAGCACATAGGAGGTCGCAAGCGTGACTAGCTGCGCATGAGGATCGGTTAGATGCGGCGCGAGCAGCCCGCCGCTGGCGCCCGCCACTTCGGCAGCGACGACCGGCAGCAGCCATACGGCGGTCATGCCGTCCAGGCTGTGCTCGTGGCGGGTAAACATCAGGTAGGGGATCAGCACGCCGCAGGCGAGCGACATGGCGACGTCGATCCACCACAGGATATGCGCGACCGGCACGATGCCATTTCCGAACCGCGCGATGCCGAAGGCGAGACAGCCGTTGATGATCGTCGCCAGCCCCATCGGAATGGTCCCGATGAACATCGACACGGTGTTGTGCCCGAAGATGCGCCGCGCCTCGTGCCCGAACATCACCCAGCGCGCGCCATAGAGGCCGGCGAACAGCGCGAAGAGCGCGATATTGAAGAACCACAACACCTCGCCGACAGGTTTAAGCGAAGGCCCGATGCCGGGCACCTGCGGCAGCGCGAGGGCAAGGATGCCCGTGCCCATCGTCGCGGCGAACCAGTTGGGCGTGAACTGGCGGATCATCTCGCGGGGGTGATCGAGCCGGCTGAGCGGCTTGAGGCCGCTGAGAACGGAGTGCGTGTCGGCAGTCATGCGACCTGCTCCTTGATGAGATCCGTCAGCGCGTCGGCCGCGCGGGTGCGATAGCGTTCCTTGTGGCGCAGCGCGTGAAAGGCGCGGTCGGGCAGCCCGAGCGGCAGCTCGACGAGATCGCCAGCCTTGAGCGCGCGCGCGACGACCAATCGCGACAAGACGGCAACGCCGGCACCGGCCTCAACGGCGGTGCGCACCGCCTCGTTGGACGGCAGCGTCATCGCTATCGTCAGCTGGGCCGGATCAAACCCGCGCGTTCGCAGCACGTCCTCGAAAGTCGAGCGCGTACCCGATCCCTGCTCACGGACGATCCAGCGTGTAGTGCGCAGCCAGGCCTCGTCGATGCGTTCGGCTTCCTCGCGGCCGACCAGCACCATTGGGTCATGCCCGACATTCCAGTGGGCAAGCGCCGGTTCGTCCACCTCGCCCTCGACAAAGCCGAGTTCCGCCGCGCCGCTCAACACCTGCGCTGCCGCGCCTTCGGTGTTGTCGATCGCCAGCTCGACCGCGATCTGTGGGTGGCGTTCGTGGAAGGCGGCGAGCTTTGCCGGCAACCAATAGCTCGCGATCGTCTGGCTGGCGACGATCCGCAACGAACCACGCGCGAGCCCGGCATAGTCCGCGAGCATCGTCTCGGCATGCGCTGCCCGCCCCAGCACCGCGCGCGCTTCCTCCAGAAAGCCGCGGCCTGCCTCGGTAAGCTGGATGCCACGCCCGACGCGGTGGAACAGCGGAACGCCGTAGCGCGCTTCGAGGGCCGCAACCGCCCCGGAGGCAGCAGACTGCGTGACGTTCAGCGCCTCCGCTGCCTTGGTGACGTGTTCGCGCTCCGCGACACCGACGAATATTCTGAGCTGCTCCAAAGTCATGCAGCATATATCGCGTACTTAGATCGATACGACCAACCGTTTGATATGGTCATTCCAATCTGGATATCGGAATGGTCGGCAGCCTTTCGTCTGCGATGGTCTCGAAGACTTGAAGCGTTACGCGTGCCCGCGACGTTTGATCGTCCATGACCGATATGATCGAGCGCAGTTCTGATCCCTACAATGCCGAGCCGACGCCCGGTGCGTTGATCGAGCGGTTTCTGACGCCGCAGGCGCTGTTCTACGTGCGCAGCCACGGGCCGGTGCCGGATCTGCCCGCCAATCATCGGATCGAGGTGAGCGGGAGGGGCATGGCGAGCCGCTTCTTCTCGGTGCAGGAACTGAAGAGCACGTTTGCCACGCGCACGGTAACGGCGGTTCTCCAGTGCGCCGGCAACCGGCGTACCGATCTCCAGCAGGTCGCCAACACCTCCGGCGATCCGTGGGACGTAGGCGCGATCGGCAATGCGGAGTGGACCGGCGTACGCTTGGCCGATGTGCTCGATGCGGTCGGCGCGCCGGATGCGTCCGAGCTGTTCGTGGCGTTCACCGGCGCGGACGAGGTGGACGTGGAGGGTGAAGAAGCCTTGTTCGGGGTATCGATCGCCATGAGCAAGGCGCGGGAGCCCGACGTACTCCTCGCCTGGGCGATGAATGGCGAGCCGCTGACGCCCGAACATGGCGCCCCGCTCCGCATGGTGGTGCCTGGCTATGCCGGGGTCCGCAGCGCCAAATGGCTGACACGGATCGAGGTGCGTGAAACGCCCTCCGAGGCACCGATCCAGGCGCACGACTACAAGCTCTTCCCCGCCGCTGTGACGAGCGACACCGTCGACTGGAGCCAGGGTCTGACGATCAATGCCATGCCGCTCAACGCCGCGATCTGCTCGCCCGGTGCGGGCGAGAGTTTGGCCGCCGGAGAGGTGCGGATTGAGGGATATGCCATTGCCTATGACCGCCGTATTTCTCGGATCGAAGTGTCGGTGAACGGCGGTCGCGACTGGCAACAGGCGACCTTCGCCGATGATCCGGAGACGCGCTGGGGCTGGCGGCGCTGGATCCTTGACGCCACACTTGCCAAGGGACGCCAGCACCTTGTCGCCCGTGCCTTCGACGAGACCGGGCAGGGACAGCCCGAGCGGCCGGATACGATGTGGAATTTCGCCGGCTATCTGTGCACCGCCTGGCATCACGTTCACGTGCTGGTCGAATGATCGAAGCATCAGCGGCACCGGACGTCGCTTTCTGGATCGATGCGATTGGCCGGCTGGTGGTGGCGACCGCGGCCGGGATGGTGCTCGGCTGGGAACGCTCGCGTGAGAACCGGCAGATCATGGGCCTGCGGACGCTGGGTCTGGTCGGTCTGGCGAGTTGCATCGCCGTTCAGGCGATCGTGCATAGTGGCTTGCCGAACGTGAACGCCGATGCCGCAGGACGAGCGATGCAGGGCATTCTGTCCGGCGTCGGCTTCATCGGTGCCGGTGCGGTGCTGCGGGTCGGCCAGGGTCAGGAAGTGCATGGATTGGCGACCGCCGCGTGCATCTGGGTGACAGCCACGATCGGCGCGGCAGCAGGGTTGGCGGTGTGGCCGCTCATCATCGGCGGGGTGAGCCTTGCAATGCTCGTCCTGTTCGTCGGCGCGCCGCTGGAACGCCGCATCCGCGAGCGAGCCCGTCTGACGCCGGCCGAGACCGACAGGAAGGATGTCGAGCGCAAGCCGTGATCGCGCTGGACCGCCCGGTGCCCGTCGGCGCCGGGAGGCGGCAAGGCGCTATCAGGACACAAGCGCGGCATCTGCCTGACGCCGGACTTCATCGGCGATCGGATGCAGTTCGGCCGCGGGTCGCTCGCCCACCACACTATAGCCGATCCCGTCGACCGCCCATGTGACCCGGCCCATGGTCCCGCTGGACGTGCTGGTCATGCTCGCGGTCTTGTCGATCTGCATGGGCCTCGTCAGCACCGCAAGTTTCGACGCTTGCGGTCCGTCGTAGAGGAGCAGTGCCGCAGGGCCGTGGGGCGTCGCGACCAGTCGCCCCCCGCCATAGCGATAGCCGGCCGTGCTGAGGTCCGGGATCGTGACGCGCTCACCCAATCGAGCGGAGGTCCATCGGATCAGCATGGCGCGCTGGTCGGGGCCGATCTCCGCCGGTCGTATCCGGTCGGCGGCATAGACACGGAAATTATCACTCGCCTCGTTGGCCAGCGCCGCGATGCCCGCGCGGGGTTCGCCGCTCCACCGCGCGCTCGACCAGCCACCGCCAAACCCCAACGCCAGCAGAAGTGACGCGGCGATGGCGAGCTGCCAACGCGGTTGCCGTTGCCGTCCCCTGATCGCTGCCACGCGCATCGTCGCCGGGATCGGTTCATCCGCGACGGGGGCGAACAGGGATGCAAGGGCTCGCGCCTGCTCCGCCTGCTCTCGCACACGGGCATGCACGTCCGGCTGGCCTTCAAGATAGGCGTCGACCAGGCGCTGCCGCTCGGGCGACAGCCTGCCATCGATCCATGCGGCCAGATCGTCCTCGCCGATCGGGCTGGTCATTGCACGCTCCTCAATCGCGGCCGTTCACCCTCCCGGAGGAGGGTCGCCAGACGGTCGCGCCCCCGCGATATGCGCGACATTACCGTGCCCAGCGGCACGCCGACTACGGCAGCGACCTCCGCATAGGGCAGGCCCTCGACCGAGACCAGGAGCAGCACCGTTCGCTGTTCTTCAGGCAACGCATCAAGCGCGCGCAGCAGGTCGCGGTGGTGCAGGCCTGTGTCCTGATCGGCCGGGCGGCCGAGCGCGGCGTCGTCCACGAGGTGGAGCGGAACCGCCGTACCTCGCCGGCTATGCTGCCGCTGATGATCGACCAACAAATTGTGCAGGATCGCATAGACCCACGGGCGGACCTCCGCACCCCGTCGCTGTCGCCAGCGCCCGACCGCGCGCTCCAGGCAATCCTGCACCACGTCATCCGCCATCACCCGGTCGCGCAACCACGACCGGGCATAGCGGCGCAGCCCGGGGATCAGCGGTTCGATCGCGGCGGCAAGCGGGTCCATCTCAGTCGCGCTGCACCTGCACGATGCGCCCCGGCGCGCCGTTCACCACCTCCGCAACCGCCAGAAAGCGCCGGGGTGTCGCGGTGCTGCCCTGAACGATCTGGCGGATCGGACCCGATGCGTTGACGATCGCCGCACCTGCCGGGTTGCTCATGAAGTTCGCAAGCGGCTCTACAGCGCCGCTGCCGTCCGCATTGGCGGTCAGTACGAGCATGTAAGGCTTCTTGGGCTGCAAACCGGTAACGGCACTCTGCACGACCTGAATGATGCCCTGGTCGAAGAGGGTGATGCTGCTTGCCGTACCTTTGCCGCCAATCGGCCCCATGGTCAGATGCAGCGCCTTGCCCGCTGTGCCGAGCGGCTGGAGATTGTCGGTGCCGGGGCCTGTCGGAACTGCGTTCGACACATAGGCGATCGCCTGCGGTGCCTGTCCGACCGGCACGGTAGCGACGACCGTGTTGCCGGCAGTGTCGATCGCGGCCAGCTCATCGGAATTCTCTAGCCCGACATAAACGCGCCGGCCGTCGCCCGATGGCCAAACACCGTGCGGCATCTTGCCGACCGGAATTGTTGCCACCGGCGTGAAGTCGGACGTGCGGAACACCTTGACCACATTCTCTCCGCCGACCGTCACATACGCGAACTGCCCCTTGGCCGTGCGGGCGAAATTGACATGGTTCGTGATAGGCCCGGTATCCAGCACCTTCAGGATCGCGAAGGGTGGCCGAGCATCGAATGCGACCGTCTTGCCGATGTCCTTCAGCGTAAACCACACTTGCTTGCCGTCCGGCGTCGCGGCGATGTTGGGGCAGAAGGGGCTTGGCTGCGCCACCTGTCCGACCTGCGCGTGGGTCGCGACATTGAACACAGCCAATACCGGATTGAACGAAGAGCAGACATAGCCGTACCGGCCATCGGGAGAGAAGATCGTCATGCCCGGACCACCGGGCGTCTTGATGCGCCCCGTCTCCTTGTACGTCGTGGGGTCGAGCACGGCGATATAATCCTCGCCGCGGACCGTGACCCACACCTCCTTGCCGTCCGGCGTGAAGAACGCCTCGTGCGGACTGCGCCCGACATAGGTCGTGTGCTTGACGGTGTTGGTGGCGGTGTCGATCCACGACACGGCGTTCGATCCGATCGACACGACCGCCAAGGTCTTCCCGTCCGGCGAGAAGCCCAGGCCGTGAACCAGCACCTGTCCCTTGTAGAGCGGGGAGAAGTTCATCGGCTGGGGATCGCCGAGTTTGATGACGCCGAGCAGCCGGTTGTCGGCCGGGTCGGTCACCGACACCGTGTTGGAGAATTGTTCAGACGCATAGACGCGGTCGCGGTGGCTGACGGGCATGTCCTTAGCGTTCCACGGCGCCTGCTGGGCCATGGCGAGGCCCGGTGCGGCGCTCATCAGCAAGGCGGCCGAGCGCAGGATGGTCCGGATCATGTCAGTGCTCCATAGGGCTATGGTGGTCGCCGCCCTGCGTCGGGGCTGGCGTCGAAGGCGGTAGCGGCTGGCCGATCGCCAGCTTCATGGCGGCGATCTCCTGCTGCTGATCGATGATGATTTCCTGCGCGATGCGCTTGAGCTGCTCGTTATGGCCGTAGCGCAGCTCCGCCACCGCCATATCGATGGCACCCTGATGATGCGGAAGCATCATCGCCACGAAGTCGCGGTCGACGTCACCGGACGGCTTGACCATCATGCCCGCCATCATCCGGTCCATCGCGACAGACATCATGGTAGCGTAGCCATCGGCGGGGGCGGCCGCGACTGCGCCGGTAAGTAGGGCCGAAGCCGTCAGACCCAGCATCCAATCTCGTCTACGCATAAGCCTCCAGCGCATCGGTCTCGAAAGCGTAGACGATGCTCGTCGGGGTTTATTCCGTGGCCAAAGCCATTTTATCGGTCCTCACCAAAACGATAGTCTCATGCTTCTGCGGTTGGTTGACCGGGTCGCGGTCGGACAGCATATGCGCAGGCACGGCGATGGATTTCCGCCGGGCCATTCGGTCGAACCGCCCTCGCAAGGGCCGATGATTCCTACCAGGCGCCGCAAGGCAGCAAGGAGGAATCGTGCGCGCGACATTTCGCAATCTCTATGACCAGTTCAACATGGCAGCGTTCATTCGCGATCGCCGCACCCATGCCACGTCGGTACTGCGGTGGGCTTTGATCCTGGTCCCGATGGCCGCAGCGGTGGGAACGCTCTGCGCGGCCTTCCTGCGGAGCCTCGACGCCGTAACCCGGCTTCGCTTCGCCTTTCCCTGGCTGCTCTACCTGCTGCCGATCGGCGGGTTCGTGGTCGGACTGCTCTACCATCTGACAGGGCGCTCGGTCGAAGGCGGCAACAACCTCATCGTCGAGCAAATCCACGAACCGGGGGGCGGCGTGCCGCTGCGCATGGCTCCGCTCATCTTCTTCGGCACGGTCGTGACACATCTGTTCGGGGGATCGGCGGGACGTGAAGGCACCGCCGTGCAGTTGGGCGGCAGTCTTGCCAGCGGGTTTGGACGCGCGCTCAGATTGGATGCGGAAGCGACACGCACCCTCCTTATGACCGGGATCGCGGCTGGGTTCGGCGCGGTCTTCGGGACGCCGATTGCGGGCGCGGTCTTTGCACTGGAGGTGCTGGCGATCGGTCGGGTCGAGTATCGCGCGCTGGTGCCATGCCTGGTCGCGGCGCTGGTCGGTGACTGGACCTGTCTTGCCTGGGGCATTCATCACGGCGTCTACCATGTCGATGCGCTGGTGCCGGTCGACGCGCTGCTCGTCGCCAAGGCCGGTGTCGCCGGCATTGCCTTCGGTCTGACCGGGCTGACCTTTGCCGAGGCCAATCACGCGCTGGGCGGATGGTTGAAGCGCGTGATCCCCTATGGCCCACTACGACCCGTTATCGGCGGGCTGGCCGTGATTGCGCTGGTCTGGCTGCTCGGAACCCGCGACTATCTTGGCCTGGGTACGCTCGCCGCGACACCGGACAGCCTGACCATCGCCAGCTTCTTTGGTCCCGATACGCACTCGTGGAGCTGGGCGCTGAAGCTGCTCTTTACCGTCGTGACCCTGAGCGCGGGCTTCAAGGGGGGCGAGGTCACGCCGCTGTTCTTTATCGGCGCGGCGCTCGGCAATGCGCTCGCGCCGATGTTCGGAGTACCGTCGGGGCTATTCGCAGCGATCGGCTTCGTCGCGCTGTTCGCGGGCGCGGCCAACACACCGCTGGCTTGCACGTTCATGGGGATCGAGTTGTTCGGCGCGGCCTATACGGTGCCGATCGCAGTCGCGTGCTTCGTCGCCTACCTCTGCTCAGGCCACAACGGCATCTACCTGTCGCAGCGCGTCGCTGTGCCAAAGGTACCTGCCGCACACCTCACACCCGACGCGACCCTGCGCGATGCCCGCACGCACCGCGCTTCTCGCCGGCGCACGCGCGCCTGATCCTGTTTCCTGTCGAAAGCCCGTCATGCCCAATCGTTTCACCGTCCATCACCGCGAAGTCGGGATGCTGCGCATCTATCTGAAACCGTCCGACAAGATCGGCCCGCGTCGCTTCTGGGGGGCAAAGCCGCTCTATCGCGAGCTGATTCGCACCGCGAAGGCGGACGGCATCATCAACGCCGTCGCGCAAAATACCCATTACGGCTTCAGCAATCACGAACCGATCCGGGAGAACGGCTCGGAAATTGCCGATCCGCATCTGACGATCTGTGTCGAACTGGTCGGCGATCGCGATCAGCTCGACCTCTTCTGTCGCCGGCATGGAGATCTGATCGGCGACAAGGTGATCGTCTACAAACGACTGGAGCATTGGACTATCACGCGCAAAACTGAGCTAACCAGAGCCTGATCGGCGTTCCCGTAAAGGGTCGTTCTGTGGACGCTCTGAAAGGCGACCGCTTCGCCACATCCATATCCGTCCACATACTATGTCTCTTTACTCATGGCTGTCCATAGGCCCAGATGACCTTTTGTGGACGGGAATCGGCATGACGAAGCGCAAGCATCAACTCCTGACCGAGAGCGAACACGATCAGATCCTCGCCATCCCGACCGAGCGCGACCATCTGGCCCGACTCTATAGCTTCGAGCCTTCGGACATCGAGATCATCGGCGCACGACGGGAGCGACGGAACCAGTTGGGCGTCGCGCTGCAACTCGCGCTCTTACGGCACCCGGGCATCACACTGGCGCAGTTGATACAAGACAGGGGAGCGATACCCCATGATCTCGCCGCCTTCGTCGCGGAACAGCTTGGTCTCCACGTAACCGACCTGGCCAACTATGCGGCGCGGGATCAGACGATGACGGACCATGCCCGAGAGTTGGCCGCGCGCCTGGGACTGCGGGGGCCGACCCGCGCCGATATCCCCTTCATGATAGAAGCGGCCAGGAAAATGGCATGGGCGACTGACAAGGGGATGACGATAGCGACCGGAGTTGTCACCGCCCTTCGCGAGGCCCGGATTCTGCTGCCGTCAATCTCCACTATCGAACGTGCCAGCAGCGCGGGGCGCGCGCGTGCCCGCAAGCAGGCTGCCTATGCCTTGATCGCCGATCTCAGCACCGAACAGGTCCGCGCCCTCGACCAGCTCTTTGACGACGCCGGCGGCACGAGCCAGCTCGCTTCGCTCAAGACAATCCCCATCGCGGCCAAGCCCGATCACATCCGCCAGATTCTCGACCGCCTGCGGCAAGTGCGGAAGATCGGCATCTCCCCGGACGTGGCTGGCCGCATCCATGCGGACCGATTTCGGCAATATGTCAGGGAAGGCCGCGCTTCGCCTGCCTATATGATCGAGCGATATATTCCCTCCCGGCGGCGCGCCACGCTGGTTGCGCTCCTGGTCGAT
>CAYLIK010000017.1:0-31858 GCA_964383565.1 uncultured Sphingomonadaceae bacterium
CCTCCCCGGCACGGGGAGGGGGACCATGCGCAGCATGGTGGAGGGGAATCGCCACAAGCGATGCGCCCAGCCTCCAGCCCCCTCCACCGCCTGCGGCGGTCCCCCTCCCCGTGCCGGGGAGGATTTATGGATAGCGCGGCAACCGCTGACTATTTCATCGGCGTCGCCCAGCAGGCGCTGTGGGTGCTTGCGCTGGCCTCGGCGCCGATCCTGCTGCCTGCGCTCGTCGCGGGCCTCATCCTCGGCATGATCCAGGCGGCGACCTCGATCAACGAACAGACGCTCTCCTTCGTCCCCAAGCTGATCGTCGTGGCGGTCGCGCTGGCGCTGGCAGGCGGGACGATCATGATGATGCTCGGCGATTTCACGCGTGAGATGTACGCCCGGATTCCCGATCTCTTAAGATGAGCGCGGTAGGCGATCTCGCCGCGCTCGAAGCCCAGCTCTGGCTGTGGATGCTGGCGATGCTGCGTCCCGGCGCGGCCTTCCTCGCCGCGCCCGTCTTCGGATCGCCCAACGTGCCGGTCCAGCTTCGCCTCATCGTCTCGCTCGCGATCGGCATGCCCGCGCTCGATCTCGTGCCGTTCGGCCTGCCGGCGGACGGGCTCGTCTCGGTCGCCGGCTTTGCGCTGATCGCAGGCGAGATACTGGTGGGCCTCGCCATGGGCTTCGCCGTCCAGATCGGGTTCGCCGCCGCGTCGGTGGCAGGGGAGGCGATCGGCAACACGATGGGCCTCGGCTTTGCGAGCATGGTCGATCCGATGAGCGGATCGTCCACCTCAGCCCTCTCGCAATTCCTGACCATCCTCGCGACCTTCCTGTTCCTGGCCATGGGCGGCCACCTGATCCTCGCTTCGGTCATCGTCGACAGCTACACCGTGCTCCCGCCCGGCAAGGCGTGGATCGATGCCGACGCAGCCCAGCGCATCGCCTTGTTCGGCAGCGATCTGTTCGCCTCGGGTCTCGCGGTCGCGCTGCCGGTCGGCTTCTCGCTGGTGCTGGTGCAGATCATCATGGGCATGCTATCGCGCTCCGCGCCGGCGATGAACCTGTTCGCGGTCGGCCTGCCGGCGACGCTGATGGCGGGCCTCGTGCTGATGGCGATCGCCGCGCCCTCGATGGGCGAAGGCATCACCGCCGCAATGCTGCGCGCGCTCGATTTCTCGCGCGACATCGCGCATGGACGACTGGGATAGCCTGTGGCCGAAGACGCCGACAAGGACCAGAAAACCGAACAGCCGACCGCCAAGCGCAAGAGCGAGGCGGTCGAGAAGGGCGACGTCCTTCAATCCAAGGAGCTGGGCACCGCGCTGGTCGTGCTGGCGGGAGCCGCCTGGCTGGCGATGGCTGGCCCGTGGATGATGTCCTCGCTCCAGTCGATGGTCCAGCATGCGCTGATGTTCGATCATGGCGCGGTCGAGGATTTCAAGCCGGGCAAGGCCATGCTCGATCAGATCGCCGACATCGTCGTGCCGCTGTTCAGCCTGTTCCTGCTGACGATCGCCGCCGCCATCGCCGCGCCCGCCATGCTGGGATCGCTCGGCTTCCGCTGGGGCGCGATGGGATTCAAGGCCAACAAGCTCGATCCGCTGAAAGGCATCAAGCGCATGTTCGGCGCGCAGGGCCTGATCGAGCTGGGCAAATCGATCGTCAAGGTGCTGCTGCTCGGATCGGTCGGCGTATGGGTGCTGATGCATCAGGCCGGCGACCTGATGACGCTCGGCCGGCAGGAGATCGTGCTGGCGCTGAGCCAGCTCGGCTATCTGTTCGTGTTTGCCATATTGGTGATGGCGTTCGCGCTGGCGGTGATCGCCGGGATTGACGTCCCCGCCCAGATCTTCCAGCGCGGCGGACGCCTGCGCATGACCAAGCAGGAAGTGAAGGACGAAGCGAAGCAGACCGAAGGCTCGCCCGAGATGCGCCAGGCGATCCGCCGCCGTCAGCAGGAGACGCTGCAGGGCTCATCCCGCAAGGCGATGGCCGAGGCGACCGTGGTGCTCACCAACCCGACCCATTTCGCCGTCGCGCTGCGCTACCGCCCCGGCTTCGACGCGGCCCCGATCGTGGTCGCGCGCGGGCGCGGGGTGACGGCCGAGGCGATCCGCGATCTGGCCAAGGAACATAATGTCCCGCTGCTCCGCTATCCGGAGCTGACCCGCGCGCTCTATTACACCACCCGCGCCGGCCAGATGATCCGCGAGGACCTCTTCATCGCCGTCGCGACCATCCTCGCCTTCGTCTTCAATATCGAGACCGCGCTGGCCGAAGGCGTCACCCAGCCGGATATCGACGTACCGGGCGACGTCCGCTTCGATGAGGAGGGCCGCAAGGTCAATTGACATCCTGCTGTCCCAAAATGGGTGCAAGATGGCGTGGCCGCCTATCTAAATACTGGACAATTGCTCCGATCTACCGGATCAGATCGTTAACTATAAAGACCTTGTCGGATCGCATCTCGTTGAGTGCTCACGGGCGAAGGAGACTTTATGGATGCGAAGACGATAGCAAAACAGATACCTGGCGCCAGCCGTCTCTACCACAGGCTCAAGCCTCGTCCGTCCTACGTCGAAGATGGCGAAAGAACCCATCAGCAGCTTCAACAACTTCTATTGGCGCAACACCGCATGGCGTTTCGTCAGAATATCATTCCCTATGACGGGATCGCCGACGCCGGTTTCCGCTGCAGTTCGCAGTTCGAAGAAGATGGCATCATCCTCTATATTCTCGCCGCCATAGGCATGCAGACCCGATCGGTCGTGGAGATGTGCTGCGGCGATGGCACCGAATGCATGGCGACCAACCTGATCCTCAACCATGGCTACAAGGGCTATCTTTTCGAAGGCAGCGATCAGAATTTCCTGAATGCCCACGCCTTCTTCAAATCCAAGAAGGATTGTCTGCTCAACCAGCCGGTGATCACCAACGGCTGGATCACCCGCGACAACGTCAATGATCTGTTACGTGATGCCGGCGTGTCGGGGGACGTCGATGTCTTCTCGCTGGATATGGACGGTAACGACTATTGGATCTGGGAAGCGATCACCGAGATCAACCCGCGCCTGTGCGTCTTCGAGATCCACAACCTCATCCCCGGCGATCTGAGCCTTACCGTGCCTTACTCCGACAGCTTCGATTATTTGTCCGGCGAAGGCGACCGCCAATGGTTCCGCTCAGTCTCTTTGGAGGCGATGCGCAAGCTGTCGGCCAAGAAGGGCTATCGTCTGATCGGGGCGCACAAGCACGGCTTCAACGTGTTCTTTCTGCGCAACGATATCGCGCCGGACATCTTTCCCGAGGTTTCGATCGAAAGCATCCAGCAGTCCCGCTGGACCCAGGAACAGGTCAAGCGCTGGCCCGCGATAAAGGATATGGGCTGGGTGGAAGTCTGACCGGAAAGACCTCCACGCAGTCCTAGAGGCTGTCCTGTTCGGATTGAAACATGTGTGTTCCCCAGCGGAAGCTGGGGTCCAGCTTCCGCTGGGGAACGATTCAACCTGAGCAGGATACTCTCTGGTCAGATTGCGAGCCCGAACTTTTGGCGTAGTTCGCCTTTGCGCGATAGCCGGATCGCGCTGATTTCCTCCCGGTTCAAATCAACCACGCGCGACTTTATGCTGGAGCGAGCGGTCAAGGCGGCCGCAAATTCCTCGTACAGGCCTAACTGCTTTTTCTGACAGATATAAAGTTTGCCGGGGGTGATCAGGAAGGGAGCGAAATCGTCCCGTTCCTTGAGAAAGTCGTTTACCGCCGTGGTGACATCCGGCCAATAGATGTTGAAATAGTCATCCGCGATGATGACGCCCTGCTCGGCGACGATCGCTCCCGCGAGCCGCATGTCATTTTGCACCTCATGATGGAGATGACCTGCATCAACACTGATTAGCCGCGGTTTACCGATACGCGCAAGCAACTCGTCAGGACTAATTTTCAGAGTATCGCACTTTAGAAGCTCGTCCTCGGCAAGCTCTATCGTGAGTCGTTCCTTATTTTTCCAAATGGCCTGATCCCGGCCTCGATGCTCTCGCACATCATTTTGAGGACCGTCGATAAAAAGATCGCAACCCAGCAATCTCTCGCCTTCTCTCCTGAGATGTCCCAATATAAAAAAACAGTCGGCCGTGATGGACACCAAATTCGCACATGTCCCCGGATATGCCGCGTGAACTTTGAAATTTCCCAAGCTCTGCTATCGCAAGCGCGTCCACGTGGCTTAGATAGCCTGAAACGCTATCGATTTGATTTTTTAGATATCTATCGAGACGGCTAAAATCATTCTTTTCAATCATGGAATGTCCATCGATTCGTTTTCACTTTCATTTCTGCTTAATTTGATTAGAACGATCAAGCGCGTTTTCTATCATGCAACTTGCAACTGACTCAATTTGTCTCACTTTGGGCCGGCGCGCCTCCGTTCCGCTATCGTTCGAAAAGAAACGAATGGAGGTCGGGCCACCGCCCTAAAGGTCTTCCCGCCGCCGCCGTTACTGAACTTGAACGGACGGGGGCCGGACTTTCATGGTGACTTCAGTTTCAGCGGGAATTGCGAACAGCCTGGGCATTGGCGGCGGCATCGACACGGCCTCGCTCATCGACCAGCTGACCAACGCCTCGCGCGCACCCAAGGAAGCGGCGCTGAAGGTCAAGGAAGAGCTCAACACCGCCAAGATCTCCGCCATCGCGCAGGCATCCTCCTCGATCAGCGGCTTTTCGACCGCGCTGACCCAGCTCATCAGCGGCGGCACGCTGTTCACCCAGCCGACCGTGTCCGACGGCAGCGTGATGAGCGCCACCGCGCTCCCCGGCGCGCGCATCGGCGGGCTTTCGACCCAATTGGAAGTGATCCAGCTCGCCCAGGCGCAGTCGCTGGTCTCCGAAAATCTTACTGACGTCTCCTCCACCGTCGGCAAGGGCAAGATCACGTTGACGACCAAGAATGGCGATTTTGAAGTCACCATCGACGACAGCAACAACAACCTGATCGGCCTCGCTCGCGCGATCAACCTGAAGGGTGCGGGCGTCACCGCCAGCATCGTCGAGGATACCAACGGCGCGCGGCTTGTGCTGAAGGGCGGCTCGGGCGCGGAGCAGTGGTTCAAGCTCGCGGTTGATCCCGCAGCCGAAGCCGATCTCGGCCGCTTCGCTTATGATCCCAACATTTCCGGCGGCATGACGCGCCCACAGGAGCCCAAGGACGCGCTGCTCAAGCTGGACGGGGTTTCGGTTTCGCGTTCCAGCAACTCAATCAGCGATCTGATCGATGGCGTGAAGCTCGAACTCAAGACCGCCAAGCCCGGCACCGCCATCTCACTCGGCGCCACGCGCCCGACCACGGCGATCAAGCAGGCGGTGTCCGATTTCGTCGACACCTATAATGCGCTCAAGACGACGCTGGACGAGCTGACCAAGGCCCGCACCGGATCAGCCGACGCCGGCCCGCTCCATGGCGATACCGGCATCCGCACGCTGCGCGCGCAGCTTGCACGCCTGACCGCGACGGCGCTTGCCTCCGGCGGAACCTATTCGACCCTTGCCGAGATCGGCGTCGCCACCCAGCGCGACGGTTCGCTGGCGGTGGACAGCACCCGGCTCGATGCCGCGCTCACGAACGATCCGGATTCGGTCGAAGCCCTGTTCAACCCCGGCCAGACCAGCGACAATCCGCTCATTAAGATCACCAGCGCCTATGGCCGCACCAAGCCCGGCACCTATGCCGTCACCAACCTCGTTCCCGGCGACACAAACACGCCTGCGACAGGCTTCATCGACGGCAAGGCCGCGATCGGCGCTGCCAACCGCCTCGTCGCCTCCGTGACCTCCGGCGCGGCAGGCCTCGTGATCGAGCCGCAGGGCGCGGTCACCAGCGCGACCATCACGGTCGATCTCGGCCTCGGCGGCGCGCTCAAGGCGATCAACGATCTGATCAACAGCAGCACCGGCCCGTTTGCCAGCAGCACCAGCCGCCTGAAGCAGCAGACCACCGACCTCGTCACCGACCGCGCCAAGATGGAAGCGCGCGAGACCAAATATGCGGAGCAGCTCACCAGGCAGTTCACGGTGATGAGCTCACGCGTGGCCGCCTACAAATCAATCCAGAGCTATATGGAACAGCAGGTCGCGCTGTGGACCAAGAGCGACAATTAATCCTTCACCACCACACAAACAGGGATCGGACCATGTACAGAGCAGCCGGACACTTCGGCGGCGCGGGCGCGCGCTATCGCAACATCGAAAATGCCGCGCGGCTGGAGGGCGCATCGCCCCACAAGCTGATCGCGATCCTGTTCGAGGAGCTGCTACGCGCAATCGACGCGACCAAGCTCGCGATGGAACGCGGCGACATGGCGCGCCAGGCCGACCGTCAGGCGCATGCGCTGTCGATCCTGCAGGCGCTGGACGCGAGCCTCGACAAGGTGCGCGGGGGCGAGGTCGCGGCCAACCTGTCTAAAATCTACAAGGGAGGCAGCCGCCTGATCGCGACCGGCACCCGCGAGAAGCGCGCCGACCTGATCCTGCGCGCCCGCGACATGCTGGGCGAAATCGCCAGCGCCTGGGAGAATATCGCTTAAGCGCGCACGCACGCCATTTTTTAGGATTCATTAACCTTCGCCGCCTATTTTTGGCGGTGGAGGTATCCAATCATGGCCGCGCTCAAGAAGATCAAGATCCAGCCGCAAGAGGCAGCGAAAACCGCAACGCCCGGCATCGTGCATGCCGTTGCGGACGGTCAGGTGATCGAGCCTGTCGCCTCCCCGGCGCACGACCTGCAGAAGGCGCTCGTGGACGCTGGCTACCGGCCGGAGGGCTTCAGCTACAGATCGCAGTCGAACGCCATGCTGGTGCTGACGCTGGTCTGCGTCTACGCGCTGTCGATGATGATGTTGTTCGGAAGCCTCACGGCCTGATTTCCGGCGCTTTCAGCAGCATCGTCCCGGCAAGGACGATCAGCGCGATACCCGCGACATCGATCCAGTCGGGCAGGTCTCCGAACAGCGCCCAACCCATCATGATCGCAATCGGAAGCTGGACATAGTTGGCCGGCGCGACGGTCGCCGCCGACGCGCGCGTCGTCGCCAGATAGATCAGCCAGTGGCCGATCGTGGCGCCTATCGCCAGCACAGACACCCATAGGATCAATGACCCGGAGGGCGCGCCGACGTGAAAGGCGGGATCGCCCGTCCGATGCAGCGCAAACGCGATGGCGATCAGGATGGGCGACGCGAACGCCGCGACCAGCATCTGCGAAAGCAATGCCGGCGTGCTGCCCGCCACGGCGCGGTTGAGCATCATCAGGATCGCCATCCCAAACGCCGAACCGAGCGGCAAGAGCGGTTGCAGCGCCATGCCCGCGAAATTCGGGCGCAGCACCAGCATCACCCCCGCCGTTGCGATGGCGATCGTACCCCACACCCGCAACGAGACCCGTTCGCGCAGGATCACCGCGGACAGCAGCGCCGTCATCAGCGGCGCGGTGAACCCGATTGCGGTCGCGGTCGCCAATGGCATCACCTGCACGGCCACGAAAAAACAGGCCGTCGAAACCGCCATCGCCGCGCCGCGCCCGATCTGGATCAGCGGCCGCGGCATCGCGAAGCCCTGCACGCCTTCCCGCAGGAACAGGATCAGGCCAAGCCCGATCGCGCCGATCGAGAAGCGCAAGGCCGCAACGGCGGCGCCCGGCCAATGGCCCGCGGTGGACTTGGTGATCCCGTCGCCAAGCGAGAAAATGCCGAACCCGGCCAGCGCAAGCAGCAGCGCGATACGACGTCCGGCGACAATATCCTCAGTCTTCACGGAAATTTCCTGCGGCCGGCATTAGCAGATTGTCAAAGGTTGCACGTTATTCACCATGGCAGCGGATTGAAACTATCCCGCTGTTAACGGAAGAGAGCGTTTAAAATGAGTGCTTTTGGGCGACGCGGCGGCGCAAACGGGATCCCCGGGCAGCGCCCGAGTTTCGGCGTGGCGCGGCCCATGCAGGGCCCGAGTCCGGTCGTGCCCGGATCCGACAGCGCGACGCAATTCCCGCCGATCGATCCGGCGGCGCTTCCCGCTGCCGATACGGCGGAGACCCCCACCGAGAGCGCGCCTTTGGGTTCCGCCGCCGCCCAGGACGCGATGGCCCGCCTTGCGGTTCGCGAGGCCGCGTCAGGCGAAGCCGGCGTCTCGACCGCCGAAGGCTTCGAAGCCTCGGTCCACAAGATCAAGGAGCAGGTGCTCCCGCGCCTGCTCGAACGCGTCGATCCGGAAGCGGCCGCCACGCTCAGCAAGGATGAGCTGGCCGAGGAATTCCGCCCGATCATCGGCGAGGTGCTCGCCGAGCTCAAGATCAACCTCAACCGCCGCGAGCAATTCGCGCTCGAAAAGGTGCTGGTCGACGAGCTGCTCGGCTTTGGCCCGCTTGAAGAATTGCTCGCCGATCCGGCCATCTCCGACATCATGGTCAACGGCCCGCAGCAGACCTACATCGAACGCAAGGGCCGTCTCGAAATCGCGCCGATCCAGTTCCGCGACGAGGAGCATCTGTTCCAGATCGCCCAGCGGATCGTGAACAAGGTCGGCCGCCGAGTCGACCAGACCACCCCGCTCGCCGACGCCCGCCTGCCCGACGGCAGCCGCGTCAACGTGATCGTGCCGCCGCTGTCGCTTCGCGGCACCGCGATCTCGATTCGTAAATTCTCGGCCAAGCCAGTCACGCTCGACATGCTGTGCCAATGGGGCGCGATGAGCCCCAGCATGGCGACCGCGCTCAAGATCGCCGGCGCCTGCCGCTTCAACATCGTCATCTCGGGCGGCACCGGCTCGGGCAAGACGACCATGCTCAATGCGCTCTCCAAGATGATCGATCCGGGCGAACGCGTGCTGACGATCGAGGACGCCGCCGAACTCCGGCTGCAGCAGCCGCACTGGCTGCCGCTCGAAACCCGTCCGCCCAACCTCGAAGGCCAGGGCGAGATCACCATCGCCGATCTCGTCAAGAACGCGCTGCGTATGCGCCCTGACCGCATCATCCTCGGCGAAATTCGCGGCAAGGAGTGTTTCGATCTTCTTGCCGCAATGAACACCGGCCACGACGGCTCAATGTGTACGCTTCACTCCAATAGCCCGCGCGAATGCCTCGGCCGTATGGAGAACATGATCCTGATGGGCGACATCAAGATCCCGAAGGAAGCCATCTCCAAGCAGATCGCGGATTCGGTGGATCTGATCATCCAGATCAAGCGCCTGCGCGACGGTTCGCGCCGCGTCACCAATATTACCGAAGTAATCGGTATGGAAGGCCCCGTGATCGTAACTCAGGAGCTATTCAAGTTCGAATATGTCTCCGAGGACGCGGAGGGCAAGATCCAGGGCGAATACCGCTCGATGGGGCTGCGCCCCTACACGCTCGACAAGGCCCGCCAGTTCGGCTTCGATCAGGCGTTCCTCGAGGCGTGTTTGTAAGCCCAAACTAGCCGTCACCCCGGACTTGATCCGGGGTCCCGCTGCCCTCAATCCCGAAAGAAGCGGGATGCCGGATCAAGTCCGGCATGACGAGGTAGCTTACTCGATCCCCAAAGCCGTCTTGACGTCATCCCAGGCCAGCAACTTGAAATTCTGCGCGCCTGCAGCGTGGAAGCCGTCCTGCACCATCAGCAGCCCGCCGGGAAATCCCGGCCCGAAATCGCCCAGCACCAGATCGACGCCGTCAGTCTCCTCCACCGCGTCGACCGTCCCGTCGATGATCCGGAACCGCCCGACATAGCTGTCATCCTCGATCCGGTAGACCGCATAGGCATTGTCGCCCTGGCTCGACACCAGCACATAGCCGCCAGCCTTGCCCTCTTGCGCGATCCCAACGCCCTCGGCGTCCGCGACGATGTTGCGGCCGTCCGCCGCCGCGACCTTGACCGGCGTGACGGGATCACTCGCCTTCGCACCGAAGCGCCACAGCCCGACATCCTCCTCCGCCACATAGAGCCGGGCGATCCGGTCATCGACCGCACAGCCTTCTGACTGCGTCCCAAGCTTCATCGTGCGCACTATCTGCCCTTTAGGCGTAGCGCCTGAGACATCGAGCGCGATCTGGTTGATCGTGCCGTCCTTGACCACCATGAACGCCGAAACCCCGCCCGCGTCCTGCGCCAGACACACGCCATAGGCCTCGCCTGTCCCCGCCGGAAGCGTACCGAGCGGCGTCAGCTTCGCGGCGGTCGGATCGAGCCGGAACAGCGCCAGTTTGGCGTTCGCCGGATCGTTCCGGTCGCTGGCGACGACAAGAATTCCCGTCGAGCTTCCGAAATTCACGCCATCGCGCAGATCGACATTGTTGAGCCGCCCGCCATTGCGGAAATCGCGGATCTTGCCGTCGAGGCCATAGACGTACAGCCCCGCCTTCTTGTCCGTCCCGAGCACGAGGCTCGCCGCCGGATCGGCCGCGTTGCGCCAGATCGCGGGATCGTCCGCCGCATCGGCATTGCTCGTCCCGACCGGTTCGGTCTGGCCCCGCGCCGTCACGCTCTTGGCGGGCGCGGATCGTGCGATCAGTTCGACGGTGGTCGGCTCCCTGGGCGCCGTCGCACAGCCGGCGAGCGCGAGCAGAGGCATGGCCGCAAGGCAAAACCGCATCAGAACCGAACCCGCGCGCCAAACTTCATCGTCCACTTATATTCCTCGAACTGCAGCAGATTCTGCCGATCACCGACGCGGTTGTAGGCGAAATATTTGGCGTTGTTGATGTTCACCCACTCGTAAAAGACCTGGAAGCGCTTGGTGACGTCATATTTGGCGCTGAGATCGACCTGGAAATGATTGTCGACGATGCGGTCCTCGGCGGCCACGTCGCCCAGTTCATCCAGATATTTCGAGCGATAAGTGCCAGCGAGGCGCAGCGAGACCGGTCCCTTCTCATAGCCGAGCGCGACGTTGAACGTGTGTTTGGCGCTGGCCGGCAGGTCGATCTTGCGCAGGTCAGTCGGATCGCCGTCGTTCGGCACGTTACCGGTGGCATCGGTATAGGTGTAATTCGCCTGTACGAGGAACCCGTCGAGCGGCGAGGGCAGGAACTTGAGCGCCTGCGCATAGCTCAGCTCGATACCCCACACCTTGGCCTTCGCGCCATTGATCGGGATCGTCGCCTCATCATAGGCAACGCCGTTGTACGTGCCCGGCTCATCGAGATTGGTGTCGACGATGAAGTTCTTCACATCCTTGTAGAAGAACCCGGCCGAGACAGCGCCGTTGCCCGGCAGATAATATTCGACGCCCGCATCGAAATTCCACGCCTCATAGGGCTTCAGCGCGGGATTGCCGAACTCGCCCTCGCGCTCGTCATCGTCATTCTGCTCGATGGTGAAATGCGGGGCGAGCTTCGAAAGCTTGGGCCGGACGAGGCTCTTGTAGCCAGCCGCGCGCAGCACGAGATTCCGCTGCGGCTCGAAACGCACGGTCAGGCTCGGCAACCAGTTGCCGTAGCTGCGCTTGAACTGGTTGGGCGTGATCAGGATCGTGTCCTCATCAGCCGTCGAGCCGTCCGGCAGTGTGCCATCCTCCTCGACCGTCAGCACCGTATTCGCGCGGATGTCGTTCTTCGTATGCTCGTACCGCACGCCGCCGATTACCCGCAGCGTCGCGTTCTCCCACCGGCCAAGCAGATAGCCCGCCATGATATCCTCGCTCACCGAATAATCCTCGAGCGTCGAATCCAGCAGCGAGTCGAATTCATTCAACTCAAAGATGCCGCGATTGGCGTCAAAGAATTTCCGCACGCCCTTCTTGTCCAGCACCGGCGAGATATCAGTGATGCGATAGCCCTGCGTGCCGACCAGATCCTCCATGGTCAGGTCATCATTCTCCCAATATTCGGTCTCGAGATTATAGCTCTTGTCGCGCCAGCGCCCCTTGCCGCCGGCCTGGAGGGTGAAGGTGCCGCCATCCATCGCGAACTCGCGGGCGATATCGAACTTGCCGGCCCACTCCCGATCGCGCGAGTCCGAAAGGCTGGTCACCTGAATGCTGTCCAGCTCATATTCCGACGGATCGGAGAAATCGGCCACCGCGCCCGCATCACCGCCCACCGAATAGAGCGGCTTGCGCATATTGGCGAAATCCAGACCGAGAGTCAGCCCGTCGCCATCGAAGCCCTTCTCGAAATTGGCCGGGTCGATCGACCCATTCTCGCGCTCGGATGATTTCGCGTAGCTGCCCATATACCGCAGCTTCCACCCGTCGCTCTCGGTCTCGCCGCCCAGCGCGAGGGATCGGATACGCTGCCGCTCGAACCGGTCTTTGAGCGATCGCTGGACCGATATCTCGCCATCGGCATCGTCATATTCGATCGAAGTACCGCTGCCGGAGCTGGCGGCCTCGTCGAATTTCAGGCTGGTCTCGCGGCGATATTCCTGATCGTCGAACTGGCTGTAGACGCCGCGCGCGTAGAGCTTGGTCGTCTCGCCCACGCGGAAATCGAAGTTGAGGTTGGCCGAGAGGCGCTTCCGCTCGACATCATAGTCGCGGTAATTGACCTCTTCGGTGGAGATAATGCCGTCATCCTCGCTCCAGCCGTCGGACTCGACATTGTCGGTCTCGAACTTGCGCTGATAATAGGAAATGCCGCCCGAGACGCCGACGCTGTCGCCAAGACGCTGTGAGAAATCGAGGCTCCCTTTTGGTGTCAGCTTCTCCGAATAGTCATTGTAGCTGCCCTCGGCCTTGATGGTCAGCAGGTTCTTCTGCCGCTCGAACGCGCTGGTGGTGTTGATTTCGATCGACGCGCCGATCGTGTCTGCATCCATGTCCGGGGTCAGCGACTTCTTGACCTCGATCGATTCGATGCTGTCGCTTGAAATCACGTCCAGCGCGACCGAGCGGACATCACTCTCCGGAGCGGGCAGACGCACGCCGTTGACCGAAGTGGCGTTGAGTTCGGGATCAAGCCCGCGCACGGAAACGAAGCGCCCCTCGCCCTGATCGTTGAGGATGTTGATGCCCGGCAGGCGGCGCAGCGATTCCGCGACGTTCTGGTCCGGAAACTGGCCGACCGCATCGCGCGTCAGCACGCTTTCGACGCCGTCCGCCGCGCGCTGGCGCGAGAGCGCGCCGGCCTGATTGGCCTGCTGCCCGATCACGAGGATCTGGCTGTCGTCCGTGCCTATCACGACCAGCGTGCTGAGCGTGCCGTCAGCCGGAACCGTGATTTTCTGCGAGACCGTGTCCGCGCCGATATAGCGCGACTCAAGCGTATAAGTGCCGGCAGGCACATCGGGGAACCGGTACGAACCGTCGCGGTCGGATTCAGCGACCCGGCCAAGCTCCACGATCCGCAATTGGGCGCTTTGCAGGGTGCGGGTTCCGGTGGCGTCGCTGACGATGCCGGTCACGGCGCCGGCTTGCAGCGCGCTGCCCATTCCGGTCGATCCCAGCAAGGCAACGGCAAACAGGCCGCCCAAGCGGCACGCGGAGCGCGATCTCATGAATTTCCCCTTGTCGACAATGTGTCTCGGGGAGGGCGCTAATCGCGAAACATGACGCTTTGACGAAATTTATATTTCAGAGATGTTCCTGTTTTCAGACGATTTTGTTTCATTGGCCCTTGATCGCCAAGGCTACGCAGATAGCGGCGCCGAACAACGCGAAGATCAGCACGGTGGACCATGGCACCCATCCCACCCGTTCCGGATTGCGCCGCTTTTGCCTACGCCGGTCGCTCAGGATCGCGATCCCCGCAAGTGCGATGCATCCTGCCGCACCGGTCCAGAGCGTTGATTGCATTGGCGTTCCTCTTCGTCCAAGTTCCGCGCGTAAAATCTAGATGGAGAGCGACGATGCGGCGAATCTTTCTGGCAACCTCTATGGCACTGCTTCTCCAGCCGATAGCGGCCATCGCGACCCCGACCAGCGCCATCGATCAGGCGATCGCAAGCCCGAAGCGCAGCGAGGCGAATCGCGCCCGCGACAAATATCGTCACCCCGCGGAGACCCTCGCTTTCTTTAACGTGAAACCCACTGACACGGTGGTCGAGATTTATCCCGGCGGCGGTTGGTATGCAGAAATTCTGGCCCCCATGCTGCGCGACAAGGGTAATTACTATGCGGCAACGCAGCCGCCCGGAAAATATCGCGACGCCACGGTCAAGCTGATCCAGTCCGATCCCGCGCGTTTCGACAAGGTGAAGCTCACCGTGCTGGAGCCCGGCAAGCCCTCCGAGATCGCCCCGCCGGGCACCGCTGATGTCGTGCTGACATTCCGAAACGTGCACAATCTGCTGATGACGGGAGACGCCGCCGCGGCGCAGGCCTTCGCCGATTTCTACAAGGCGCTGAAGCCCGGCGGCGTGCTCGGCGTGGTGGATCATCGTCTGCCGGAGACGGCCGACTCCGCGCGCCAGAAGAGCAGCGGCTATATCAAGAAATCGACCGTCGTCCGCCTCGCCACCGCCGCCGGCTTCAAACCGGCCGGCGAAAGCGAGGTCAACGCCAACCCGAAGGATACGGCCGACTGGCCCGACGGCGTCTGGACCCTGCCGCCGGCGCTCCGCCTCGGCGACAAGGACCGCGACCGCTATCTTGCGATTGGCGAGAGCGACCGCATGACGCTCAAGTTCGTCAAGCCGAAATAGGCCGAGCATTCTGAAGCCGACTGGTACAGTCGGCGGCTCGCAGATGCGGAAAACAAAGCTACCCGCGCGCGGCGCGTTCAAGCGTGGCGATGTCGAGTTTCTTCATCGTCAGCATGGCTTTCATCGCCCGGGCCGCTTTCTCGCGATCGGGGTCTGCCAATAGTTTCGGCATGATATCGGGCACGATCTGCCAGGCGAAACCGTAGCGATCGGTCAGCCAGCCGCATTCGACCTCCTGCCCTCCGGCGGAAAGCCCATCCCACAGGCGGTCGACCTCGGCCTGATCCTTGCAGGAATAGCTGAGCGAAACCGTCATCGAGCTATCGAACTTCACGCCGCCGTTGAGCGCCTGGAAGCGCTGGCCGCCCATCGTGAATTCGATCATCAGCACCGAACCCACCGGCAACCCGCCGGGATTTTCGGTTACGTTCGTGTAGACATGATCGATCCGCGAATCCGGCAGCAGCGACACGTAGAAATTGACGGCCTCCTCGGCCTCTTTCTCGAACCAGAGGCAGGGGGTGATCTTGGACATGCGTCTCTCCTCGAGTGGAAGGCCAGGCCTTCATCCTGCTCAAGGACGATGCTGAACGGAAGGTTCCGACAGGTCAGGCAAAAACAGTCGAACGGTCAGGAAGCGGCGATTACTTCTTGCCGCCGTTGCTGTTCCCATTGCTGTTGCCGTTGCTGCCGCCGGTGGAGCTCGTGCTGCTCGTTGAACTGGTGGTGGAGCCGCCGCTCGTGGAGCTGGCGCTTGTCGTGCCCCCTGTGCTGGACGCACTGCTGGTCGAGCTGGTGCCGCCGGTGGAGCCGGTCGTCGTGCTGCCCGTGCTCGTCGGCGTGCCGCTCGACGTCGAGCTGGTGGTTGATGATGTGGTAGACCCGTTGGAACCGTTGCCGCTGCTGTTTCCGTTCGAACTGCCGCTCGATGTCGAACTGGTCGTGGACGACGAAGTGCCGGTTGACGTGCCGGGGCCGGATGAGCTGCTGGTGCTGGAGCTGCCGCCCGAGGTGCAGGCGGTGGCGGATGCATTGCTCATCATCTGGGCCTGACAGCTCATTTCATTACTGACGGCGGTGCCAAGCGCATAGACCGCGATGGACATGCCGCCCCCGAGCAGCGCCAGCAACAGCGCATACTCAACCGCAGATGCACCACGCGCATCTTTCAGAAAATGGACGACCCCCGTCATGCGTAAATGCTGCATCATTAACGCAGCAATTACCATAACCTTACGGTGTCACCCGTCCCGAATCGGGACGAGGGGTATCCAATTCGTCAGGCCGGGCAGTAAGCCCCTGATTCTGCCCAGGCTTTGAACAGCGCACCGAATTCTTGCTGCGTGCCCGGCGCAGACGCGCGCTGCCCGCCGGGGTGCCAGCCCCAGCCGACCAGCTCGTCCTCGGCCATATGGTGGATCAGATCCGCCATCTCGCGGCCGCCGTTGCGCCCCTTGTCCTTAATCTGGGTGCAGATCTGCCCGAGCGTCTTGCCCTGCCACGCCATCTCGGGCGGCGCGAGCTGCCATTTGGGATTGCCCGGCACGCCGGCCGGATCGAAATTCTTCTGATGGTGGCAGGTGACGCAATACAGGCCCGGCGCGCCCATCCCTGCATCGCCACGCACCACCAACGGCATATGCGGCGTCATCGACTCGCTCTGGGTGGGCCGCTCACCAGCAGGATGGCAATTGAGGCAGCGCGGATGTTGCAGCACCTTGCCCACCTCGGCGAACAGTGCCAGCGACCGCTTCTTCTCGTTCCTGATCGACGAAAAGGCTGTGGCCGGCTTGAGGCTGTTCGCCAATGGCGCCTTCGGGACGGGCTTGTCCGGTGCGCTATTGGCTGCGGCGCCCGCGATAGCGGCCAGGGCGAGGGCGCTTGCGGCGCCAAGGATGCGCAGCCGGCTCATGCGGGCTTCACCATCGGCAGACGGGTCGGTCTGGCCTGACCGAGCCGGGCGAGCGCATTGGCGACCGCAGGCCCGAGCGGCGGCACGCCGGGCTCGCCGATGCCGGTGGGTGGATTGTCCAGCTTCAGGATGGTCACCTCGACCTCCGGCATTTCCTGGATGCGCAGCGAACGATAATCGTTGAAGTTTGAGACGGTTGGCCGCCCGGCCTCCAGCGGCACTTCGCCATACAGGATATGGCCGAGCGCAAAGCCGATGCCGCCTTCCACCTGCGAGCGGATCACGTCCGGATTGACCGCGACGCCGCAGTCGACCGCCGCCCACACCTTGTGCACCTTGGGTTCGCCATTTTCGCCGATGGAAACTTCCGCGATCTCGGCAACGCAGCTGTTGAAGCTTTCGACCACCGCCACGCCTCGCGCGCGACCATTGACCGGACCCGGACCCTGCCATTTCGCAAGCTCGGCGACCGCCTTGAGCGCAGCTGCCGCCCGGCTTGACGCCGGCGTCTTGCCCATCAGCGCCAGACGCCCTTCGACCGGATCCTTGCCCGCCTTCTCAAGGAGCAGATCGATGAAGGTTTCCACTGCATAGCCAGTATGGGTATGCCCGACCGACCGCCACCAGAGCGTTGTCACCGGCGACTTTGCGACGGCGACATCACACCGGAAGTTAGGCACTTCGTAGAAGATATTGGTAGCGCCTTCGACCATCGAGGCGTCCACGCCATCCTTGACGGCGAACGGCTCCAACACCGTGCCGATCATGAAGGATTGTGCGACGATAGTGTCCGACCATCCGGCGACAGTCCCGTCTTTCACCACGCCCCGCATGCGATGGACCGTGAACGGCCGGTAATAGCCGCCGGTAATATCGTCCTCACGCGTCCAGACAAGCTTCACCGGCTGGTTGGGGCCCATCGCCTTGGCCGCCTCGGCGAGCTCGACCGCGAATTGGAAATCCCCGGTGACCCGGCGTCCAAAGCTGCCGCCCGCGAAGGTAGTGGTGATCGTAACCTGCTCGGGCTTGATTCCGAACACCTTGGCGATCGCACCCTGATCGAAAGTCTGCGCCTGACAGCCGTATCGAGCCTCTACCTTGGCTCCATCCCAGCTGAGTACGCCATTTAGCGGCTCCATCGGCGCATGCGCGAGATAGGGGAACACATAGTCGGCTTCGACGACATCGCCGCCCGCCGACCGTAGCGAGGCATCGATATCGCCATGCTTGCTCGCAACGGCGCTCGGCGTCTTTGCGCGGGCCAGGAATTCGTCAGCCATCTGGGCCGTGCCGCGGGTTTCGGCGCTGCTATCGTCCCATTTTATCGCAAGCGCCTTGCGTCCCTTGAGCGCCGGCCACGTCCCCTTGGCATAGACCGCGACGCCGCTCGAAAGCTGACGCACCGCGACCACGCCGCGCACCTTGAGCGCCGCCGCCGGATCGAAACTCGCCACCTTGCCGCCGAACCGTGGCGGACGCGCCACCACGACATGCAGCATATTGGGCATGCTCTGATCGATCCCGAACATCGCGGCGCCGTTGGTCTTCGCGACGCTGTCGAGCCGGCCCACCGACTTGTCACGCCCGATCAGCCTGAACTTCGCGGGATCCTTGAGCGGCGGATCAGCAGGCACTGGCAGTTTCGCCGCGTCAGCCACGAAATCGCCGAAACTGCCCTGCTTCTTGCTCTTGAGGTGCCGGATCACGCCCTTTTCGACGACGATATCCTCGGGCTTGGCCTTCCAGCGCTTCGCAGCCGCTTGCACGAGCATCGCGCGCGCCGTGGCGCCCGCCTTGCGCATCTGCATGTAGCTTTCCGCCATCGCCGTCGATCCGCCGGTCATCTGCAAGCCCATCAGCGTATTGACGTAGGCGGGCGCCACCGGCGCGTTTTCCGCCACGATCTGGGACCAGTCAGCGTCAAGCTCCTCGCAGATCGCGGTACTCAGGCCTGTGAAAGGCCCCTGTCCCATCTCCAGATGCCTGATGAGCAGGTGGACCTTGCTGTCCGGCGTGATCCGGATGAACGCATTGGGATCGACGGATCCCGGCTTGGGCGCCGCTTGCGCCAGCGCCTTGCCGAACGGCAGCATCATGCCGATCACGAGCGCGCCTCCACCCTGCAGGATAGTGCGCCGCGAAAGCTTGAGATCGTGCGCGGTCATGCTGCCGCTCCCTGGAGAGCCTTGGCGGCGTCATGGATCGCGGAGCGGATGCGGACATAGGTGGCGCAGCGGCAGATATTGCCGTTCATCGCCAGATCGATGTCCTCATCGCTCGGCTGCGGCTTTTCCCGCAGCAACGCCACGGCAGTCATGATCTGGCCCGACTGGCAATAGCCGCATTGCGGTACGTCCCCTGCGACCCAGGCCGCCTGAACCGCCTTGGCCTCGCGTCCCTCGACTGCCTCGATCGTGGTGATCTCGCCCGATACTTCGGAAACCGGGATGGAGCAGGACCGCAAGGGTTGCCCGTCCACATGGACGGTGCACGCGCCGCACATCGCGACGCCGCAACCGAATTTGGTGCCGGTGAGGCCAAGTTCGTCGCGGATAACCCACAACAGAGGCGTATCGTCATCCACATCGACCGTGCGGTCGCTGCCGTTGACCTTGAACGTATAGGGCATGATTGCCTCCGTGGGGGCTGAGGAGGCAGGACCATAACAAACCGCAACGCGTCGAGAAAGGTCCCTCAAAGAAACCTTTCCCGACGCATCAGAAAAACTGGATGACGCATAAGATAAATTGGATATCGCAAACCTCTTAGGGCTTGCAGCATCTTACCAGCGAGACCGGCCGCGTGAATGGAATTCACGGTTCAGCATCCGGGCATCGCGATCGGAAATATACGTGCCAGCGCGCTCGGCCGCGAATCGGCGCCCATTCTTTGCATTGCGGAACCACGGGTTGAGATCTCCGACGCCCGGACCACGCAGCCGGACATCGTCGTAGCGATCGTTATGACGGCCGTCCCAATCGCGCCGGTCCGCATCCCGACGATCATGATGCCGATCGCGATGATGCCAGTTATCCGCGAGCGCCGGACTGGCGACGGCGGTGAGCGCGCCCATCGCGGCCGCCAGCTTGATGGCTTTCAAAGCAATATTTTTCATGACGACTCCTCCGAACGATATCATCGACTGAAACCGTTCTGGACGATCGCGCTTGAATGGGGACTGAGCCGGGCCGACAGCCGGGGTTCAGGCTTCGACGGGGCATGCGCTGAATATCTGTATGAAAACAGGGCCTCGGCGAGCGCGTCTTGCCCCAGAACGCGCTCAGCCGAGGCGTCACCGTCAAAGGGATTGGGATCCGGTGACAAGACCCGTTTAACCGGGGCAATATTCGCCGCCAATCAGGATGTTACCGTATCGGCGACGCAACCATCCCGCGCATGCGTCCTGTTATCCGGCAGCTGTACCGCTTTGGGTTCGATGCGAAGTGTAAAAAGCCTGCCAGCCAACCAATTTCCTATGGAATTCGATTAAAATAGGCGGCGATCTCTGAATCTTCGTCTGTGCAAAACGACTCTGGCGTGCCGGATTTCGGCGTCCAGAACATGCGCACTTCCTGCTTTTCGCGAAGCCGAATATCTTTGATGAAAGCGTCCGCCTGCGCCGGCTCCTGAGCAAGTGCATCAAATGATCGCGGCGCGTAGACAATCTTGGCCATCATCAATCGATCGAACTTGTTGTGGTATTTTCGCGAAATTGCGTACGCGAGTTCCGTGGCTTGCTAATGCGCTGTCAATTCCCGGAGGATCATACTCTCCAAGTGCGTAATGCCCTTTCGGCACGCTTCGGCCATTTGTTGATCGGCATCTGCCATTGCCGCAGCCTGCCGCTTGACAAAGTTTTTGCGCATGCCTTCCAAGCTTACGACGAAAGCTTCAGAAAAGTTGTGCATAAAAATCTCCGCGCTCTACTTTAATATAACAGAGCGCTTGGGGTCCAACATCGTTCCGTGAAATTCGAATTGATACAACGCCGCAAACCCGCAGAAACCCTGATCATCTCAGGATAGACGGACGGGAAGAGGGCTTTCCCGTTTTGGCCGACTAACCTATTGATTTATAACAGGTTCTGGATGCCCCGTGAGGATTCGAACCTCAATTAACGGAGTCAGAGTCCGTAGTCTTACCTTTAGACGACAGGGCATTGCCGGGTGGCGAAATAGGATTTGGGGGGCTTGCTGTCAACGCCGCGCGGGGACCGGGCGCCGCTCTTGCTCCCGCCCTGCCTTCGGGATAGGTTGACCCCAAGTTCCGGGAGCCCCGCTCGCCGGTGATGTGAAAGAGTTTCGATGGCGCAGCGCCCAGCAGAGGCAGCGCCGCCGCCCGGCCGGTCATACGGCCCAGTGAAGGGGCGTGTGGCCGTATCCCGATCCGCCCAGCGCGGACATCAGGGCAACTATGCGGCAATCGATCTGGGCACCAACAACTGCCGGCTGCTGATCGCTCGGCCCGCCCGCGAGGGCTTCATCGTGGTCGATTCCTTCTCCCGCATCGTCCGGCTCGGCGAGGGACTGGCCGCTTCCGGCCGACTGAGCGACGCGGCGATGGACCGGGCGTTGTCGGCGCTCGCGATCTGCGCGGACAAGCTGCGCCGCCGCAATGTCGGGCTGGTCCGCTCGGTCGCGACCGAGGCGTGCCGCCGCGCCGTCAACGGCCGCGCCTTTGTCGAACGGGTCTATGACGAAACCGGCATCGCGCTGGAGATCATCTCGACCGAGCAGGAAGCGCGCCTCGCCATGACCGGCTGCCACGCCTTGCTCGAGCCCGGCGAAGGCCCGGCGCTGATTTTCGACATTGGCGGCGGATCGACCGAGCTGGTCATCATCGACGGCCACGATGCCGATGGCACGCCGCACATCATGGACTGGGTCAGCGTCCCTTGGGGCGTCGTCTCGCTCACTGAAAGCGAGCCGATCCACCATCCGGATACAGCCGCCCGTCTCGCCTCCTATGATATGCTGCGCGCCCGTGTCGCCGAGGCGTTGGCCCCGTTCGCACGGCGCCTGTCGCCCCCGGAAAACATCCGCCTGCTCGGCACGAGCGGGACGGTGACGACGCTCGGCAGCGTCCATCTCGGGCTTGTCCGTTATGATCGCCGCATGGTCGACGGCCTGGTCGCCCCGACGCAGGCGATGCGCGACATCAGCAGCCGGCTTGCCGGGCTGGCGGTAGAGGAACGTGCGCAGATTTCAAGCATCGGCGCCGAACGCGCCGATCTGGTCGTCGCCGGTTGCGCGATCCTCGAATCGATCTTCGACATCTGGCCCGCCGAGCGCCTCGCCGTCGCCGATCGCGGCATCCGCGAAGGCATCCTGCGCTCGCTGATGGCGCGTAGCGGGCGTCAGTCGTGAGCAGAGGAGGTTCGGGAGGTCGCCAGCGCGTCAAGACAGCGCGTGGCCGCACCGCCGCCTCCACCCGCTGGCTCGAACGCCAGCTCAACGATCCTTACGTGCGCCGCGCCAAGGCCGAGGGCTATCGCTCGCGCGCGGCCTACAAGCTGCTTGAGCTGGACGAGCGCTTCGGGCTGCTCCGCGGCGCAAAACGCGTCGTCGATCTCGGCGTGGCCCCCGGCGGCTGGGCGCAGGTGGTCAAGCGCCGCAAGGCCGACGCGATCGTGGTCGGCATCGATCTGCTGCCTACGGATCCGATCGACGGCGTCATCCTGTTCGAAATGGATTTTCTCGGCGAAGACGCGCCCGCCAAACTCGCCGAAGCGCTGGGCGGCCCGGCCGATCTCGTCCTGTCGGACATGGCCGCGAACACCGTCGGCCATCCGCAGACCGATCATTTGCGCACCATGGGCCTGGTCGAGGCGGCGGTCTATTTCGCCGGCGAAGTGCTCCGCCCCGGCGGCGATTTCGTGGCCAAGGTGCTGGCCGGCGGCGCCGACAATGATCTCGTTGCGCTGCTCAAGCGCATGTTCACGACCGTCAAGCACGCCAAGCCCCCCGCGAGCCGCAAGGACAGTTCCGAATGGTATGTCATCGCGCAGGGCTTCAAGGGGCCGGTGGCGTGAGCGCTGATGTAACCAGAAAAGCCTTCTCCCGCTTGCGGGAGTGGGCATGGCGGTTCCGCTAAATGACCGCACTCCTACTCTCCGCCCTCGCCATGACGCTGATCGTCGGCGTCCGCTATCTCATCACCAGCGGCGCCTTCGCCTTTGCGACCCGCGTCACCCGTCCCGGCCTCTACGCCGGGCTCGATCGCCAGATGCGCAAGGAGATCGGCTGGTCGCTGGCCTCCGCCGCAATCTACGGCATTCCCGCTGGCATCGTCGCGTGGGGCTGGCAACAGCATGGCTGGACGCTGATCTATGGCGACATCCATGCCTATCCGCTCTGGTGGCTGCCGCTCTCGATCCTCGCCTTTCTGGCGCTCCATGACACATGGTTCTACTGGACCCACCGCGCCTTCCATCACCCACGCCTGTTCGGCCCGATCCATGCCGTCCACCACGCCAGCCGTCCGCCCACCGCCTGGGCCGCGATGAGCTTTCATCCGTGGGAGGCGATCTCCGGCGCGATCGTGATCCCGGCGCTGGTTTTCCTGATCCCGATCCACGTAGCCGCGCTGGGCGCGGTGCTGGCGATCATGACACTGATGGGCGTCACCAATCACATGGGCTGGGAATTATTTCCCAAGGCGCTGGTTCGCGGCTATGCGGGGCGCTGGATCATCACCGCGAGCCATCATCAGCGGCATCATGACCAGTACAGGTGCAACTATGGGCTCTATTTCCGCGTCTGGGATCGGCTGTGCGGCACGGATCGCGGGATTGGCGATTTTGCTCCCGCTGGCGGCGGCGCGCGCCGAACCGCCACAGACGGTCACGCTTGAAGTCCACATTCAGGGCATGCGCTCGCAGAAGGGCATCGTCCGCGCCTGCCTGACCAGCAACGTCAAATTCTTCCCGCATTGCGAGAAGGATCCGGCGTCGCACAAGCTCAACATCCCCGCGCCCGCCGCGGCCGAACTCCATTTCTCCAATGTCGCGCCCGGCAACTATGCGGTCGTGGTGCTCCATGACGAGAATGGCAACGCCAAGCCCGATTTCCTGCTGGGCATCCCGAAGGAAGGCGTCGGCTTTTCCAACAATCCCCGGCTGATCGCCGGCCCGCCCAGTTTCGCCGCCGCCAGGCTCTCCGTGGGCCACACGACCGTCGATACGACAATCCGGCTCAAATATTTTCTATGATGATCGCAGGTCGTTGTCGCTTTACGAGATGATAATTGAAATAGTGCATTTGCCGATGGAGAGTTGTGCGATCGGCCTAACATGCATCAATTTGGTAAATATGAGTTTCAGCATGGCAGCCGCGACGCCGCCATCTCGCTCGCGCCGATCCTGACCGCTTTTTCCTACGCGCTTGATCTTACCGAAGGCCAGCCCGAAGGACATTCAATTCGGGCTTGCTGGATCGGAACGCAGCTTGCCCGCGCGATCGGCCTGCCCGACGAACAGGTCCGGGAAGTCTATTACGCCGCCCTGCTCAAGGATCTCGGCTGCAGCAGCAATGCCGCCCGTATTGCCGAGATTTACCTGACCGACGATCGCGTCTTCAAGCATGCGTTCAAGCGCGTCGACGGCAGCCTTGGCCAGACGCTTGGCTTCGTCTTCGCACAGACCGGTCGGGGCAAGCCCTGGCGGGCGCGGCTGGCGGCGATCGCGAACATCTTGCGCCATGGTCCGGAAATCGCGCGCGACCTGATCGAGACCCGCTGCACGCGCGGCGCCGATATCGCGCGTCGGCTGCGCTTCTCCGAAGGCATCGCCAACGCCATCGCGCATCTCGACGAACATTGGGACGGATCGGGCAAGCCATGGGGCGTCGCGGGCCATGAGATCCCGATCGCGGCGCGCATCGCGCTGATCGCGCAGATCGCCGACGTCTATTTCATGGCCGAAGGCTCCGACGCCGCGCGCGCGGAAATCGCCCGGCGCTGTGGAAGCTGGATCGATCCCGCGCTCGGCAAAGCGTTCCTGGCGTTGTCCGCCTACCAGCAATTCTGGCGCACGCTGAAATCGGACGAGATCCGCGCCTATACCATCGCGCTCGAACCGCTGGCGCAGCAGGTCCAGGTCGACGAACAGCTTCTCGACGATATCGCCGCCGCCTTCGGCCTCGTCGTGGACGCCAAGAGCCCGTTCACCAACGGCCGCAGCCAGCGCATGGCCTATTATTGCGATGCGATGACCGCCAGCCTCGAACAGCCGCCCGATCGCCGCCGGGCGATCCGCCGCGCGGGGATGCTGCACGATATCGGCATGCTCGGCATCAGCAGCGAGATCATCGAGAAGCCCGGCCCGCTCGACCCGCAAGAAACCGCCATCATGCGAAGCCATGCCGAGATGACCATTCATATGCTGGTGAGAATTCCCGCGTTCGGCGACATCGCCGCGATGGCCGGATCGCATCATGAGCGGCTCGACGGCCGTGGCTATCCGCTTGGCGCGGAGGCGGCGGCGATCACATTGGGAACCCGGATCATCACGACATGCGACATGTTCGACGCGCTCACCAGCCCCCGTCCGCACCGGCCCGCCTGTTCGATCGAACGGGCGCTTGAGATCATGGCTGGCGAGGTGGGACGCACAGTCGACCGCACCTGCCTGCTCGCGCTCGCCGGTATCGTCGCGAGGAGCATGCCGGCCCGATCTCCACCCGAAATCTGCGTCTGAGCCCGGCCGGAACGGCAAGGCCAATCCGCATACATATTTTACACATTTGTAAATCTATCCCCTTCATATGACCTGAAAAAATCGGGTCGTGAAAAATGTTTCAGTATCAAAAGGGTGCGTTCGCCACGGCGGCGAACGGTCGCACCACGTCGCTTGCCGAGATACTGTGCGCATTTTCCTATGCGCTCGATCTGACCGAGGGCCAGCCTGAGGGCCATTCGCTGCGCGCCTGCTGGATCGCGGCGCGACTCGGCCGGGCGGTCGGCCTGCCCGAACATATGCTGCGCGATGTCTATTTCGCGACCCTGATGAAAGACCTGGGCTGCAGCAGCAACGCAGCCCGCGTCGCCGAAATCTACCAGACCGACGATCGCAGCCTCAAGCAGGGCTTCAAGCTCGTCGACGGCAGCCTCGGCCAGACGCTGAAGTTCGTGCTCGCCCGCACCGCGCAGGGCGAAGGCTGGCTCCGCCGCGCCAGGGCGATCGCCAATATCCTCCGCAACGGCCAGACGCTTGTCCATGAACTGATCCAGACGCGCTGCACGCGCGGCGCCGACATCGCCCGCCAGCTCCGCCTTCCCGAAAGCGTCGCCCGCGCCATCCACCATCTTGACGAGCATTGGGACGGCTCCGGCAAGCCGCTCGGCGTATCCGGCGAAGCGATCCCGATCGGCGCGCGTGTCGCGTTGCTGGCGCAGGTGGCCGACGTCTATTTCACCGCCAGCGGCCCCGACGTCGCCCGCGCCGAGATCATGCGCCGGGGCGGGAGCTGGCTCGATCCCAAGCTGGTCGAAGCGTTCCTCGAAATTTCGGCACCCCCCCAATTCTGGGTCGCGCTCACCGCCGACGATATCGAACTCCAGATCCTGATGCTTGAGCCCGGTCCCGATCTGGTCACGGTCGACGAGGATTATCTGGACGATATCGTCGCCGCCTTCGGCCAGGTGATCGACGCGAAGAGCCCCTATACCAGCGGCCACAGCGACCGGGTCGGTTTCTACTGCGATCTGGTCGCCGCCGAACTGGGCCATGATGCACAGCAGCGCCGCACCCTCCGCCGCGCCGCGATCCTGCATGATGTCGGCAAGCTGGGCGTCAGCAGCGCGATCCTCGAAAAACCCGGCAAGCTCGAAGCCGACGAATGGCACGTCATGCAAGGCCACGCGCTCCACACGCTGCGCATCCTCGAACGCGTGGGCGTGCTCAGCGACATGGCGACGATCGCCGCAGCGCATCATGAGCGGCTTGACGGCAAGGGCTATCCCCACAATCTCGACGCCGCGACGATCTCGCTCGACACGCGCATCATCACCGTCTGCGATTTCTTCGACGCGCTCACCGCCGACCGCCCCTATCGCGCGGCCATGAGCGTTGAGAAAGCGCTGGAAATCATGGCCGGCGAGGTCAATGTCGCCCTCGATCCGCGCTGCTTCGAGGCGCTGCGCACCGTCACCGCCAACGGGCTCCCGAACGTCCGATAGCAATGCTTGTCACAAGCACCGGCAAGACGTATTTTCTGCGACGCTACGCTAGCAGGCTTGGAAGGGAACAAGCATGTCGCGTCCGTTGTCGGCCGCCTATATCCTGATCGCGATCCGGTTCGAGGAAGGCGATCTGATCGGCCTGTTCGGCGATCATTACGTTGCCTACCGCAAGCGGGTTTCGATGCTGGTGCCGATGCCGCCCAAATCCGGCTGAGCGCGGATTCGCCAAACCAAGGAAATGTCGCTTATCCAACCCATCCTTCAACCCGATCTCCTGGGGCAGCTGACCACGCTCTCGCCAATGCGCCCGGACGATTGGGACGCGCTTTACGCCGCTGCCTCCGATCCAGCGATCTGGGCCTTGCACCCCACGCCCACCCGTTATCGCGAGGAGGAGTTCCGCGCCTATTTCCAGTCTGGCCTCGATGGCGGCGGCGCACTCGTGATCCGCGATCGGGCGACGGGCGCGGTGATCGGCTCCACCCGCTACCACGGCCACGACCCGGACCTTGGGGAGATCGAGATCGGCTGGACCTTCCTCACGCGTCGCTATTGGGGCGGGCGCTACAATCGCGAGGTGAAGCGGCTGATGATCGGCCACGCCTTCACCTTCGTCGACAAGGCGATCTTCTGGGTCGGTGTGGAAAATCTTCGTTCCCGCGCCGCGATGGAGAAGATCGGCGGCGTGTTGCGCCCTGGCATGGTGGATCGCGGCACGGGCGGGTTGCATGTAGTCTATGAAATCGCAAGCCGTCCTGGCTGGGACGCTCAACTCGCGGTCACTGATCGCACGCCTTCATCAACGCCGCCCATTTCATAATATGCCGGGAACTGCCGGCCCCTTCCGCGCGCTATGCTTTGGTCAATCGGGGAACCCCAACATGCGTAATCTTCTTGGAATGCTCGTCGGCGCCGCGATCGATCGCGGGGACGGCGATTCGGGCATCAAGGGCGCGATCATCGGATCGGTTGTGCAGGGCACGCTGCGCGTCGCCATGCCGCTGGCGATGACCTTCGCGGTCGGCTGGGGCGTGCTGCATCTCGCCAAACGCGGCCTCGCCAGCCTCTCGGGCGAAGCCGATAGGGAGCCGTCGCCCGCCGAAAGCTGACGACCGGCCCGCACTATTTGCTTTCAAGCTGCGGCCCGACCGCCTACATTGTCCCTATCCCCGGGGAGCCATAGGCTGAGAGGCGGTGCTGAGATGCCCGCGACCCGCTGAACCTGATCCCGTTTGCACGGGCGTAGGGAGGGAGCGGCCCCGCCCGTTTTCTCCCGCATGAGGAGACTGACGAGATGGCCGATATCCCCGCCCGCACCGAGCTCAAGGTCACCACCGGCCCGATCCGTGGCAGCCGCAAGATCCACGTCCCCTCGCCCAACGACCCCACCGTCCGCGTCGCGATGCGCGAGATCGATCTCGAACCCTCCTGCGGCGAGCCGTCCTTGCGCGTCTACGACTGCTCCGGTCCCTACACCGACCCGACCGCCCGCATCGACATCATGGCCGGCCTCCCCGCGCTCCGCAGCGAGTGGATCATGCGCCGTGGCGATGTCGAGCAGTATGACGGCCGCGCCATCAAGCCCGAAGATAACGGCCTCACCGGCCCAGACCGCGCCCAAGGCGTCGAGCCTTTCCCCAACGTCGTCCAGCGCCCCTTGCGCGCCAAGGCCGGCCACAATGTCAGCCAGATGCACTATGCCCGCAAAGGCATCATCACCCCCGAGATGGAATATGTCGCCATCCGCGAAAATCTCGGCCGCGCCGCCGCGAAGGAAAAGCTGGTCCGCGACGGGCAGGATTGGGGCGCCTCGATCCCCGATTACGTCACCCCCGAATTCGTTCGCGACGAGGTCGCCCGCGGCCGCGCCATCATCCCCAACAACATCAACCACCCCGAGTCCGAGCCGATGGCGATCGGCCGCAACTTCCTCGTCAAGATCAACGCGAACATCGGCAACTCGGCCGTCGCCTCCTCGGTCGCCGAGGAGGTTGAGAAGATGGTCTGGTCGATCCGCTGGGGCGCGGACACGGTGATGGACCTCTCCACCGGCCGCAACATCCACGACACCCGCGAATGGATCCTGCGCAACAGCCCCGTCCCGATCGGCACCGTCCCGATCTATCAGGCGCTGGAAAAGGTCGGCGGCGTTGCAGAGGACCTGACCTGGGAGATCTTCCGCGACACCCTCATCGAGCAGGCCGAGCAGGGCGTCGACTATTTCACCATCCACGCCGGCGTCCGCCTCGCCTACATCCCGATGACCGCGAAGCGCGTCACCGGCATCGTCTCGCGCGGCGGCTCGATCATGGCGAAATGGTGCCTCAGCCACCACAAGGAAAGCTTCCTCTACGAGCATTTCGACGAGATCACCGAGATCATGAAGGCCTATGACATCGCCTATTCGCTGGGCGATGGCCTGCGCCCCGGCTCCATCGCCGACGCCAACGACGAAGCCCAGTTCAGCGAGCTCTACACGCTCGGCGAGCTCACCCACCGCGCCTGGGCGCAGGACGTGCAGGTGATGATCGAAGGCCCCGGCCATGTGCCGATGCACAAGATCAAGGAGAATATGGACAAGCAGCTGCAGGTCTGCGGCGAGGCGCCCTTCTACACTTTGGGGCCGCTCACCACCGACATCGCGCCGGGATACGACCATATCACGTCAGGCATCGGCGCCGCGATGATTGGCTGGTACGGCACGGCGATGCTCTGCTACGTCACCCCCAAGGAGCATCTCGGCCTCCCCGACCGCGACGACGTCAAGGTCGGCGTGGTGACGTACAAGCTCGCCGCCCACGCCGCCGATCTCGCCAAGGGCCACCCCGCCGCCAAGATGCGCGACGACGCCCTGTCCCGCGCCCGCTTCGAATTCCGCTGGCGCGACCAATTCAACCTGTCGCTCGATCCCGACACCGCCGAACAATATCACGACCAGACGCTGCCAGCAGAAGGCGCCAAGACCGCCCACTTCTGCAGCATGTGCGGCCCCAAATTCTGCAGCATGAAGATCACGCAGGACGTGCGCGACTTCGCCGCCAGCCGGGCAGCGAACAGCGATCTGGCAGGAGCGGAACAGGACCCCGAACGCGCGAAGTTCGCCCGGAAGCAAAACCAGGAAGCCCCCGCCTTCATCGCCGCCGAGGAAGCGGAAAAGGGCATGGCCGAGATGGCGGAGAAGTATAACGAAACCGGCCGCGAACTTTACATCGGCGCGGGCGGACGCGAGCACGACTAAGGTGAAACTATGCAGGACGCGACACATCGCGCCTGAATAGTTTTGGGACACAGGCCCAATCCTGTGTCTTGCATAATATGCGGGATATAATAACCTGCCCCTGGGGCAGGGGATTAACATCAAGATGCGTATTATTTTGCTGCTGCTTGCGGTTGTCTCGTGGGCAGCGCCCGTTCACGCGGAGTGGCTGAGTTCTTCAAGCCCGCACTTCGTCGTCTACGCTAACGACAATGAGCGCAATTTGCGCCGCTTCTCGGAACAACTTGAGAGTTATCACTCCGCGATGAGCTTCGTCACGGGCGCGGCGTCAGTGACGCCCAGCCCGGCCAACCGCGTTACTATCTATGTCGTCAGCACCCAAACCGAGGTGCGTCGCCTGATGGGCGGCAACAACAAATATGTCGCCGGATTCTATCGCCCGAAGGCAGGCGGCTCGGTCGCGTTCGTACCGCGAACCAAAGCCGGCAACGGAACCCAGCTCGATTTCTCGATGGTGGTTCTGCTGCATGAATATGCGCATCATTTCCTGATATCCGCGAGCGCCTTCCCGATGCCGCGCTGGATGTCGGAAGGCGCCGCCGAGTTTTTCGCCTCCGCCAGCTTCGAAAAAAATGGTAGCGTCGGCATCGGCCGCCCAGCCTATCACCGCGCGGGCGAGCTTTTCTATGCCAAAGACGTGAAGGCGGCCGATCTGCTTGATCCGACAGCCTATGAGAAGCGCAAGAACAAGAGCTACGACGCGTTCTACGGCAAAAGCTGGCTGCTTTACCACTATCTGACGTTCGACGATAAGCGCAAAGGCCAGCTGAAGCAGTATGCCAAGCTGCTGACCGAAGGAAAAAGCTCACGCGATGCCGGGCTCGCCGCATTCGGCGATTTCAACGCGCTTGAGCATGATATCGAAGCCTATTTGCAGAAATCGCGGACCTCCTACCTCCGCCTGCCACGCACTCTGCTTACGGTGGGCAACGTCGAGATCCGCCGCCTGAGACCGGGCGAGGTGGCGATCATGCCGGTGCTCATCCGCTCCAAGGCCGGCGTGGACAAGACGACAGCCGCGCAGGTGCTCAAGGACGCCCGCACCATCGCCCCGCAATTTTCGGGCGACGCCGCCGTCCTCGCCGCCCTCGCGGAGGCCGAATATGATGCCGGCAACGACAAGGAAGCGATCGCCGCCGCCGATGCCGCGCTCGCGATCGATCCGAAGGAGCAGAACGCCTATATCCAGAAGGGCTATGCCCTGTTCCGGCAGGCCTCCGACGCGGATGATCGGGCGGCGGCGTTCAAGAAAGCGCGCGCGCCCTTCATCGCATTGAACCGGCTCGAAAATGATCACCCGATCCCGCTGATCTATTTCTATCAGAGCTTTATCCAGCAAGGCGCCAGGCCAAGCCCGAACGCCGTCGAAGGCCTCAAACGCGCGGTGGAGGTTGCACCCTTCGATCTCGGCCTGCACATGATGCTCGCCACGCAATATCTGCGCGACGGGAAACCAGCCCAAGCCCGCGTTCAGCTCGCCCCGGTCGCGTATAATCCCCATGGCCGCAGCTTCGCAGCCTACGCGCAAGCAATGCTGACGCGGCTGGACCAGAACCCCTCTTGGGATGGAAGCGGCATGGCCCCTCCCCCCGATGGGCCGGACGAAGACCAGGGGAATTGAACGGCTATGGAAAGCAACCGACTGTGGCGAGATGTCTACCGATGTCAGGGTATCACGACGGCCTTGGCTTGAAGCCGTTTGCGATGAAATTCGCTATCAGCCGAGCACTTTGCTCCACGGCGAGCGAACAGTTCTAAAGACGCCGGGTTCAATGAAGATAAGCGCCTTTGCACGTACGAAGCTGCGGGATAGTATCGGTGTGCTGTCGATAATCATATGAATCGCGTCGAACGCGCGCTTGCGCTACTCCTCGGCTTTGCGGATTGAGCGCGGTC
>CAYLIK010000018.1:0-31029 GCA_964383565.1 uncultured Sphingomonadaceae bacterium
GAAGGAGATGTGGGTCAGCTGGCACGACAATGTCGGCGCGCCGATGAAGGGCGATTACGCGCGTCTGGTCGAGATCGCGAACGAAGGCGCCAGGGAGCTGGGCTACAAGGACACCGGCGATATGTGGCGCGCCGGCTATGACATGAAGCCCCAGGAATTCGCAGCGCTGATGGACAAGCTCTGGACGCAGGTGAGGCCGCTTTACGAGCAGCTGCATTGTTACACCCGCACCAAGCTCAACCAGAAATATGGCGCCAAGGTGCAGCCCGCGACCGGCCCGATCCGCGCCGATCTGCTGGGCAATATGTGGGCGCAGGAATGGGGCAATATCTACGACATCGTCGCGCCCAAGGGGGCAGGGGATCTCGGCTATGACCTGACCGAGCTGCTTGTCGTCAAGGGCTATGATCCGCTCAAGATGGTCAAGACGGGGGAGGGCTTCTACTCGTCACTTGGCTTCGCCCCCTTGCCCGCAACCTTCTGGGAACGCTCGCTCATCACCAAGCCGCGTGATCGCGAGGTGGTATGCCACGCCTCCGCCTGGGATATCGACAACAAGGAAGACCTGCGCATCAAGATGTGCACCAAGGTCAATGCGGATGACTTCCGCACGGTCCATCACGAGCTTGGTCACAATTATTACCAGCGCGCGTACAACAAGCAGACCACTCTGTATCTCAATGGCGCCAATGACGGTTTCCATGAAGCGATCGGCGATTTCGTCGCGCTGTCGGTGACGCCCGATTATCTGGTGCAGCTTGGCTTGCTCGATCAGGCCAAGGTGCCGGGTCCGGACAAGGATACCGGTCTGCTGCTCCGTCAGGCGATGGACAAGGTGGCGTTCCTGCCGTTCGGCCTGTTGATGGACAAATGGCGCTGGAGCGTCTTCTCCGGCCAGTTCAAACCGGCGGATTATGAAAAGGGCTGGAACGCGCTGCGCCTGCAATATCAGGGGATCGTACCGCCGGCCGATCGGCCAGCCGACGCCTTCGATCCGGGCGCCAAATATCACATTCCCGGCAACACGCCCTATGCCCGCTACTTTCTAGCACGCATCCTGCAGTTCCAGTTCTACAAGGCTGCGTGCGATCAGGCGGGCTGGAAGGGTCCGCTCCACCGCTGTTCCTTCTATGGCAACAAGGAAGTCGGCGCGAAACTCAACACGATGCTGGAGATGGGCGCGTCACGACCATGGCCCGAGGCGCTCGAAGCCTTCACGGGCAGCCGCGAGATCGACGGCACCGCGATGATCGCCTATTTCAAGCCGCTGATGACCTGGCTGGAGCAGCAGAACAAGGGAAAGACATGCGGCTGGTGAGATAAAGGGTTACTTGGCTGCGTTTTCCTGCTGGGGAGCCGCTGGCTCTTTGATCTGAAAGCCGATCCCCGGCACGACGACATCTTCCGCCTTGATCGTCCGGAAGCGATCGCCTTTTAGCAGCGACTTGTCGATCTTGGCGCCGCCTGGCGACTTGTTCCCGCCGATCTCGGCGATATTGCCCTCGATCTTGGGATTCTTGACGTTCTTGATCTTGATCCACACCGGATTGCCGTCGTCGAGCCGAGACAGCACGGTGTTGTTAAGGACGCTGACGTTGACCCCGTTGTCCAGATAGATTCCGTTGGCCATGTTGCTGGCGACGATCAGGTTATTCTCGATCTGCACCCGCTCGAACGGCAGAGCGAGTCCCTCGTCGCGCATGAAGATGCCTTGCGTGCCGCTGCCCTTGCCCTGAATGATCTGGTTGTTGCGGATCACGATATCGGTGGATGGTGCATTGGTGCGCGCGGTCCAGAACTGGATCGCATCCGGGTGGTCGCTCTTGATGCGTTGCGAATCCGAGAAATGGTTGCCGTCGACGAGAACGCGCTGGCATTGGCTGAAATCGAAGCCGTCTGAGCGAATGGCATGAATCTTGTTGTTCGCCACCATCACGTCGCTGACCCGGCCGAACACGGCTCCGCGGCCGAGCTGCGTGAACTCGCTGTTGATAACGCGGACCTGCGTTACACTGCCGAAGGACAGCCCGTTGATATCGTTGGTCGCATCATTGTCGAGGGAGCCGTGCACGAGCACATTGTCAAAAGTGATGTTGCCCCCCCCGCCGATCTTGGCGACGAAAGTGCCTTCCAGCTTTTCGTCCGGCTTGGCCTCGCGCGCCAGTTTCAGGCGAGTGAAGGTCATATTCGAGACATCGGTAAGCTTGAGCCAGTTGATGCGCGCAGGTGTTTTGGGATCGGCGGACGTGATCGTCACCGGCTTGACGAAAACGCGGTTCTTCAGATCAATCGAATAGTTTCCGGGAGCGAGACCGATCACTTCGCCGCCCTGCGCGCGAACCAATGCATTATCGAGCGCGGCCTGATTGGCTACCCGTGACACGGACTTCAGCGGCGGTTGCAGATAGGACGGCATCACGCCGGATAGCGGCTGCCAGACCTGCGCCAGCGCAATCGTCGCGGTGAGGAGGGCGGCACCGGATGCCACGATGATGGATAGCGTCCGCCTCTTCATGTTGGTTCTTCCCTTATGTAGGCGCTGCTCAGGCGCGCGCGCCTTCGATCATCCCCACGCTGTTATGCCGCAAGGCCTTGAGCACCGTCTCGATGATCGCATCCGCGTCGAGGCGCGCGTCCGCATATTGCACGTCCGGCTTTTCATGATCCTGAAAGATATCGGGCAAGCGCATCGTGCGGAGCTTCAACCCGCCGTCGATCAGACCTTGGTCCGATGCCATGGTCAGCACATGCGCGCCGAAGCCGCCGATCGCACCTTCCTCGATCGTCACCGCTACCTCATGGGTGGTGAGCAGCGCGCGGATCATAGTCTCATCAAGCGGTTTTGCGAATCGCAGGTCGGCGACTGTCGTGGAAAGCCCCTGCGCGTCCAGCCGGTCGGCTGCGCGCAGCGCTTCTTCCAGCCGCGTGCCGAGCGAGAGGATTGCGACCTTCTTGCCTTCGCGGACAATCCTGCCCTTGCCGATCTCAAGGCGTTCGGGAGAGGGGATCGCGACCCCGGTGCCGTTGCCGCGCGGATAGCGCACGGCGATCGGGCCGCCGTCATATACCGCCATGGTGTGAACCATGTGGGTCAGTTCGGCCTCATCCGCCGCCGCCATCACAACGAAGTTGGGCAGGGTGGCAAGATAGGCAATGTCGAACGCACCCGCATGGGTCGCGCCGTCAGCGCCGACCAGCCCGGCACGGTCCATCGCAAAACGCACCGGCAGGTTCTGAATCGCAACGTCGTGGACGACCTGATCGTAAGCGCGCTGCAAGAAGGTCGAATAAATCGCGCAGAAGGGGCGAAGCCCTTGCGCCGCCAGCCCGGCCGCGAAGGTGACAGCATGCTGCTCGGCGATTCCGACATCGAAGCAGCGTTCTGGAAAGAGCGTCTGGAATTTGTCGAGGCCGGTGCCGGAGGGCATGGCGGCGGTGATCGCGCAGACCTTCTCGTCGCGCTCCGCTTCGGCGATCAAGGCCTTGGCGAAGACCGACGTATAGCTGGGTGGTCCGGGCGGCGCTTTGGACTGAACGCCCGAGATGACATCGAATTTCTGGACACCATGGTATTTGTCTTCGGCCGCCTCAGCCGGTGCATAGCCCTTGCCCTTCTGGGTCACGACATGGACGAGGATCGGCCCTTCCTCGGCATCTCGCACATTTTCGAGCACGGGCAGCAGATGGTCGAGATTATGACCGTCGACAGGGCCGACATAATAGAAGCCAAGCTCCTCGAACAGCGTACCGCCGGTCGCCATGCCGCGAGCGAATTCGTCAGTCTTGCGCGCTGCGTCATGCAGCGAGCGGGGCAGCTTGCGGGCTATCCGCTTTGCGAGGTCGCGCAGTGACAGGAAAGGCCGCGAAGACACGATCTGGGCAAGATAGGCCGAGAGCGCGCCCACGGGTGGCGCGATCGACATATCATTGTCGTTGAGGATGACGATCAGCCGGTTGCCTGCCTGCCGTGCGTTGTTCATCGCCTCATAGGCCATACCCGCGGACATCGCGCCGTCGCCGATGACTGCGATCGCCTTGCCCGGCTTGTCGCCGAGCTTGTTCGCCACGGCGAAGCCGAGCGCCGCCGAGATCGAGGTTGAACTATGCGCCGCGCCGAACGGGTCATATTCGCTTTCGGAGCGTTTGGTGAAGCCCGAGAGACCGCCACCCTGCCGGAGCGTGCGGATGCGATCGCGCCGGCCAGTCAGGATCTTGTGGGGATAGGCCTGATGGCCGACATCCCAGATCAGGATGTCGCGGGGCGTTTCAAACACATAGTGGAGCGCCACTGTCAGCTCGACAACGCCCAGACCGGCGCCAAGATGCCCGCCAGTCACCGAAACGGCCGAGATGGTCTCCTCACGCAGTTCGTGCGCAAGCTGAGTCAGCTCCGCCGCTGGCAATTGGCGTAGGTCTTCGGGTGAACCGATCTTGTCGAGCAGGGGGGTCACGGGAAGATTCGAACTAGGCACGCATGTTCCTTTTCACATCCCATAACTGATCGCCCCCGCAAGGGAAACCCGACTGTCATGCCTTCGAACGGCAATCCTCACATTGCCCGCGCACCTCGATCACCGGCCGGTCGGGCGTGAAACCATGCGCCTGGGATGCATTGCGCAGCGCAAGGGTAAGATGATCGTCGTCGATATGCGTCGCTTTCCCGCATCCGTCACACACAAGGAAGATGCAGTCATGCTCGCAGTCGGGATGCGTGTTCGCGAGGTAGGCGTTCGCGCTCTCGATCCGCCGGGCGAGATTGGCGGAAACGAACAGATCGAGGATCCGGTACACGCTGTTCGCCGCAACCCGGCGCCCTTCGTTCCGGGAGACAGTCTCCGCGATATCATAGGCCGATGCTGGCTGATCGAAGCCGGACAGCGCGCTGAACACAGCCGCGCGCATCGGCGTCCATTGTTCGCCGGACCGTTCCAGGGCGCTCTGTGCGGCATCAGCCAGCGGCGCGCCTTCGTACATGAGATGCACATGGCTCATCTTGAGGAACTTAGGGTGCGCGACCCCTGGTCGCAAGCGGATCAACTATGTTGGGTCTGCGCGCGCCGGTTGAGAGAGTGGCCAATCGCCACCAGACAGACTCCGAGAATGGTGAACAGCACCTCGCCGGATACACCGTGCTGCAAGCTGAGTGCATAGGCCATTGCGGCCAGCCCGAGCGATCCCACGATCAGAGGAGCCTTGCGCCCATGCGCGATCAATCCGCTCCCAAAGGCAAGCGCGCCGAGGCCGATCGCGATGGCGAGCCCAAGCTCATGAATGAGCGGATTGACGAACACGCTCGTAGCCGAAGCCGCAAGCGCGACGAGCAGCGCGGTCGTGATGCAATGGATCAGGCACAACCCTGAAAGTGCAATAGCCGCACGATCGAGCCACTTGGCCCGCTTGTCTTCCGCTTGCTCGAGCATGCCCGGTCTGTGCCACAAGGCACAGAAGGTTACAATATATCATTTTGCCCAAGCGGAGACAAACTTGCGATCGTCTACCGCTCGGGCCGATATCAGCGTGCTGCTATTCTGACCGCACAGACAGGCAGGTTCGGATCAAGTCCATAGTTGTCGGCGATCACGATCAGCGCCGTGCTCGATCCCCGTGCCGCCGCTGCTTCAGCCGCTAGCGACGCCATATTCTCGCAATTACCCGCGCCCGATCCGCCGGCGCCATAGGCGTTGGCGAGCGCCGTGGTGAAGCGATCATAGTTGCGCTGGCCTTCCGCTGTACCGTGCATGGTCTTGAAATGCAGCTTTAGCCGGTCATTCACCTCGACCAGCGCCGTGCGGTTCGCCGCGACGAAGCGGTTGTAGCCCGAAAGCACGTCCGTGCCCCCGCTGCGGCAGCGCAGACCGGCCACCATCAGCATGGTCTGCAGATCTCGCACTTTTGCGGCCGAAATCTCCTGTGCCGACCAGCAATCATTTCTGGCCGCCTGCGCCTGCCCGCATGCGAACGCGATCATCAACGCGGCCCCCGCCGCGCGTCCGAATTTCCCTGTCATGTGATACCCCGTAGCCCCGCGACGGGATCGTCCCATCGCATCTACGGATTTTTCGGCGGCTCTCGTTCCCAGCCGATGAAGGGAAAATGTTAGCGCAAAATTGAGGGCGTCGATTTGACGCGGCGTTTACCAGTTTTCAGGCGTGGCCCGTGGTCGGGGCGAGCAGGCGCACGTCTATGCCTGCATCCGCGAAACCGCGCGACCACCGTGTTTCCGCCGGAGTTTCGAACAGCAGTGCCTCAGTGCCGGGGATCGCAAACCAGCCATGCCGGGTGAGTTCCTCATCGAGCTGGCCTTCGTCCCAGCCGGCATAGCCGAGCGAGACGACAAAGCGCAAAGGGCCGCGCCCTTCGGCGATCGCCCGCAGAACGTCGAGCGTGGAGGTGAGCGTCCAGCGCCGATCCACCAATATGCTGTCTTCTCCGCCCCAATCCTGGCTGTGTAGCACGAAGCCACGCTGGGGCTCGACTGGCCCGCCATAATGAACGGGCGTATCGGGGGCGACCCCGGGTTCGAGGTCGAGTTGTCCGAGCAGATCATGCAAGGTGATTTCGGGCACCAGATTACCCACACCGATGCCGAGCGCGCCACGTTCGTCATGCGCGCACATCGCTATCACCGCCTTCGAAAAGCGGGGATCACTGATGCCCGGCATTGCCAGCAGGAACTGGCCCGTAAGGAACGGCGGCGACTCCATCTCGTTTCTATAGCCGTCCGAGCGGCGGGGTCCATATTCCGGGCGTCGCTTTCCCGTCGCACCGTCGAATGATAAGCGCCGCCCATCGAAACCGACTCGAGGAGTGAGATATGACGATCAGTGTTGGCGACAAGGTGCCGCAGACGACCTTCACCAAGATGACCGAGAATGGACCAGAGGCGGTTGATTCGGAGAGCTTTTTCAAGGGCCGTCGCGTAGCGCTGTTCTCCGTGCCCGGCGCATTCACGCCGACCTGCTCGGCCAAGCACCTGCCCGGTTTCATCGAGAAGCAGGCCGACCTCAAGGGCAAGGGCATCGACGAAATCGCCTGCACCGCCGTGAACGATGCGTTCGTGATGGGCGCATGGGGCAAGTCAGCGTCGGCTGACGACAAGGTCACGATGCTTGCTGACGGCAATGGCGATTTCGCCAAGGCGGTCGGACTCACCATGGACGGCAGCAAGTTCGGCCTCGGCCAGCGCGGCCAGCGTTTCTCGATGATCGTCAAGGATGGCGTCGTCGAGCAACTCAACGTCGAAGCGCCCGGCGAATTCAAGGTGAGCAGCGCCGAGCATATGCTCACGCAGGTCTAGGCATCCAAAAAAAGGGGCCGGCTTCGCTTAACAGGCCGGCCCTTCAGTTAAGCCCGAGATAATGGGCCTGGGCTGCATCGGTGGCATTGACCGCCAAGATCGAGCGGGCGTCCGACATTGGCTGGAAATTGCTGTTGGTGCCGGAGGCGCGAATGACGCGATCGAGCAGGGCCTGCCCCTCATCCCACCAGCCGATCCCGCTCGCCGCATTGATATGACCGATGGGGCCGGCATCGACGAGATGGCTGCCCCAATAGGAAGCGAGGTCGCGTGCATGCTGGGGCGAAACCCAGGCATCGTCGCTGCTCGATACCACGATGGAAGGGAAAGGCAGCATGCCCCTCGGCGATGGCGCGAAGTCTTGTAATTCAGGTCGCACGCCATGCTTGTCGACATCCGCCGGCGCGACCAGCAATGCGCCCGCCACCGGCCAGCCATAGGGTTGACCGGAAAGCTGCGCCCACCATGCCACCGCGAGACAGCCGAGACTGTGCGCTGCAAGGATCACCGGCGCTTGCGCGTTGCGAATAGCCTGATCGAGCTTGGTTACCCACGCATTGCGGCGCGGATTGCCCCACATCCCAAGCTCCACGCGCTCGGTATCTGGACGGGATGTTTCCCAAAGCGTCTGCCAATGTGTGGGACCTGATCCATTGAGGCCGGGTACGGTCAGGATCAGGGGGGCGATATCGTCGGGATGTGTTGGTCGGGCCATGGCACTTCCTCCTGGCTCCGATATTTATTACAACTAATTAGGTTGACAATAGCATGACGCCCATCCGGGTAACGGACGAGCCGAATTGAGGCGGCTGGATTATTCCGCGGCGGGGGCCTCAAGCAACGTGTCGATGGCGACGTCTCGAGCAAGGGTGTCAACCGTCTCTACAACCTCGATTTCCTTCGAACCGGTATCGACGTTCAGATCGCGGAACCGCCGCGCTGAAACCAGTACGCGGCCTTCGAAGCTCGCTGCGAACTTGTTGTAATTGTCGACCGCACTGTTGAGCCCGCTGCCTACCTTGCGAAGATGGCCTGCCGCCACAGCCAGTCGCTCGTACATTTCCCGCCCAAGCTGGCCCACCTTCATGGCCTCCTCGGCCAGCTTCTCCTGCCGCCAGACACTGGCGACGGTGCGGGCGATTGCGACCAGGTTGGTAGGGGTGGCGAGGAGGACCTTCTTGTCGAAGGCCCATTGCCACAGTCCATCATCCTGTTCGAGCGCTGCTGTCAGGAAATGCTCGCCGGGAATGAACATCACGACATAATCGGCGGCATCGCCGAACTGATCCCAATAGCTTTTGCGGCCGAGCTGGTCGGCATGCGTGCGGATCGCGGCGGCATGGGCCTTGAGATGCGTCGAGCGGAGGGCTTCGTCCACCTCGTCGCAGGCGTCGAGATAGCCGTTGAGCGAACATTTGGCGTCAATGATGATCTGCCGCCCGCCCGGCAGGCTGACGATCACATCGGGACGTAGCCGGCCATCGTTTGTATTGACTGAAACCTCGCTCTGGAAATCAGCGTAGGGACTAAGGCCCGCCTGCTCCAGCACGTTGCGGAGCGTCTGTTCGCCCCAGCGCCCGCGCGCCTTGGGGCTGGCGCGCAGGGCGTTGACCAGTTTGGCGGCTTCGTCGCGCACCTGGGTCTGCCCCGCACGGACCAGCTCGACCGCTTCACGGAGCCCCGCATAGCTGTCGACCCGTTCCTTCTCGACCTTCGACAGGCCATCCTCATAGCGCTTCAGCGTGTCCTGCACCGGCGACAGCAGCAGCTTCAGTTTCGCCTCATGTTGTTCGCCGGCTTGATTGAAGCGCTGATCGGCACGTTCGAGAAAGGCTTTCTGCGCCTCTCCCAACAATTTTCCGCCAATTTCCGAGAATTGTTGCGAAAGCTGTTCCCGCGCTTCCTGAAGCTGGGAAAGACGGGCCTCGAACGCGAGTTCGCGTTCCGCCTGTGTCGCCTTCAGCCGCGCTGCCTCAGTGCGGGCTTCCTCACGTTCGCGCTGAACAGCTTCCAGAGCGGCTTCCAGTCTCGGCACCGCCTTCGCGCGCTCGTCAGTTGCGGCGAGCTCAGTGATGGCCTCGCGAAACCGATCGAGAGTCTGATCCCGTTCGCTCCGCACGCGCGCTAGACCACGATTGCCAGCGAGATAGCCGACGACAAGACCCACCAGCAGAGCCACGAGCGCAAGCGCAGCGAGAGCGAGATCCATGGCCACCCCTTAATGAGAACAGATGGCGAACTTCTAAACCGGTCGCATCCTAGAAAGCAAGGCTCAAGCCGCGTTGGCGCGCCGTTCCTTCTTGAGTTTCTTCAGGATCATCTCGCGTCTCAACCGGGACAGGTGATCGATGAAGAGAATGCCTTCCAGATGGTCCATTTCATGCTGGAGACAGGTGGCGAGCAAACCGTCGATCTGTTCGTCATGCGCCTCGCCCTTTTCATCCAGCCAGCGGGCATGGATCGTCGCGGGCCGCTCCACCTCGGCGAACTGGTCGGGCACCGACAGGCAGCCTTCGTTGTACACCGACTGCTCGGCCGAAGGATCGTGGATTTCGGGATTGATGAAGACGCGGGGATTGCGGACGGGTTCGGCCTCCTCCTCCTCGCTCTCCCGCTCCTGCAGGTCGATCACCAGCACGCGCTTGGGGACGCCCACCTGGATTGCGGCGAGGCCGATGCCCGGCGCGGCGTACATCGTCTCGAACATGTCGGCGATCAGCTTCCGCAGATCGGCGTCGACAGTTTCGACCGGCGTTGACTTGACGCGCAGCCGCGGATCGGGCGCTTCGAGGATGGGTAGAATGGCCATCAGCTGAAATTAGGAGAGAATCGGTCGATTTTCAAGCGATCGGCCTGCGCGCGCGCAATGCCTGCGCCAGCGTGCCCTCATCGAGATAATCAAGTTCGCCCCCGACCGGCAGGCCATGCGCGAGCTGGGTGAGCCGCACCGGATACTGCGTGATGCGATCGGCGATATAGTGGGCAGTGGTCTGGCCTTCGAGGGTCGCGTTCATCGCCAGCACCACCTCGTCGATCCCGCCCGCCGCGATCCGAGTCACCAGCTTGTCGATCGAAAGATCCTCCGGCCGGATGCCTTCCAGCGCCGACAGCCGCCCGCCCAGCACATGATAGCGCCCCGGAAACAGCCGGCTGCGGTCGAGCGCCCAGAGATCGGCGACTTCCTCGACGACGCAGAGCATGCGCGGGTCTCGTCGCTGGTCGGAACAGATGACGCAAGGGTCGGTCGTATCGACATTGCCGCAGATCGAGCAGGTCGAAAGCCGCTCGTTCACCGCCTGCAGCGCGCGCAGCAGCGGCGCCATCGCCGCCTCGCGCTTGCGGAGCAGATGCAGCACCGCCCGCCGCGCCGAACGCGGCCCGAGCCCCGGCAGGCGGGAGAGGGCCTGCACCAATGCCTCGATTTCGGGAGACGCCATGCTCCAAAGCGATAAGGGCTTGCGTTTCGCGGCGCTAGTGTCTGTAGACCCGTCATGCGTATCGCCTTCATGGGAACCCCGGATTTCGCCGTGCCTGCGCTCGATGCGCTGGCGAACGCGGGGCATGAGATCGCAGCCGTCTATTGCCAGCCGCCGCGCCCGGCGGGGCGGGGCAAGGCGCCGCGTCCATCCCCCGTGCAGCTTCGCGCCGAGGCGCTTGGGCTTGAGGTTCGTTATCCGGCGAGCCTGCGTGACCCAGAGGAGCAGGCGGCGTTCGCGGCGCTTGATCTCGATGCGGCGGTTGTCGCAGCTTACGGGCTGATCCTGCCGGTGCCGGTGCTGAAGGCGCCACGGCTTGGCTGCTTCAACATTCATGCGTCGCTGCTTCCCCGCTGGCGCGGCGCAGCGCCGATCGTGCGGGCGATTCTCACGGGCGACAATGTGACCGGTGTTACCATCATGCGGATGGAGAAGGGGCTGGATACCGGGCCGATGCTGGCAACTGTCGAAACGGCGGTCGATCGCAAGACGGGCGGCAATCTGACGAGGGAGCTCGCCGAAAAAGGCGCTGCGTTGATGGTTAAGGTGCTGGGCGACCTCTCCCGCTATCCCCAGATACCGCAGCCGGCCGAAGGCGTGACCTATGCCGCCAAAGTCGAGAAATCGGAGGCGCGCCTGGATTTCAGCCAGAGCGCCGAACAGGTCGAACGTCAGGTGCGCGCATTCAATCCGGCGCCGGGGGCTTTTTTCGAGGTTGCAGGCGAACGCGTGCGAATATTGGCCGGCGAGATCGTGGCTGACGATGGCAACGCTGGGCGCGTTCTCGACGAACGGCTCACGATTGCCTGCGGAGCCGGGGCGATCCGGCCGACGCTTGTCCAGCGGGCGGGGCGGGGCGTGATGGCGACGGAGGAGCTTCTGCGCGGCTTCGCAATTCCCCAGGGGACATTGCTGGAATGACCCGCTTCCGGCTGACTGTCGAATATGATGGCCGGCCCTTCATGGGCTGGCAGAGGCAAGCCCATGGCCCCAGCGTGCAGGGCGCGATCGAGCAGGCGATCATAGCGGTGACTGGGGAGACGGTTACGATCCATGCCGCCGGGAGAACCGACGCCGGAGTGCATGGACTCGCCATGACCGCGCATGCGGACATCGAGCGCCCGATCACGCCGTTTCGGCTGGGCGAGGCGTTGAATGCGAAGCTGCGGCCCGATCCGGTCGCGATCACAGCGTGCGCAGTTGTACCGAATGACTGGCATGCCCGCTTTTCATGCATCGGTCGTCGCTATCGCTACCGGATCTTCAATCGAAGGGCGCCGTTGACGCTCGAATGTGGGCTGGCCTGGCACGTGACGTCGCCACTCGACGCCGATGCGATGGAGTTGGCGGCGCAGCGGCTGGTCGGGCTGCATGATTTCACCACCTTCCGTTCGGCGCATTGCCAGGCTAACAGCGCGGTCAAGACACTCGACCGGCTTGCCGTGCGCCGCGACGGCGATGCGTTGATAATTGAGGTGGCCGCGCGCAGTTTTCTCCACCATCAGGTGCGTTCCATGGTGGGATGCCTTGCGCTGGTGGGGCAGGGGAAGTGGAGCGCCGACGATCTGGGCGCTGCCCTGGAGGCGAAAGATCGAGCAGCGCTGGGATTGAATGCGCCGCCTGACGGGCTTTATTTTGTTGAGGCGGTTTATTCGTAGCTCTGGCCGCAGGCTTAGACTGAGCGCACTTCACCTGTTCGACGGCGCATTGCAGTGGCCGACAGAATCGCGCGTTTCCGCTCATCCGATGCGGTCGACCATTCCATGATTTCTTCGATTGTCCTGCTACAGCCGAGGCAGACATCGTTGCTGTCCAAGGTGCAGCAGCGCGTGCAGGGCGATGGGACTTCTTCGTTCAGGAAGAGAAGCTCACGCCAAGGAAGTCCGGCACGGGGCCGTTCCAGCCATCGTCAGGGCCGTCATCGCGCTGCTCGTCACGCCGGGAATGTTCCCGGCGAGGCTGATCACGCGGAGGCTGATCAGCGCGAGGCTGATCGCGGCCGGGATCGGGTTGCCTTTCCGCCTTTTGCTGAACGGCGGCAGGGCTTTTTTCTTCAGTCCGCGCGCCGCCTCTACCGCGCCGGCTTCGCGCTGGTTTCGGTTCGGTTTCGTCCGGCTGGGCTGAGTCCGCTTCTCTCGCAGGCTCAGCCTTGCGGCCCACGCGGGGGATCTTGATGCCGGTCAGTTTTTCGATCGCGTCGACAGCTTCGCCGTCTTCGGGCGTCACGAGCGAGAAAGCCGATCCGGTGGCGCCGGCGCGGCCCGTGCGGCCGATGCGGTGGATATAATCGTCAGGATGCCATGGCACGTCAAAATTGAAGACGTGGCTCACCCCCTTGATATCGAGCCCACGTGCGGCGACGTCCGAGGCGACGAGGATATTGATGTCACCGCCCTTGAAGCGGTCGAGTTCCTTGATGCGCTCCGACTGTTCCATGTCGCCATGGATCTGGGTGGCGGCATAGCCGTGGCGCTGAAGGCTGGTCGCCAGTTCACGCACGGTGGTCTTGCGGTTGCAGAAGATGATCGCGGTGTTGACCTTCTCCGATTCGAGCAGACCGCGCAGCACATCCCGCTTGTTGCGGGCGGACGCCACTTCGACCAGTTTTTGATCGATCGACAGGTTCGCGGTCGCGGGACGCGATACCTCGACCTGCCTGGGGTTGGAGAGGAACTTGTCGGCCAGCTTCTTGATCGGCGCGGGCATGGTGGCCGAGAAGAGCAGGGTTTGCCGATCGCGCGGCAGCTTGGTGCAGATTTCCTCGATATCCGGGATGAAGCCCATGTCGAGCATCCGGTCAGCCTCGTCGATCACGAGCAGGCTGCAGCCAGTGAGCAGGATCTTGCCGCGCTGGAACAGGTCCATCAGCCGGCCCGGGGTAGCGATCAGTACGTCGACGCCCTTTTCGAGCGCCGCGACCTGATCGCCCATGTTCACGCCACCGATCAGCAGCGCCATCGAGAGCTTGTGATATTTGCCGTATTTCTCGAAATTCTCGGCGACCTGCGCTGCCAGTTCGCGCGTCGGCTCAAGGATCAGCGATCGGGGCATGCGGGCGCGGCTGCGGCCATGGGCGAGGATATCGATCATCGGCAGGACGAAACTGGCGGTCTTGCCGGTGCCGGTCTGGGCGATGCCGACAAGATCGCGCATCATCAGGACGGACGGGATCGCCTGTTCCTGAATGGGTGTGGGTTCGCTATAGCCCGCCTCGGTTACGGCGCGCAGCAATTCGTCGGAAAGGCCGAGATCGGCAAAAGTCATGCGTTATCCGAAAAATGCGGGGCAAAAATGCGCCGCAGTCTTGCCGGGGCCGGTGCCGGTTGAGAGCGTCCTTGTCAAGGTAAAGCGGTGGAAAAAGGCGCGGATCAGCGTTTGGGGACGAGTTTCCGAAAGCGGGTGATCTCGCATTCGCCACCGGAACGAGCGTGAATGGCGTCCCGATCGGCGCAGATCAGTCCGTCGTCGCCCGGTTTCAGATAGAAGCCGTTATAATAATCCAGCGCGGGGCAGGAGGATTCGAGTTCGGCGCGCAATCGCAGACCACCTTGCAGAATGAAGTCCACCGTTCGGGAATCGATCAGCGTCGCCCCTGCGATTCCTTGCAGCGGCATGCATTTAGGACCGCTCTTTTCCTTCCAGCGCATCGCACGGCGCTCGGGAACGACGCGTGTGGGAACGCGCACGATCACGCGCTCGCGAATGATCACCTGAGCCATTTGAGTTGGCGCGGGGTCCATCGGCACGGGTGCCTGCGCGAGCCCGAGCCCGACCAATGCCGTCAGCATCACGATATCTTGCTCACCACATTGCCCATGCGCTCGCGTTCGAACCTCGTCCTTGGCCCGACAGGCCGCCACGGTCTATAGGCTAGCAGAATGAACCTGAACGAACCCAGTCCCGATTTGCTGCAAAAGCTGGCTGAGCGGCTCGGTCCCAAGGGGTTTTCGACTGACCCGGTCGATCTGGACCCCTGGCTGACCGACTGGCGGGGGCGTGTGCACGGGTCGGCCGCGGCGCTGCTGTCGCCGGCCAATCGCGAGGAGATCGCCGATATCGTGCGGTGGGCAGCCGCCGAACGCGTCGCCATCGTGCCGCAGGGGGGCAACACATCGATGGTCGCCGGCGCAACGCCAACGCGCGGATCGTTGCTGCTGTCGCTTCGGCGGATGAACGCGATCCGATCGATATCGTCCGAGGAGAATATCGCGATCGTGGAAGCCGGCGTGATCCTGAGCGACCTGCACCGTGCGGCGGAGGCAGCGGGCCGGCGCTTTCCACTTTCGCTGGCGGCCAAGGATTCGGCCACGATCGGCGGGCTGATCTCGACCAACGCCGGAGGAACACAGGTGCTGCGCTTCGGGCCGATGCGCGCGCTGGTGCTGGGCGTGGAAGCGGTGTTGCCGGATGGGAGCATCTTCGAGGGGCTCTCGGCATTGCGCAAGGACAATCGGGGGTACGACATTCGCCAGCTGCTGGCCGGAGCCGAGGGGACGCTTGGCATCGTGACTGCGGCATCGCTTCGGCTGGAGACTGCTATCGGGGAGCGCGTGGTGGCCTGGGTGGGTCTGGCCACCGCCGACAATGCCCTGCCGTTGCTTCGTATGTTGGAAGGACGGGTGGGCGATGCGGTGGAGGGGTTCGAACTTGTCCCCGCCACGGCCCTCGAACTGGTGCTTCGGCATATCGAGCGGGCTCGCGATCCGCTGGCCGCCAAGCATGGCTGCTATGTGCTCATCGAGGCCGCATTCCCGCCTGGTACGCCGGATGCACGCGACAGGGTCGAGTCGGCGCTGATGGAGGCGATCGAGCAGCGGCTGGTCGAGGATGCCTCGATCGCCGCCAATGAGACCCAAGCGGACGCGTTGTGGGCGCTCCGTGAGAGCATATCGGAGGCAGAGCGGCTGGACGGCATCTCGGTTAAGCATGACATCTCGGTGCCGGTTTCGGACATGCCCGGCTTCATGGAAAGTGCGGCGCGTGAGGTCGAGAGGGCCTTTGCCGGCGCACGGGTCGTCGCTTTTGGTCATCTCGGGGACGGCAATGTCCACTTCAACGTGCGCAGCCCGGAAGGGCAGGCGGCCCAGCCCTGGTTCGATGCGAACAATGTCGGGATCAACCGCCTGGTCCATGATCTGGTCACGGCCGCTGAAGGTTCGATCTCGGCGGAGCATGGCATTGGCCAGCTCAAACTCGCCGAGTTCGCGCGGCTGGCCGGTCCCACGCGATTGGCCGCGCTCAGGGCGATCAAGCAGGCGTTCGATCCGCTCGGCATCATGAATCCCGGCAAGCTCGTGCCGCTTGCGTCCGATCCGCCCGCGCCATAGAGGGCGCTTCGAAACGAAAGCCCGGCTGGGCGAGGATCCGGCCGTTCAGGAGATCATATCATGGCCACCGCGCCGAATCCCGGATTGCCCCTGTTCTATAACGAGCTTCAGCCGCTTTCGAGCAACGCGCATGGCGAGTGGAAGGCCCGGCGGATGGAAGCCGCTCCCTTCCTCGCTACAGCCCACGCCGTGCCGCTTACAGTTGAAGAGTTCGCCCTGGCGCAACGCCATTATCCGATCGTCTTCTCTATCGGCGAAAATCCGGTGCCGCTTGCGCTGATGGGGCTCAACGAAGGCGTGAATGTCTTCGTCGACGAAGAGGGCAAGCTGACCAGTGAGGTCTATGTGCCAGCCTATGTGCGCCGTTATCCCTTCATGCTCGCCCGGTTGCGGCCCGATGCGGACGAACTGTCGCTCTGCTTCGATCCCACCGCCGAGTCGATTGGCGCATTCGAAGAAGGCGATGCGCTGTTCGAGGACAGCCAGCCGAGCGAGACCACCAAGCAGATCCTGGGCTTCTGCGAGAATTTCGAACAGGCGGGCTTGCAAACCGGCGCCTTCATGAAGGAACTCGCCGACCACAAGCTGCTGATGGACGGCGAGGTCGCGATCCAGCCCGAAGGGGCCGCGCAGCCGTTCGTCTACCGTGGTTTCCAGATGATATCGGAGGACGCGCTCAAGAATCTTCGGGGTGACGTTGCGCGCAAGATGATCCAGTCCGGCATGCTGCCGCTGATCTATGCGCATCTGTTCTCCCTGTCGGTGATACGCGAAATTTTCGCCCGCCAGATGCAGCTCGGAAAGATCCCGACGCCGTCGCTTCAGCCGGTAATTTAGGAAATAAGACGGGATTTGAAATAGGTCTCTGTTTCAGCTTGAAACAATTCTCCTAGAATCCTATCTTACTCTCGATGCTGTGATCGCGTCCCCCTTTCGCGGTCACGCATTAGCGCGCTTCGGCGCGCTCCTCCCTGAACCTTGGCCACCTCGTGCCTAGTGCACGAGGTGGTTTTTTATTCAGCGGCGACTGGGCGCTGAAGCGCTTGCGAATCTTCGCACAAAGCCTCGAAAATCCGCATGATGAGGGCGCGGGCGGCGGGAAGGCCGTCACCTGCTTCCTCAAGCGCTGGATCGAGATAACGACTCCGGTCGATTTCGATTTGTAGCGCATGCACCTGTTTGCGCGGCGCACCGTGACGATCGAGGCTGTAGCCGCCGGCATAAGGCGCGTTGCGCGCAACAGGGAAGCCGGCCTGGCGGGCGAGGCTTTCGACCAGATCCCCGAGCGCGCCGTGGGCGCTGCGTCCGAAGCGGTCTCCGATTACGATCGCGGGCGGCCGCATCGCGCGTTCCTGAGGCCGGATCGGCGGCATCGAATGGCAATCCAGGAGAATGGCGGTGCCGAATCGCGCCTGCGCGGCCGCGAGCGATCTGGCGATCGCATCATGATAGGGCTGATGAACATCGGCGATCCGACGCTGTATTTCCGTATAAGGAAATTTCCGCCGCCACAGCGGTGCGCTGTGGCCGATATGACGCGGAACCAAGCCCAAACCATTGCGAGTTCGGCTTGATTGCAGGAGGCCTTCGGGCGCGATTCCATCGATCATGCCAGGGTCGATTTCACGCGGATCACGGTTAAGATCGATTAACGCGCGTGCGTGCGTTGCAACAAAAATAGTCGCGCCACGTTCGACAAGGCCGGTGACGAGCAGGTCGGCATGTCGGTCCTCGAGCATCCGCAGACGGGACAGCGGAACCGCAGCATCCGCGATTAACGAGGAACTGTAATGCCTGCCAGCATGTGGAACCGCGACGACGACCGGGAAAACGGGCGCTGCCGGACCATGGCGCGTGAAGGGCGGAGGCACGGCATAGCTCACTGTCTCAATTTGGCGCGATCGTCTGCTCTTTGCAATGCAACTGGCCGGCAAGCTGGAAAATCTTAAGTCATTGAAGCATAATGGAGCACACGAAAAACATGACGACGCTTGGGAACCACGTGGAATGATCCGTATCTTGCTGGCCGAAGACGATACCTCGATGCGCGAATATCTCGCGCGCGCGCTGGAGAAGGTCGGCTATATCGTGACCAGCGTCGATCGCGGGACGGCGGCGCTTTCGTTGATCGAAACCAACAGTTTCGACCTGCTGCTAACCGATATCGTAATGCCGGAGATGGACGGGATCGAGCTGGCCCAGCGTGCTGCGTCCATCGCTCCGGACATGCGGGTGATGTTCATCACCGGGTTCGCGGCCGTCGCGCTAAAGTCAGGCGCCGTATCACCACAAGCCAAGGTGCTGTCCAAGCCGTTCCATCTCCGCGATCTGGTGGCGGAGGTAGATCGTCTGTTTCAGATGGGCGACGTATCGGACGCGACATAGAGCTGAGGCGATAGATTTACCTTTCAAGCTGTTCGGCTTGAAACCATCGGTCTTGCTTATGCGTCCGCGGGAGCCGCTGTCAGCCTCAGCCTTCGTAGCGATAGCACCTGGCTGAGGTGATTTGCGCCGCCGTTTTTAACCGATTGCCAACAGTTTAAGCCGATAGCATGCGCAAGACATATTGGACGCGCAATGTATTTACGCTTTATCAAACCAGCTGATGAGGCTCTTACCGAGGAAGAGCTGAATGCCTTGGCGGCGTGCTTCTGCGAGCAGGTCTTTGCATGTCCACGTGTGGAAGAATCGACAAGCACCGAGCATCATGACCAGTCGCTATCGACTTCGGTCTCAACGATCCTGCACCGCCTGTTCCGCTAGCGTAAGCAACCGGCCTCGCGAGTGTTTTAGCGAACCAAAAAGACATTAGTCCTCACAATTCCTGGGATGTGTCGATCGATGGGCTTCCTGAGTGCAAAGCTCTCAAGTGAAGCTAAAACCAAGCCTTGCGCGTGCTCACAGGCTCGACTATCAGCCCCTCCCGTGGGCGTGTAGCTCAGTGGTAGAGCACTGTGTTGACATCGCAGGGGTCGCAAGTTCAATCCTTGCCACGCCCACCATTTTCCCTCTCAACTGAACTGATTACGCAGGCGATGCGTCAATCGCCGGTTGCGTTCCGTAAATAGTTTCCTTTAAAAAACAGGATATTGGCTCTTTACGACGGAGTCGGCACTGCCGCTGGCCCGGCGGAGAGGCGCGTCCAGCAAAGGTGCCGCCGTCCATGCCCACCGAAATTGAAACGGCGCTTGCCGCGCTTGGACTGTTCGGCACCCGCACTGCTGTCGCCGCGACGATGATTCCGGCTGAGTTGGGCAGGATCACGGTCAACGGTGCAACATCGGTGGGGGATGTCCGCAGCGCCACCTATCGCCGCGCGCGTCCGGCCGAATCGGCTTATGAAGGGGCGCTGACCAGCGCCGACGGCGCCGTCTGGATCATCGACGAGCCCGAAATCTATCCAGAATGGTTTGGCGCGAAGGGCGATGCCCGGCAATTGACCGACGGTGCGATCAACGCCGGATCGACGACATTCACCAGCCCATCGGCCGGGTTCACTGCAGCTGATGTCGGCAAATATATCATGATCGCGGGGGCGGGGAGCGGCCGCCAGCATGCGACGACCATCGTCGCCGTCACCAATTCAACGACCGTCACGCTGGCAGCGAGCGCCGTCACGACCGTTGCGGGAGCGGCATGGTTCTTCGGCACGCCCGACGACACCCCCTTGCAGAACCTGTTCAATTTCGTATCGCGTGTATCCGGCAAGGCTGTGCTGGCGGCGGGCAGGACGTATCTGCTTCGGGTGGCACAGCTTCGCTACAAGGACAATTCGACGATCATCTTACGGGGCGACCTGCTCCACGCCAATGGCAACGCAGGTGGCTTCGCGCTTCAGGATCAGCACTTCCGGGTCGATCCCATCGCCAGAACCCAGAATGTCTCGATCTTCTTCGAAGGCGGCGCGATCATTTTCCCCGATGCCTGGACCTCGGATGCCTCCGGGCTCAACAAGAAGGGGTTGGGGATCACCAACACGGTCGGCTTCGAGGTGCGGTCGCCGCGCGTGGTCGGCAACAATGCCAGCAGCTTTGCGACTCAGGTGTCCGAAAGCAGCCGGGGCAACTGGATCGGTTCGCGGATCAATGTGGGTGACGGACTGGGTGAGGACGGCATCCATCTCTACGGTAATTGCGCGGACATCAATTTCTCGCACCTGCTGATCTACGCCGGCGACGATGCCTTTTCGTTGACCCATGAGAACTCGACGGGCCTGTCGCATTCGAAAGACGGCATCATTGAGAATATCACCGTCGCCAACAGCATCCTGCGCTCCAACGGCTTCTCCGCCATCAAGATCCTGACCAACACCAGCACGGGCGCCGCGAAGATTCGCAACGTCACATTCCAGAACTGTATTGGTTCGATCGCTGGGGGCACCACCACCGGTCAGGTCGTGATCATCAACAATGGCGGTTTCGCGCAGGGTTGCGAAATCAGGGATATCAAGATCATCGATTGCCAGTTCGACAAGGGGCCATCGACACAGGCCGCCGCACAGATCGCGATCATCAATGCCCGTGGGATTGAAGTGATCGATACCGTGCTGAAGGGCACCCAGGACGCATTCCTCCGCATGGACGGATGCATCGATTCGGGCGCGCGCGGGTGCCGGTACATTCAGACCGTAGCGCCCGCGATAGTGGCGACCGGCCTCGTCGTCAGCAGTATCGGATGGCTTTCCGGTTCCAGCGTGGTCTATCGGTTTTCAGGAAGCCCCGATCTTTCGGCTATCACGACGAGCCATTGGCTAAGCGTGACTGGAGCGGTGAACCCCGTCCACAACGGCATTCTCGATATCACGGCCGTCGACAATGTCGTGAAGACGGTCACGGTCAACAACTACAAGGTATCGAGTGGGGCTTTGGACGAAACCAGCGGCGCCACTGCAGCGGCCCTTTCGGTTCTCAACAGCGCCGCCGTCATCCTCAATTCCTGCGAGAACAGTTGGGCGGAGGAATGCCGCATCAGCGACTATTACGGCAACACACTCATCCAGAGCCGCGCCAGCACAGCCAATCCCTTCACCGGCCTGGCCCAAAGCCGGGGCATGCGGATTTCGGGCAATGACATGCTCGGCTGCGTCGTTCAGACTGCCATCGAAGTCTCTGCCACGCTGCGCAGCCGGATCGACAGCAATTATGCGCGTGGAAGCTGGGGCAACACCTTCGTCAATGAACTCGCCGGCAGCGTCGGCAATGAATATCTGAGCAACAGCGATATCGACGCTGGCTTCGGGCGCACAGGTTCGCTCGTGCCCGGGAGTGGATCCGAGCATGCCGGCAACCGTGGCTGGGCCGGCGACAAGATGCTTGGCACCATCACGGTCGCAGCAGGACAGACCAAGGGTACATTGACGCTGAGCCGCGAGCGTTTCTTCATGTCGAACAATGGCGACGATCTTAAGGTGCCGTGGATGCAGGTTACGCCCAAAGGCAGTTTTGCGCCGCAGGTGACGTTGAGCGGTTCGACCTACACCCTGACCTTGCCCAGCGCTGCCACGGCTGCGACGACATTCGACTATCGGCTGATGTCCTGACGGCCTGTGTGCAGATGCAACATGGTTCCGTTATATGCGTTGCAGACAGATATCCGTTGAACGAGAGGGCCGGCATGCCGAGCAAGACAGCAGCAAACCTGCTACCACCACCCCCGTCTTTCCTGCTCCAATCCGTCAGCCTGTTCATTGATTTCGACGGGACGCTCGTTGAGTTGATGGATCGGCCGGATGCGGTGGTGGTGGATGAGCCGCTCCGCGATCTGCTCGGTGCGCTCGGTGCCGCGCTGCCCGGTCGCGTCGCGATCGTCACCGGGCGATCGGTTGAGCAGATCGACGGTTTTCTGGGTGAACTTTCTCGCGCATTTGCCGTTGCGGGTAGCCATGGCAGCGAACGGCGACTGGCCTCGGGAGAGCTTTCGCCACCATTGGACATGCCAGATATGGGGCCTGTCATCCAGGCGCTGGGCGAATTCGCCGCCAGCCATCCGGGAACGATCGTCGAACGCAAGCGCTATGGAGTTGCGCTTCATTACCGCCTTGCCCCCGAAATCGAGGGCAAGGCGCAGGAGGTGGTGGAACATCTGGCGCAGAAATTCGGCTTCGGGGTGCAGACCGGCAAGATGATGGCAGAACTGAAAATCCTCGGCGGCGACAAAGGGCAGGCGGTCGCCGCTTTCCTCGAACAGCCCTCTATGGCAGGCACGCAGCCCTGGTTCATTGGTGACGATCTGACCGACGAAGCCGGTTTCATGGCTGCTGCGGCCCTTGGTGGAGGCGGTGTTTTTGTCGGCCCACCGCGCGAAACCGCGGCGCTATTCGCCTTGCCCGACGTCGGGGCGGTGCGGGCCTGGTTGACGGAAGCCGTTCGAAACCTGGCGTGACGGCGACACTCGATCTCTGGCCGATCGGCAATTGCCAGGCATCGGCGCTCGTGGACCGGCGGGGACGCTTCGTGTGGGGATGCACGCCCCGCATCGACGGCGAGCCTGCCTTCTCCTCCTTGCTCGACGATAGTCCGCCGGGCGGGGAGGGCGCACGCGGTTTCTGGGAGATCGACCTCGAAAATTGCGCGACGACGACGCAATCCTATCTGCGCAACACGCCGATTCTCGTTACTCGCCACGAGGATAGAGATGGCGGCGCGATCGAGGTCACTGATTTCTGTCCGCGCTTCCAAAGGGTCGGCCGGGTCTATCGGCCGGTGGCGTTCGTGCGCATCGTGCGGCCGGTGGCAGGGAGCCCGCGCATTCGGGTCCGGTTACGGCCCGCGCGAAACTGGGGCAGCGAGATAGCGCCCACGACGCGCGGGTCTAACCATATCCGCTACTTGTTGTCGGACATGGCGTTGCGCCTCACGACGAGCGCGCCGATCGGCTGGATCGAGGATGAGCGGTTGTTCCGGCTTGAGCGGCCTCTGCATTTCTTCCTTGGACCCGATGAGAGCTTCTCGGACGATGTGAAATCGACCACCGAATCGATGCTTGATCTCACCACCCACGAATGGCGGCACTGGGTGCGCGGCCTCGCCATTCCGCTTGAATGGCAGGAGGCTGTGATCCGATCGGCGATCACACTCAAGCTGTGTCAGCATGAGGAGACGGGGGCGATTGTCGCCGCGATGACCACGTCGATCCCCGAGCATGCGGATAGCGGGCGGAACTGGGACTATCGCTACTGCTGGATCCGGGACGCATATTATACGGTGCAGGCGCTCAACCGGCTCGGCGCGCTCGACGTGCTTGAGGCGTATCTGTCCTACCTCCGCAACATCGTCGACAATGCCAAGGGCGGCCATATCCAGCCCCTTTATGGCGTGGGTGGCGAAGCGACGCTTGAGGAGCGGGTCGCGCCCGCGCTCAACGGCTATCGCGGCATGGGGCCGGTGCGGATCGGCAATCAGGCCTATGAGCAAGTCCAGCACGACGCCTATGGTCAGATTATCCTGTCGAATGCTCAGGCCTTCTTCGATCAGCGGCTGTACCGGATGGCGAGCGTGGAGGATTTCCAGGCGCTCGAAGAAGTTGGTGAACGCGCGTGGCAGGTCCACGACAAGGCCGATGCCGGTTTGTGGGAGCTGCGGACCAAAAGCCATGTTCACACTTATTCAGTCGCGATGTGTTGGGCGGCGTGCGACCGGCTTGCCAATGCGGCACAGGCGCTCGGGCTCGAGGATCGCCGCGCCTTCTGGCAGACGCGAGCCGATCAGATAGCAGAAGTCGTGATGGCGCAGGCGTGGCGGCCCGATACCGACCGGCTTTCGGCAACCTTTGGCGGCGACGATCTCGACGCCAGCCTGATCCAGTTGCTCGATCTTCGTTTCCTGTCGCCTGACGACCCGCGCTTCCTGTCCACGTTGCGCGCGGTGGAGGACGGTCTGCGGCGCGGATCGCATATGCTCCGCTATGCGACTGAAGATGACTTCGGTCTGCCTAAAACCGCTTTCAATGTCTGCACCTTTTGGTTGATCGAAGCGTTGCATTTTACGGGAAGGGACGCCGACGCCCGATCGCTGTTCGAGGAAATGCTCTCCCGAAGAACGGCGGCGGGTTTGCTGTCGGAGGATATCGATCCGGTGACCGGAGAACTTTGGGGCAATTATCCGCAAACCTACTCGCTGGTAGGAATGATCAACTGCGCCGTGCTGCTCAGCAAGCCATGGAGCAGCGTCAGGTGATGGGATCCTTCCTGTGACTCGGCTGATCGTCGTCTCCAACCGTGTCCAGCCGCCCAACAAAAACGGCGGAGCCCAAGGCGGACTGGCGATCGCGCTTCAGGCGGCGTTGCGCGAATATAGCGGGCTCTGGTTCGGCTGGTCGGGCGGGGTCACCGATAGGTTCTCGGGCGAAATCGACTTTCAGACAATCGACGGCGTGACCACAGCTATGGTCGATCTCGAAGAGCAGGACGTCGACGAATATTATAACGGCTACGCGAACCGCACGCTCTGGCCCCTGTTCCATTACCGGATCGATCTGGCGGAGTTCGAACGCGATTTCGCGGGCGGCTATGCGCGGGTCAATGCGCGCTTTGCCGATACGCTCGCGCCGCTGATCGAACCAGACGATCTGGTGTGGGTACACGACTACCATCTGTTTCCGCTGGGACGCGAGCTACGCCAGCGCGGCGTGGCCAACCGGATGGGCTTTTTCCTCCACATTCCTTGGCCGCCAGCCAATCTGCTGCTTTCGTTGCCGAACCACCGCGAGCTGGTCGAATCGCTGTTCGATTATGATGTGGTCGGATTCCAGTCCGACGACTGGCGCGACAGTTTCATCCATTATGTGACCGAACAGATGGGCGGCCGCGCCGAGCCGGGCGGGATCGTCAGCGCCGACGGGCGCAAGATCAGCGTGATCGATTGCCCGATCGGTATCGACTTTGCCGAGTTCAGCCAGTCAGTCAATTCCACGGCCGCCCGGCTGTCACGCTATCGCGTGCGCCAGAGCGCCGCCGGGCGCGACATGATCATCGGCGTCGACCGGCTCGATTATTCCAAGGGGCTGGAAGAACGTTTCCTTGGTTATGAGCGGTTCCTGAGCCAGCATCCCGAGCAGCATGGCGAGTTGTTTCTGCTCCAGGTCGCGCCGCCATCCCGCGGCGACGTGCAGAGTTACCAGCAGATTCGCGCCAGTCTCGATTCGGTCTCGGGCAGGATTAACGGGGAGTTCGCCGATTTCGACTGGGTGCCGATCCGTTATGTGAATCAAGGTTATCCCCGCGATCAGCTGGCCGGCATGTACCGTGCTGCGCGGGTCGGGCTCGTGACGCCGCTGCGTGACGGCATGAACCTCGTCGCGAAGGAATATGTGGCGGCGCAGGACCCGGAGGATCCCGGCGTGCTGATCCTGTCGGAGTTTGCCGGAGCGGCGCGGCAACTTTCAGCGGCCGTGCTGGTCAATCCCTACAGCCCCGACGACCTCGCCGATGCCATTCAGCGCGCGCTGACCATGTCGCGGGAGGAACGCGTAGAACGCTGGCAAGCACTATATGCGAATGTCCGGGACGAAGATGTCGTCTGGTGGCGCAAGCGGTTCACCGACGCGCTTCAATTGCCCGCGCTGGTCGCAAGTTCCGACTGATCATATCCCGGCGAAACAATCGATCGCTTCGCGTATCCCCTGATAGACAAACGCGATATCCCGCTCGTCGATGCAATAGGGCGGCATCGTGTAGATGGTATTGCCGAGCGGCCGGACGAGCAGGTCGCGCTCGCGAAAATGCGCCATCAGCCGGGGTCCCAGCTGCGACATATAATCGCCCGCGCCATCGTCCAGTTCGAAGGCGGCGATGGTGCCGATCTGCCGCGGATTGCGAACGCCGGGCAGATCGCTGAGCGCGTCGAGGTGGTACCGCTGCCTGTCCACCAACGTCGCCATTCGCTCCAGCACCGGCTCTTCGCGCCAGATCGCCAGGTTGGCATTGGCCGCGGCGCAGGCGATCGGATTGGCGGTGTAGCTGGAAGAATGGAAAAACATGTCGGCGCGGTCACGCGATCGATGAGCTTCGAAGATTGGGGGCGTGGCCACCGTCACCGCCAGCGGCATCGAGCCCCCGGTTAGTCCCTTGGACAGGCAGATGATATCGGGCACGATATCGGCCTGTTCACAGGCGAGCAGGGTGCCGGTGCGGCCCCATCCGGTCATCACTTCGTCGGCGATGAACAGCGTTCCGTGACGCGCGCAGATTTCCCGCATCTCGCGCAGGGCGGCGGGCGAATAAATCATCATCCCGCCCGCCCCCAGCACGAGCGGCTCGATGATCAGCGCGGCGGGCTTTTCGGTCTTGCAGATATGGTCGAGCGCATCGAATGTACCCTGTTCCTTGCCCTCGGCGGGGAAGGGCAGGCGGGAAACGTCGAACAGCAGCGGCTGATAGGCCTGATTGAACACGCCGCGTTCGCCGACGGACATGCCGCCGATCGTGTCGCCATGATAGCTGTGCTCCATGACGACGAGGCGGTGGCGCGCCTCGCCCCGGTTGCGCCAGTAACCGAGCGCCATCTTGAGGGCGACTTCGACACTGGTCGATCCGCTGTCTGAAAAGAAGACATGCGCCAGCGGCTCTGGCAGCAGATCGATCAGGCCCCGTGCGAGCGCCTCGGCTTGCTCATGGGTGTGACCGGCGAAAATGATCTGGTCGAGCTTGCCCGCCTGTTCGGCGATCGCCGCCATGATGCGCGGATGGCAATGCCCGTGCGTCGTCACCCACCAGGAAGAGATGGCGTCAATGATCCGTCGGCCGTCCGCAGTGTATAGCGCGGCTCCCTCGGCACGCGTGATCACGGGGATCGGCTCGTCGAGCCCATGTTGGGTAAAGGGGTGCCAGACAGGTGACGTCATGGCAGGAAATCGATGATGTCAAAGCCGTCGGCGAACGCGCGCGCAAGCGTGCCGGGCTCGATCGGGTCGATTGGGGCCAAACGGCCGAGCAGCCGCACCTTGCCCATCTCACAGATCGTGGTTTCGCTGTCCGCATTCTCCTCACCGACGAAGGCGATGCCATGGATCATGATCTGCCGCATGCGCAGCGCCTCGATCGTCAGCAGACTGTGGTTGATCGTGCCAAGCGACGTCCGCGCGACGATGATGACAGGCAGACACCAGTCGACAAACATGTCCGCGTAAAGCAGCGATCGTGTGAGCGGCACCAGCGCGCCACCGGCCCCCTCGATGACCAGCGGCCCGTAGACTTCCGGGACGGTCAGGCGTTTGGGGTCGATCTCGATGCCATCGAGTTCGGCGGCGCGATGGGGCGAGCAGGGCGCGGTCAGCCGGTATATTTCGGGCAGGATACGTCCGGCAGGTATATCCGCCAGGCGCGCGACGAGAGCGGAATCGGTCTCATCATCGAGCCCGGCCTGCACTGGCTTCCAATAGGTCGCATCCAGCGCCGCCGTAAGCGCGGCGGCGAACACGGTCTTGCCGACCCCGGTGTCAGTGCCGGTGACGACGAAACGCTGGCTCATGGGCGCAGTCTCCGCAATTGCTCGCCCAGCGCCGCGATATCGGTTTCATCCACGTTGAGCGTAAGTGAGATGCGCAGGCGCGAGGTCCCTTGCGGTACGGTCGGCGGCCGGATGCCGCGCACGTCGAACCCCACCTGCTGGAGCGCGGCGGCGACACGCATCGTTTCGGCATCTTCCCCGAGGATGAAGGGAAGAATCTGCGAGCCGCTGTCCACTGCGATATCGTCCTTAGCGCGGGCGATAAGATCGTGAAGCTGCCGCCGCCGTTCGGGCGCGCGAATGAGCTCGAGCGATGCCCGTAGCGCCGCCGCCATCAGCGGGGAAGGGGCGGTCGAGAAAATGAAACCTCGCCCGGTATTGACGAGCATCTCGCAGAGTATTCTGGGCGCGAGCAGCAATGCTCCCTCGCAGCCGAGCGCCTTGCCGCATGTAATTAGCCGGATAACATTGTCGCGCATCGCTAGCTCGGCCGAGAGCCCGCGCCCTTCCGGGCCGAACACCCCGGCGGCGTGGGCTTCGTCGATCACTAGAAACGCCTCATGACGGTTCGCGATCTCGGCGAGGGCGATGATGGGTGCCTGATCCCCGTCCATGCTGTAGAGGCTTTCGACTGCAATCCAGACTTGCCCCTTGCCGCCCTTCGCCCGCCAGCCGGTGATCGCATCCTCGAATGCCTGGGCGTCATTATGTGCTGCCGATCTTTTTTCGGCGAAGCTGAGCCGCATGCCATCATGGACGCTGGCATGGATCAGGGCGTCGTGGACGATCAGATCATGACGGCTTGGCAAGGCCGCGAAGAGAGTGCTGTTGGCGGCGAACCCATTGGCAAAGAACAATGCATCCTCTGAGCCGAAGAACGCAGCCGCTTCGGCCTCCAGCGCCTCATGTTCGGGATCATTGCCCCTGAGCAGCCGGGACCCGCCAGCACCGATCGCCACATCGCGGTCAAGCGCATCGCGAACGGCTGCGCGCAATGCGCCTGAGCTGGCAAGGCCCAGATAATCGTTGGACGCGAAGTCCTTGCCCTGTCGCGGGATGAGGCGGCGCATCCGGCTTTCACGCTCAAGCCTCGCCAATGCTTCGCGATGTCGGTCCAGGATCGCCATGCGGCCCCTATGGCGATTTTTTGGGGATGGCAGAACAGATTTTATCGGTTAGACGCCAGCCGCTCTCCCCAGGCATGATGGCAGGCGCCAGCTCGTTTTCGTTCGGGTCTGGCCGGCCGAACGAATGTGAGGAAATGAATTTATGGCGTCTTTTGTCGATCGTGCGGGTCTGAGCGTCGCGGCGGAACTGGCCGATTTCATTGAGCAGAAGGCCTTGCCAAGCACGGGCATCGACACTGCGCCGTTCTGGAAGGGCGTAGCGAATATCTTCGCGACGCTCACGCCGGAAAACAAGGCGCTGCTCGCCAAGCGCGACGATATTCAGGCGAAGCTCGACGCCTGGCACAGCGAGCGGCGCGGCAAGCGGATCGATCAGACCGAATATCAGACGTTCCTGCGAGAGATCGGCTACCTCGTACCCGAACCCGCGCCCTTCGCCATCACGACCGAAAATGTCGACGAGGAAGTGGGCGTCATGGCTGGCCCGCAGCTCGTGGTGCCTGTGCTCAACGGTCGTTTTGCGCTCAATGCCGCCAATGCACGGTGGGGCAGCCTGTATGACGCGCTGTACGGAACCGACGCGTTGCCCGGTTCGCCCAAACCGGGCGGTTACGACAAGGAGCGCGGCGCCGCGGTGGTCGAACGCGCCAAGGAATTCCTTGACGATGTGATCCACGGCTGGGCGGTGGCGCTCAAGGGGACGACGCATCCAGCGCTGGTAGGCCGCAAGCCCGGCGGACTCCTGTTCCGCCACAATGGCCTGCATATCGAGTTGGTGATCGATCCCAGCGATCCGGTCGGACAGGACGATCCGCATGGTCTGGCCGACGTGATCCTCGAATCCGCGCTGACCACCATCTGCGATCTTGAGGATTCGATCGCGGCCGTCGACGCCGAGGACAAGGTCGCGGCTTATGCAAACTGGCTCGGGCTGATGAAGGGCGATCTGGCGGCGAGCTTCCAGAAGGGTGGCAAGACCGTCACCCGCTCGCTCGACCCGGATCGCGAATGGACAGCGCTCGACGGCTCCACCTTCACGCTTCACGGGCGGAGCCTGCTGTTCGTCCGCAACGTCGGCCATCTGATGACCACGCCGGCGGTGAAGCTGCCCGACGGATCGGAGGCGCCCGAAGGCATCCTCGACGGCATCGTCACCAGCCTGATCGCGATGCACGACCTGCGTGGGCTTGGGCATTACCGCAACAGCCGCAAGGGTTCCGTCTACATCGTCAAGCCGAAGATGCACGGACCGGAAGAGGCCGCCTTTACCAACCGCCTGTTCGACGCGGTCGAGGATTTGCTCAAGCTGAAGCGCCATACGGTGAAGGTCGGCGTGATGGATGAGGAGCGGCGCACGTCCGCCAATCTCGCCGCCTGCATTGAGGCGGTTAAGGAACGGATCGTCTTCATCAACACCGGCTTCCTCGATCGCACGGGCGATGAGATGCACACGTCGATGCAGGCAGGCCCCATGGTCCGCAAGGGGGCGATGAAGGCGAGCGACTGGATCACCGCCTATGAAAGCCGCAACGTCCAGATCGGGCTCGCCTGCGGGCTTTCCGGCAAGGCGCAGATCGGCAAGGGCATGTGGGCAGCGCCCGATCGAATGGCCGACATGATCGAACAGAAGATCGGCCATCCCAAATCGGGCGCCAACACCGCCTGGGTGCCGTCACCTACCGCGGCGACGCTGCACGCGACGCATTATCATTCGGTGGACGTGTTCGCGCGGCAGAAGCAACTCTCAGCTGAGCCGACCCCGCCGCTTGATGCGTTGCTGACCATCCCGCTCGCAACCGGCGCCAATTTTTCCGAACAGGAGATTTCCGACGAACTCGACAATAATGCCCAGGGCATCCTCGGCTATGTCGTGCGGTGGATCGATCAGGGTGTCGGCTGTTCGAAGGTGCCCGACATCAACGACATCGGGCTGATGGAGGATCGCGCGACGCTGCGCATCTCCTCGCAGCATATGGCAAACTGGCTGCTCCACGGCATTTGCACCGCCGAGCAGGTTGACGCGGCCTTCCTCAAGATGGCCGCCAAGGTCGATGCCCAGAATGCTGGCGATCCACTTTACAAACCGATGGCGCCAGACCCGAAGGCGAGCCTGGCCTTCCAGGCGGCACGGGCACTGGTGTTCGAAGGATTGGTGCAGCCCAACGGCTATACCGAGCCGTTGCTGCACGCTTGGCGACAGAAGGCGAAGGCGGCGGCGTAAGGCCCGGAATTACTCGCTGGGATCAGCGATGTAGACGCGGTTGCGGCCGTCATTCTTGGCGCGATAGAGGGCCGTGTCGGCGGCCTTGAGCATCGCTGATGTGTCTTTGCGGCCGTGCAGTTCGGCGATACCCGCGG
>CAYLIK010000019.1:0-30407 GCA_964383565.1 uncultured Sphingomonadaceae bacterium
GTCCATGTTGCGGCGGCCCAGAGCCGGGCCTTTCACGCTGGAACCGGCGATTTCGCTGGTCATTCTGGAGGAATGGGCTAAGTCGCGCAGCCTTGAACTAATCCTCTTGCCGCTGACGGCGGGGCTGGACGACATCCCGGCTCTATCCGTCACCCCCGATCAGGCAAGGGCGCTCCGCGAGGGGCGTAAGCTGATCGGGATTGCCGCCACACCCGGCCTCCACATCGCGATTTCGGACAGCGTTCCGGTCGCGCTCGTGGAATCGGAAGGCCCGGAGATCCGGGTGGTGCGCGGCTTCAATCTGTGACCCGATGTCGAAGGAAATGACATGTCGATTACTGCCGAGCGCAAGACCGCCCTCATTCAAGAGCATGCCCGCAGCGAAGGCGACACCGGATCTCCCGAGGTCCAGGTCGCGATCCTGTCCGAGCGCATCTCCAACCTCACCGAGCATTTCAAGAGCCACGCGAAGGACAATCATTCGCGCCGCGGCCTGCTGATGCTTGTAAACAAGCGCCGCAGCCTGCTGGACTACCTGAAGAAGGAAGACGCGGGCCGCTATGGCGAACTGATCGCAAAGCTCGGCCTTCGCAAGTAACAACAAGGGCGCCTTCGGGCGCCCTTAACGATTCCGGCCAGGCGCAATTCGGCGCGTGGCGGGACAGACGGGAAGAGTCCCGTCGCACGGGGCCACAAGGACCGGCCCCGCACACAGGCCACCCGGCGCATTGGGCTCCGGGTAGAAGGAAATACAATGTTCGATATCAAACGTGAAGAAATCCAGTGGGGCAATGCGACGCTCACTCTGGAAACGGGCAAGGTTGCCCGCCAGGCTGACGGCGCGGTCATCGCGACCCTCGGCGAAACCGTTGTGCTTTGCGCCGTCACGGCCGCGCGCAGCGTCAAGGAAGGGCAGGATTTCTTCCCGCTCACCGTCCATTATCAGGAAAAATATTCGTCCGCCGGGCGCATTCCGGGCGGCTTTTTCAAGCGCGAGCGCGGCGCGACCGAGAAGGAAACCCTCGTTTCCCGCCTCATCGATCGCCCGATCCGTCCGCTGTTCCCGGAAGGGTTTTACAACGAAATCAACGTGATCTGTCAGGTTCTCTCCTATGATGGCGAGAATGAGCCTGACATCCTCGCGATGGTTGCTGCTTCGGCGGCGCTGACGCTCTCCGGCCTGCCCTTCATGGGTCCGATTGGTGCTGCCCGCGTCGGTTACAAGGACGGCGAATATCAGCTGAACCCGACCGACGCCGAGGTTGCCGAGGGCGAACTCGATCTCGTCGTCGCCGCGACCGGCGATGCCGTGATGATGGTCGAATCCGAAGCCAAGGAGCTTTCGGAAGAGGTCATGCTCGGCGCGGTGCTGTTCGCGCACGACGCGAGCCGCAAGGTGATCAAGGCAATCATCAACCTGGCCGAGAAGGCCGCCAAGGATCCGTGGGACATGCCCGCGCAGGCTGATCTTGGCGCCGCCAAGAAGAAGCTCAAGACGCTCATCGGCAAGGATATCACGGCAGCCTACAAGCTGACCGACAAGTCCGCCCGCTCGAACGCCCTGAACGCAGCCCGCGCGAAGGCCAAGGAAGCCTTCTCGGGCGAGAGCGGCCAGGACCAGATGGCTGCCAACAAGCTCGTCAAGAAGCTCGAGGCCGAAATCGTCCGCACCGCCATCCTCAAGGAAGGCAAGCGCATCGACGGCCGCACCACCACGCAGATCCGTCCGATCGTCGCCGAGGCGCATTTCCTGCCCCGCGCGCATGGTTCGGCGCTGTTCACGCGTGGCGAGACCCAGACTATCGCCACCTGCACCTTGGGCACCAAGGAAGCCGAGCAGATGATCGATGGCCTGACCGGCCTGCGCTATGAGCACTTCATGCTGCATTATAACTTCCCACCCTATTCGGTTGGTGAAGTTGGACGTTTTGCCGCTCCGGGCCGTCGTGAGATCGGCCATGGCAAGCTCGCCTGGCGCGCTCTGCACGCTGTGCTGCCGACCAAGGAAGAGTTTCCCTACACGATCCGCCTGACCAGCGACATCACCGAGTCCAACGGCTCGTCCTCGATGGCGTCGGTCTGCGGCGGGTCGCTCGCGATGATGGATGCCGGCGTGCCGATCAAGCGGCCGGTCTCGGGCATCGCGATGGGCCTCATTCTTGAAGGCAAGGATTTCGCGGTCATCTCCGACATCCTCGGCGACGAGGATCATCTCGGCGACATGGATTTCAAGGTGGCGGGCACGTCCGAAGGCATCACCACGATGCAGATGGACATCAAGATCGCCGGCATCACCGAGGAGATCTTCAAGACCGCGCTGATGCAGGCCAAGGAAGGCCGCGCGCATATCCTCGGCGAAATGGCCAAGGCGCTCGATCATACCCGCGAGGAACTGTCCTCCCACGCGCCGCGCATCGAAACGATGTCGGTGCCCAAGGACAAGATCCGCGACATCATCGGCACCGGCGGCAAGATCATCCGTGAGATCGTCGCCACCACCGGCGCGAAAGTCGACATCGACGACGACGGCACGGTCAAGATCAGCTCGTCCGATCTCGACAAGATCGAGGCCGCGCGTAAGTGGATCATCGGCATCGTCGCCGAGGCCGAGGTCGGCAAGATCTACGACGGCAAGGTCGTCAACATCGTCGATTTCGGTGCGTTCGTGAACTTCATGGGCGGCAAGGACGGTCTCGTCCACGTCTCCGAAATGAAGAATGAGCGTGTCAATTCGCCGAAGGACGTCGTCACTGAAGGCCAGGACGTGAAGGTCAAGGTCCTCGAGATCGATCCGCGCGGCAAGGTTCGCCTGTCGATGCGCGTCGTCGATCAGGAAACCGGCGAGGAACTGCCCGACACCCGCCCGCCGCGTGAACCGCGCGAAGGCGGCGATCGTCCCCGTGGCGATCGTGATCGCGGCCCGCGCCGTGACGGTGATCGTGACCGTGGTCCCCGTCGCGATGGCGGCGGCGGTCGTGGTGGCGAACGTGGCGATCGCGGCCCCCGCCGCGAGCGTTCGGAAAAGTCGAACGACGATAACGGCCCCGCGCCCGAATTCGCGCCGGCTTTCCTGAACCGCGACGACGACTGATCGGTTACAGCTGATGAAGGGAAGGGGCTCGGGAAACCTGGCCCCTTTCTTTTTGTCCTGATCGATAAACGCGGACTAATAGAGTCTTAGTTTTTCTCTTGACTTAAATACGCAGACAATTATAGTCCGCGTTATGGCTCATCTGACCACCAGCGTCGAATATGGCATCCACTGTCTGCTCTGGCTCGTCGGCAATGACGACAAGCCGATGAGCAGCCGCGATCTGGCTGAGCTTCAGGGCATCTCCCCAACTTTCCTCGCCAAGATTTTTCCGAAGCTGGAAAAGGCCGGGATCGTCGCAGCGAGCGAGGGCGTGCGGGGTGGCTATCGGCTGGCGCGTCCGGCCGACCAGATCAGCTTTCTGGAAATCGTTGATGCGATCGAAGGAAAGAAGCCATTGTTTGATTGCCAGGAGGTACGTGGCCGCTGTGCTGTGTTCGGCAAGGTGCCACCCGCCTGGGCGACGGCCGGCACCTGCGGCATCCACCGTGTCATGCTGGAGGCCGAGAAGGCGATGCGCGATGCGCTTGCGGCGCGCACGCTGGCCGATGTCGCCAAAGGGTTCGTGCGGATCGCACCGGAAGGTTTCTTCGAAGACGTCGAAGGCTGGATCAGCGAGCGCATGAGTGGCCGCACGGTCCGCAGCGGCAAGCCGCGCGAAGCGCCCAGCTGATTTCCAGCCTGTTCCTGCATTCCTGATTTGCCTTCCCGCGCTCTGCCGGACGTCAGGGAAGGTTTGTGCCGCGCGCCTCGATCATCGGCGCGGCGGAATGATCCCGCACGTCCGGCGGACACCGAGGAGAAAGCATATGACCCAGAAAATCCTGATTGCCGGCAGCGGATTTGCCGGCCTGTGGGCGGCCCTTTCCGCGAGCCGCGCCGTCGCGCTGGCCGGCAGGTCGGACGATATCGAGGTGATCGTCATCTCGCCGGAGCCGAATGTCGTGATCCGTCCGCGCCTCTATGAGCCAGTGCTCGACAATATGGCGCCGGATATCAGCGCGCTGCTCGAAGCCGTGGGCGCGAAACATATCGCTGCGAAGATCGATACCATTGATACGAGCGCGCGCACCGTTTTACTCACCCGCAGCGACGGGACGCGCGAGACAATCGGTTATGATCGTTTCGTGCTGGCGGCGGGCAGTCAGCTTTTCCGGCCGAATATTCCTGGCCTCGACCATGCCTTCGACACAGATCAGCTTTCCTCGGCTCAGGCCCTGGATGCGCATCTCAGGCAATTGGGCGGGCGGCCCGAAACTGAAGCGCGGAACACGGTGGTGGTGGCGGGCGGCGGGTTCACAGGCCTCGAGGCGGTCACTGAAATGCCGGGACGGCTGCGCGCGGCGCTTGGGGACGGGGTCGACGTTCGCGTGATCCTGATCGACACCGAAGCAGAAGCGGGCAGGTCGGTCGGCGTTGCCGCCATGCCTTTCGTCCACGAGGCGCTCGCTGAAGCTGGCGTCGAAGCTCGGACCGGCGTGCGGGTCGCGGCGGTCGATGCGGACAGCGTCACGCTTTCTTCGGGGGAGAATATCGCCACCAATACGGTCGTGTGGACTGCGGGAATGCGCGCCAACCCCCTCGCCGCGCAGATCGCTGGGGAACATGACGGCCTCGGCCGTGTCGTCGGCGACGTTTATCTGCGGGCGTCTGCGGCGCCGGGCGTCTTCGTCACCGGCGATGTCGTCAACGCCGCGACTGACGACGTCGGCAACCAGACGGTGATGTCATGCCAGCATGCGCTCAGCCTCGGCCGCGTGGCCGGTCACAATGCCGCGGCTGAGCTCGTGGGCCTGCCGTTGCACCCGTACAGTCAGCCCAAATATGTCACCTGCCTCGATCTCGGCTCCTGGGGCGCGCTCTTCACCGAAGGCTGGGACCGGCAGGTGCGGCTGACCCGCGAGGAAGGCAAGAAGGTCAAGCGCGAGATCAACACCATGTTCATTTATCCGCCCGCGCCCGATCGCGACGCCGTGTTTGCGGTTGCCAACCCGGATTATGTGATCGTCGCCTGACTTTGTGAATTTCTATCGAGAAGGAGGCCTGGCAAACCGGGCCTCTTTTTCTTTTTGCCATTTGCGTAGGAACCGGTCTTTCCCTTTCGGCGAATTAAGCGATTTGCTATTGGGTCGCCCGCGGAGATGGTATGGGAAGCCCAATGGAGAGTTCGAGCAGCGCCAGATATATGGCGCTTGTCTTACCTGCATTCGTCGCAATCCTGTTTTTATTGACCAATCCGGCTGGCTTCATGGGCGGCGGCGGGGATGATTACCGTTATCTGACTGCCGCGCGATGCTGGGTTGACGGATCGGGTTTCTGCCTGCCCCGCAACCATTGGGAGGCGCGATGGCCAACGGTCATGCCGATTGCCGCCATGCTCGGCCTTTTCGGGGAAAGCCGAAATACGCTGGGGATCGCGCCGCTGCTCTTCTGGATTTCAGCTCTTGTTTTCATCGGCTGGCTTGGAAGTTTGTGGTTTGACCGAGCGACGGGGCTTGTGGCGGCGGCACTGTTTTCAGCTGTGCCGATTTTTACGCTTTCCGCGTTGCAGCCCAATGCCGACAATGTCGAACTTGTTTTTCAGCTCGGTGCGTTATGCCTCGCCACGATAGCCTATAAGCGTCAAAACCGATGGAGCGCGCTTTTGGCAGGCTTGCTTGCAGCAATTGCCTGTCAGGCCCGGGAAACCAGTTTCATATTCTGCCTCGTCGCTGCGTTGAGCTGGCTCACGCTTCCAAGGGAGCAGCGGCGCATCCTGCTTTACGCTATTCCCGGCTTCGTGGTGGGCATCGCAGCCGAAATGCTGATCTATGCCATCAGCACCGGCGATGCCGCGCTTCGGTATCGATTGGCCTTGAATCATAGCGCGGTCTATTCGACCGAACTGGCTGCCAGTGTCGATACTGCTCGATCAGCATTTCTAAATCCCGATTTCATTGCCGGATGGAAGCGGGAAATGGGAATCCATATATGGTGGCCCGTCGACCCATGGCTGAATTTGATCGCCAGTCCTCAACTCGGCACATTTGTAATACTCGCCGCGACGATGGCGATAATCGTGCGAAAAGACGTGCCGGGTCCGTGGAAAAATCATCTTAAACGGGCGGCTGCGTTTACGGCCCTGGCCGCTGCATTGCTCGTATATGTGTTGGCGGTCGATCCCAAGTCACGGATGTTTCTTTTGGTCGCGGTCGTAGCCACGTTGACTTCGGCTGTGACTTTGGTGACGGCGTGGCGAAATTCCAGACGCGTGCTGGCTGCATGCGTTGTTGCCATGATTTGCCTCGTCGCGGTTCCGACCATGAAGTCGCGAGCAGATCCGCGTCGGTTCGAGGCGAGCGCCCGACAGTGGATCGGCATGCAGGGCGCCACAATCGAGATCGACAGGGCAACTCAAACTGTCCTGACCCTGGTACCCGAAGCCAATCGGTTGCCGCTTCAGGGATCGGGCAAGCCAATGTTCCTCTCGATCGGGGGGCGTGGTTGCAGCCAACTGGTTCAGCCACAGGCCGGTTCCCCGCAGCTCGCCTATGTCGTCAAAACGGCGGGTGAGGAGGGGAGTGCTCAGCTTTGCCTGTTGAAATATAGCGACGCGGGACGTGCCGCGTTTACGCGCCGGTCAATTGCCGCGCCATGAGATCATCTGTCCGGGGCTAACGGGTTACCACTAAGCGTAAGCCGCTTGCCGTGTTCCGTTCCCACCGCTGTACCAAGATTCCGGCATGACCGTTTCGAGCCGGAGCGCTCCAGCGTTCCTTCGGCCGCGCTGGCCCCGCCCACGCCAGCACGGCTTTGCGCTCCGCATCCGAACATTCGCTGCTGACAAGCCAGAAGCTCGATGGGTACACCGTGGCGTTATCCTCGAGCCGATCAGACTCCGGGGATCGCAGGGGCAGGAACATCCTTTGAAAATAGGCTATGTCCCAATCGCGTTCCTGACCCAGACGGTCTTCGATCAGGCGCATGCGATCATAACCGGCGCTCGTGAACGGCGCCAGATTCAGGCCGCGCGTGGCTGCCATCAGGGCGGGCGCTTTCCAGTTCGGGCAAATGACGATGAGGTCGCTTTCCGGACGAACCGACCGCGCCAAAAAGCGCGCCGCGCCACTCCAATCCTCTTTCTCACGCATGGGTCCGTTTGCCGCCGTGGACAGAAGCGCGAGCAAGATCATCGCGCCGCCGGCTGCGAGCGCGGCGCGGGGCCGGAGAGGGGCCAGAAGCAATGCCAGAAGCAAACCCACTGCCGGAACCGACGGAAGCATGGTGCGCGGCATGACTACGGGCGAGACGATGAAACCGAAAATCCACAACATTATTGGCTGAAGCAGAAGCGCCGCCAAGGTCAACGCAGCCACCGGCTCGCGCACCACCCACTCGGACAGAAAAATCCTGGCTCTGAAAGCGAGGAAAAGAAGCGTCATAAGCATTATTGCCACGACAAGCGGCCCCGCCTGCGGCAGCCATTGGCTCAATAGAAGAGCCCCGAATTCTTCACCGTTCAGTTGAGCGAGCCAGCCGAAGGCGTTGGCTTCGGTCGCATAGCGTAAGACGCGCCTCATTTCGGGCAAGGCGAGCAGGCACACGGCGATGATCGCCAAGCGGCCATCCCGCAAGGCTTGCGGTTCGGTTGAGCGGCCAGCTCCAATGCGAAGGATCAGCAGCGCCGGGATAGCCCAGAAAAATGCCACGAAATGGGTGTAAAGCGCGAGGCTCGTCAACACGACGAAAGCCGCCAGTACCCAACGCCGCCTTATGACGGATCGATCGCCTGCTTTTTGCAACGCAAGCGCAGAAAGCAAAATCAGGAGGACGAGCACGCTATATGCCCGAGCCTCCTGGCTATAATCGACAAGCGGCGCTGCGACGGCAGTCCACGCCGCGGCGATCGTTCCTCCAATGCGGCGACTGAAAACCCGCCCCAGAAAATAAGCGGACGGTATCGCTAGCACACCAGCCACGAGGGATAGCGAACGACCGGTGGCGGCGCTTGCCCCATGCGGGATCATTATTTGATGCAGCCAGTAATAAAGCGGCGGCGTGGGATCGACGGGCGCGGTTGCGAGGATAGGGACCGGCAGTTGCGCAATGATATATGTCAGCGCTTCGTCAGCCCAAAGAGCCTGACTGTCGATGGCGACGACGCGAAGAGCGGCGCCAACCGTTGTCAGCGCGGCCAGCACTGCCCACTCGCGAGGGGAAAAGCGCGCTGAGGTCATCACCACCTTCTTATCGATCCGAAATGAAGATCCAATCTGCGTTTTGCTGTTCGCGCAACCTAGTGCCCGGTCATGAAGGCGCCAATGATAACGCTCGTGTCGATTGGGGCAGCGGCCCGGCTCGGGAAACGGGGCTGTTTTTTTGCCCCTTGCACGGGAACCTGTCTTTCCCTTGAGGGCTTGGTTGTGGCTATAGGCTCCTGAACGGCCGAAAAGGACGCTTGAGGGGATGACTGAACTGCAACCCACCCGCGCGCCCTCGCCGATGGCGATCCCGATCTTCCGGATGGTGTGGATCGCGAGTGTCGTTTCGAATTTCGGGGGACTGATCCAGTCGGTCGGCGCCTCCTGGCTGATGACTTCGCTGACCCATTCGCCGACGATGGTCGCGCTCGTGCAGGCGTCCACCACCTTGCCGATCATGCTGTTGTCGCTGCTGGCGGGCGCGATCGCGGACAATGTCGAGCAGCGCAAGGTGATGCTCTGCGCACAGCTTTTCATGCTGGTCGTATCAGTCATCCTCGCCATCTTTGCGTGGACCGGCGAGCTGACGCCCTGGCTGCTGCTTGGCTTCACCTTCCTGATCGGCATCGGCACCGCTCTCAATAATCCCGCCTGGCAGGCGTCGGTCGGCGAGATGGTGCCGCGCACCAGCCTGCCGGCGGCGGTGGCGCTCAACAGCATGGGTTTCAACATCGCGCGCAGCGTCGGCCCGGCGATCGGCGGCGCTGTCGTCGCGGCGGCGGGGGCTGCGGCCGCTTTCCTGCTTAACGCGGTCAGCTATATCGGCCTGATAGGCGTGCTTATCGGATGGAGGCCGCCAGCGAGGCCGCAAACCCTGCCGCGCGAGCGGATCGGCGTCGCGGTCGAGGCAGGCATCCGCTATGTCTCAATGTCTCCGCATCTGCGCGTCGTGATGCTGCGCGCGGCGGTGTTCGGGCTGACCGGAAGTGCGATCTCGGCGTTGATGCCGATTCTTGCGCGCGACCATATGAGCGGCGGTGCGCTGACTTACGGCATCCTGCTCGGGGCGTTCGGGGTGGGCGCCGTCATCGGCGCGCTCTGCAGCCGGAAGCTGCGTGAACGATGGTCGAACGAAGGCGTCGCCACGATCGGCATTCTTGTGATGGCGGCAGGGACTCTGGCGAGCAGCGTGAGCTATCTGCTGACGCTGACCATCCCGGCGCTGATGCTATGCGGTGCGGGATGGGTGGTCACGCTTTCCACCTTCAACGTCACGGTCCAGATGTCTTCACCCCGCTGGGTGGTGGGACGGGCGCTGTCCATCTACCAGATGGCGGCGTTCGGCGGGATGGCGCTGGGCAGCTGGATTTCAGGCGAGCTGGCGGCGTGGGACGGTGTCGGCACCGCGCTCGCGATCGCAGGGTTTGTTCAGATCGTCTCCGCGCTGCTCGCCTTCGGCTTTCCGCTGCCCCAGGTCGAGCAGCTCAACCTCGATCCGCTCAGCCGCTGGCAGGAGCCGGACGTTGCCGTGCCGATTCAGCCCCGTTCCGGGCCAATCGTGGTGACGATCGAGTATCGCATCGACGAAGGCGATGTGTCCGAGTTCCTTGTGGTGATGGCCGAGCGCCGACGGATACGCATTCGCGACGGCGCGCGTCACTGGAGCCTGTTGCGAGACCTTGGCGAGGCCGACCTGTGGATCGAGCGCTATAATGTCGCGACCTGGGTGGAATATGTACGCCACAACCAGCGCCGCACCCACGCCGACGCTACCACGACCGAGCGACTGATCGCGCTCCACAAGGGGCCGGAGCCAGTGCGGGTGCATCGCATGATCGAACGGCAAACGGGCGCCCTGGGCACGCCGGTGTCCGGCCAAATCGGCGATCCGCTGACGGATCCCACGCGATCGAGCTGAGCGGCGTGCCGGGGGATTGACTCAATTGCCCGAACGATGACCTTTTCGGGTCGGGGGAGCGGGTAATCATGAGCGATTCGAACAATTGGGCTATCGACCGGCTGGCGGCGAACATGCTGTTTGCGCGCCTGAAGGTGGAGGCCACCGCCGACATGGTGGATCAGGCGGCGGAGCATTTTGCCGAGCATCGGCGAAACTCGATCAGCTGGGCGGCGGAACGCGCGCATTCCTCGATGGTTCAGCGGCTGGAATCCGCGTCGATGACGCACGGCATCGAGCGAGCTGATGAGTGGAGGGACGGCTTCTGTTACGCCGAACAGCAGGTCATGACGATGATGCCCGAGGAACTGCTCGAACTCGGTCCCGATCGGACGCGGACGAAGGGGCAGGTGCTGCGGACCTTGGTGCGCCAGGCGAAGAGCCGCTGAGCGAAACACTGCGTCGATCATGAGGGGTGATACCGTAGCGCATAAAGGAATTTCGCGCGGATCGACGGCGGTGGCGGCCTTTTCCACTATCGTCGAATGGTATGATTTCACGCTGTATCTCTATTTCTCGACCGTGCTCGCGCGCGTGTTCTTCGGTCCGGGCGCGGGGTCACTGGCGGCGACGCTCGCGGGTTTCGCGATAGCCTATCTTATGCGGCCGCTGGGTGCGGTCGTCTTCGGGCATATCGGGGATCGGCATGGGCGGCGGCACATGCTCCTGTTGTCGGTGGCATTGATGACGGGGGCGACATTGCTCACCGCTATGTTGCCGACACACGCGCAGGCGGGCCCCGTCGCCGGCTGGCTGCTACTTGCGCTACGCTGCATCATGGGGTTCTCGGTCGGCGGTGAGTATAGCGGGGTGGTCGCGTACCTGCTCGAAGGCGCCCGTCCGGAGAAGCGTGGGCTAATCACCTCGCTTGCCGCCGCCGCGAGTGAGGTTGGGGCGCTGCTGGCCGTGGGGGTCTGCGCGCTGACGGTGAGCCTGCTGGATCCCGCCGATCTCGAATCCTGGGGCTGGCGGATTCCCTTTCTTGTCGGGACGGTACTGGCGGGGAGCGTCTGGATCGCGCGGTCGATGATGCAGGAATCGCCCGATTTCGAACGGCAGCGGGCGCACGGCACCGTGCCTGCAAATCCCCTGCGCCACACGCTCGTCAATCATCGGCTGGGGATTTTCCGGTCTTTCTCGATCTCGGCGCTGGGATCGATCACCTATTATGTGGGGATCACCTATGTTCCGGCGTTCCTGTCTTCCACCGGGTCCACGTCCGAGCGTGTCTCGCTCTGGCTCGCGACCATCGCAGCGGTCGCGGTAATCATCGTGACGCCGCTGGCCGGCATCCTCTCCGACCGGGTTGGCCGCAAGCCGGTGCTGGTGTCGCTGTGCCTGTTCAGCGCCTTGCTGCCGGCGGCGATGTTCTCATTGATGGGGGGCGGTTCCCCCGCGCTGGCGCTGGTCGGGGCGATCGTGTTGGCATGCATGGCGGGCGGGGTCAGCGCGGTAGGCGCGGCGGCCACGGCTGAACAGTTTCCCGGCGAGGGGCGGGTGAGCGGGCTTGCATTGGGCGCGACCAGCGCGACGGCGATCTTCGGTGGCCTGACACCTTATGCCGCGCAACTCCTGCTGGATCGCACCGGCGCGCCGATGGCGCCGGGCGTGCTGATCGCGGGGGTGGCGCTGTGCGTGCTGCCGGTGCTGCTGACGATGCGTGAGACGGCGCCGGGGCGTTCATGATCTGGAGGGGCGCCGTTTCGCCCTGAACCAGGCTTTGCCCTGCGCCCAATGCTTGCGCAGCCCGCGCTTGTGCATCGGTTCCAGGAAGGCGTCCGCGGATTCGGGATCGAGCAGTTCATTCTCGGCAATAAACTCGTCCAGCGGTCCCGGTTTTTCGAGGTCGAGAAGATCCAGCGACTTGCCGTCGCCGCGCAGCCACTCGATCGTATCGATCAGCGATCCGCTCCGTTCGAAAGCCTCCGCGAAGGCATCCGGTGTGACATCCAGATGTTCCGCGAGCAGCCGCGTCCGGATCGCGGCGATCGCTGGCGGGGTGTCGCGATTGGCTTCCAGCGCCGCGTCGATGATGACATCGCATTCGCTGTCGAGACCCAGCGAGCGGTTGTTGAGGTTGGACGAGCCCACCCGCAGCAACCGATCGTCCACGATCGAAACCTTGGCGTGGACATAGATGTCGGTCTGCCGCTTCGTGACCGGCACATAGATGCGGAAGCGCTGTTTGCGATCGACCTTGGCGATCGCGCGGGCGAGCTGCACGCGGGCGGCGTCCATCGCGACCTGTTCGAGCCAGCCATCGGCCGTGCGCGGCATGACCATCACGATTTCTGGCGGATTCTCCTCCTCCATTCGTTTTGAAATCGCGGCAGCGATCTTGGCTGACGTGAAATACTGGTTTTCGATATAGATGAAGCGCTCAGCCGCCGCGATCATGTCGAGATAGAGCGCCTCGATCTCCCGGATTTCGCTTAGTTTGCGATAGGCCGCGCGGGTGCGCGCGATGGCGATATCGACATTTTCGAACTGGATCGCCAACTCGTCGGGCCAAAGTTTGCCGCCATTGGCGGTAACAGGCTCCATCCGCATGGATGTCGCGCAATACCATCGGTCGCGTCCCAGTTCGCCGAGCGCCGCCGCGACCGGCCCGGTCATCGCCATGGTGGCGTCGTGCCAGGGGCCATAGGGTTGTCCGTTGGGCAGCCGCCGGTGGGGATTGTCATCGTCGTGGCAGGACGTATCCCAGCGCGCTTTCGAAATATCGATGCCGCCGCACACTGCGAACCGATCGTCGATCACCACGATCTTCTGATGATGGCTGCAGCCGGGCGGGTGAGCGCTGTCGAAGCGGAAATCGATCGCTTTGGTGCGCTGCCATTTCCAGAGCATCCAGGCCGCGCCTGGATGCAGGAACTGTTTCTTTGCTCCGAACGACCATTTCAGGATGTCGATCGAGCGATTCGGATTTGCCGCCGCCAGCTCCAGGAAATATTCGCCGAGCGTCCGGCCCTCCTCATCCTCCTGCGGTTCAAGCGCGATGCGGGTGTCGAAATCCCAGCCGATGATGAGAATGCGCTTTTCCGCTGCTTCCATCGCGGGTCTGATGAGATGGTAATAATCCGCTGCGTCGACAATTACGGAGGCGCGTTCGGCACGCTCGATCCGCCAGCAGTTGCTGCCCGGTGCGACGATCGGTTTCATGCTCAGCGCCCCCGCTCCATTCCGGGCACTCACCCGTCTTTGCGGTCAAACCGCCACCGGGTCGTTTCGTTCCCGTCTCAACTCTAATGCTGTTGGACGTATGGGCGGAAATGGGTGAACCACTTCCGCCCGGCCGGCAGTTTCCTTACTGCGCCTTTTCCACGTCAACGGTCGGCACCTCGACGCCTACCTTCTCGCTGGACACGTCCACGGTGGGCACCGACACGTCAGTCGTCGCGCTGCCGACCTTTACCTCGGCGGCGTCGACGTCGAACGCAGGGGCCTGACCGCCCTGCACTGCGACCTCCGGCAGCTTGGTTTCCTTGGTCTGATCAATGTCGATCAGGCCGAAAGCAAAGGCCGCCACGACCAGCACGACAGCGACGATCGCAAGGATCACGCCTGCTCCCATGCCGCGTTTACGTTCAATATCGTCCATATCACTCTCCTTCGGGCAGGGGCTCAGCGAACCGAGCCGCGCCGCACAAGATTGACGATTGCCAAGAGGATGACCGCGCCCAGGAAAGACACGAGCAGCGATCTGACATCCAGCGCGCCGGTGGTTATGGGGGCGCCGCCGATCAATGGCGTGAGCAGGAAGCCGCCAAGAACCGCGCCGATGATACCGACAACGACATTGAGAATAATGCCCTGTTGCCCATCAGTTCGCATCACGATGCTGGCCAGCCAACCCAGGATGCCTCCCACTATCAATACTATTAAAAGACCCATTATATCCTCCGATATACTTCAAGGGATGGCATCATTTGATGTCCAGTCGCAGGACGCGCGACGATGGTTGCGGTTCCGTTGGCACGAATACAGCATCATATTTTCAGAAGATGTCGCTTGCGCCCGAGATTGGCGCATTCGGGGTTAGCCCCGGGATCGGATGCTTATTCGCCCTCTTCGATTTCCTGATCCGCCATGTCCATGAAATCGCGCGCGGCCTCCCGGTCGCCTTCATCCTTGAAGGAATCCTCCAGGTCGGGAGCCGCGCCCAACATGTACAGCAAACACCAGTATCCGAACCGTCTGCCGGAGTCCTTTTCCAGGCCGAACTGCAGCCGCAGGCGCTCGATGCCGCCGACGAGCTGGTCGGGAGAAAGCGTGGCGATGTCGGCCGTGCCGAAGAAGCGGACGAGGAGCTGATCGAAATCCATGCGCCGTCTGTAGCGGCGACAGCGCCCGGACTGAAGGGCGATCGTCCAAAAAATGATGAAAGGTCGGGGGGTTCTGTTGCCCGGCCCCCCCGGAGCCGCTGGAATCCGCTTCTGTTGCCCGGTGCGGCCCGAACCGCGCTTAAGCCTTGTAACCTATTCCCCGAAGGGCGTCAGTTACGCAGCAATCGCGAGTGCTTCGTTATCGTTAGCACTTATGAGTTTGAACGGTTTTACGGCTCATTCAGGCCGGGCAAAAATACCGCCTTTGAATACACGTCGATCCTAGTTCGGCCCCGTCAGAAACTCCCGGTTTCCCGAGAGATTGTGGTGGAGCCGCCGGGTACCGCCCCCGGGTCCGCTGCATCTATTATACGGCATCATTTATCACCATAGCCGGCAAGCCGGCACCGACGTATATAGGGCGCTTGCCGCCGGATGGAAAGGGCATCGCCCGTTATCCTCATCGTCGCCACCGGATCCTATGGGAGACCGCGCTTGACTGATCCCACGCCCGACGTTCGCCACGCCCGCTACGACCAGATGTTTCCGACGCTTACCGATCCCGAGATCGATCGTCTGCGCAGCTTTGGCGAGGTCGCTCACTTCGCGGCGGGCGAGGCTCTTTACACTGTCGGAAAGGTCGGACCGGGCTTCGCGGTCGTTTTGAAAGGCTCGGTCGAAGTCACCCAGCATGGCGAACGGGGCAGGCGATCCTCGATCGTCACCCATGCCGCTGGCAGTTTCATGGGAGAGCTTGCCCAGCTCTCGGGCCGGCCGTCGCTGGTCGATTCCCATGCGGTGGAGGATGTCGAGGCGCTGGTGATCCCGCCCGAGCGGCTGCGCGCACTGCTGATCGCCGAGGCGGATCTGGGCGAGCGGATCATGCGGGCGTTGATCCTGCGCCGGGTCGGCCTGATCGAGACCGGGGCGGGCGGGCCGATCATTGTCGGGCATAAGGAAGATGGCGACGTTTTGCGCCTGCTCGGCTTTCTCCGCCGCAACGGGCATCCTTACGCCTTGCTTGATCCGGCGCATGACGAGGACGCCAGGGCAATCATCCATCGTTTTCAAGTCCGCGAGGACGAGCTGCCGATCGCACTATGCCCGAGCGGCGACATGCTTCGCAATCCGTCCGAGTCGGCGCTGGCGCGCTGCATCGGGCTCGTGTCGGCGATCGATCCCAACCATATCTATGACGTCGCGATCATCGGGGCGGGGCCGTCGGGGCTGGCGGCTTCTGTGTACGCCGGGTCGGAGGGGCTTTCGGTACTGACGCTTGATTGCAGGGCGTTCGGCGGGCAGGCGGGCGCTTCGGCGCGGATCGAGAATTTTCTCGGCTTCCCGACCGGCATCTCGGGCATGGCGCTGATGGCGCGGGCCTTTACTCAGGCGCAGAAGTTCGGTGTCGAGATGGCGATTCCCGACGAGGCGCTGCGCCTCGAATGCGATGGCGAGCATGCGCCCAAACGGCTGACGCTGGCGAACGGCGAATGCGTGCGCGCCCGTGCGATCGTTATCGCCGCCGGCGCCCGCTACCGCAGTCTGAATATCGAAGGCCTGGAGCCGTTTGAGGGAAGCTCGATCCATTATTGGGCTTCGCCGCTCGAAGGCCGCCTGTGCCAAGGGCAAGAAGTCGCGCTGGTCGGCGGCGGTAATTCGGCGGGGCAGGCGGCGGTCTATCTCGCGGCTCAGACCAAACGGGTCACGCTGATCGCGCGGCGGCCGTTGCGGGAGACGATGTCGAGCTACCTGATCGATCGTATCAATGCAGCGCGGAACATCGACGTCGTGACCGGCTGCGAGATCGCGGCGGTCGAGGGTCATGACGGGGTGATGGAGGCGATCCGCTGGCGGGAGCGGGGAAGCGGCGAGGAACAGCGGCTGGCGATCCGGCATCTCTTCCTGTTCATCGGCGCCGATCCCAACACCGACTGGCTCGCCGCCAGCGGGATCGAGCTGGACGAGCGCGGTTTCATCCGGGCGGGCGAAGCCTGTGGCGACGATCGGTTGCCGCTGGAAACAAGCCGGCGCGGCATCTTCGCGATCGGGGATGTGCGCTCGACCTCGGTCAAGCGGGTTGCGGCTGCAGCGGGGGATGGCGCACAGGTGGTGGCGTCGCTCCACGCGCATCTAGCTAAGCTCGATCGAGAGGCGCCGCCTGCGCGCGTCGAAAATCCGCAACTGGAGCCTGCCGCAACTGGTTGACAGCCGGAGGAGGCTCGGCTAGCAGCCCCACTTCCCGCGCGGGGGTGGAGGGCCGTGGCCTTTTGCCTTGCGTGGATAATCGTTTGAAGAAGTGATGAGGGCCATGTTCGCTATCGTGCGCACGGGCGGCAAGCAGTATCGCGTTGCCGCTGGAGACAAGATCGCAGTCGAGAAGCTGCCGGGTGAGGCGGGTGATTCCGTGTCGCTGGGCGACGTCCTGCTCGCGGGTGAAGGCAGCGATCTGAAGTCGACCGACGGTCTCGTCGTTTCGGCCGAGATCATCGCGCAAGCGAAGAGCGAAAAGGTCATCGTCTTTAAGAAGCGCCGCCGGCACAATTACCGTCGTCGCAACGGCCATCGCCAGCAGCTGACGATCCTTCGGATCACCGCGATCGGCGGCGAAGAGAAGAAGGCGAAGAAGGCCCCCGCCAAGAAGGCAGACGACGCGGCTCCCGAAGCCGGCGCGGAAGCCTGAGAGCAGCGAAGGAGTATAGGTTATGGCACATAAGAAAGCAGGCGGCTCCTCGCGCAACGGTCGCGATTCGGCAGGCCGTCGTCTCGGCGTGAAGAAGTTTGGCGGCCAGGAAGTCATTGGCGGCAACATTATCGTCCGCCAGCGCGGAACCAGGATTTATCCGGGCCGTAATGTCGGCATGGGCAAGGATCACACCTTGTTCGCTCTCACCGAGGGCCGCGTCGCTTTCCACGAAGGCAAACTCGGCCGCAAATATGTGAGCGTGGACGTGGCGGCCGTAGCCGCCGAATAACGGGCGAGCCTGAATAGGGGTCGCCTTGAGGGCGACCCGAAGGTCCGGCAAGCCGGACGCGAGGGGAGCGGGTTCAACCGGCTCCCTTTTTCGTGTCTCCCTCTCCAGACGAAGTGTCGCGTGGCTGTCATCCTTTGGGTGCAAAGCGACGCAAAAGTGGAGAGTGGATTATGTTTGCACGCACCGAACGCTTGTTGCTGCGTCCCGGCTGGGGCGAGGACGCGCCCGCGCTTGCGGCGGCGATCGACCATGAGACTGTATCGCGCAATCTCAGCTGGGGCCGTTGGCCCACGGGTGATGACGTGGAGCGCTGGCTGCGTGCGCACAATCCGGCTCTACCGAGCCTGCTGATCCTGTCGCGGACCAATGGCGAACCGGAACTCATCGGCGGCAGCGGTTTGCACAAGATGAGTGATGGCGGCGTCGAGCTTGATTTCTGGATCAGCCCGCATCGCCGCGGCCTCGGCTTTGCCACCGAAGCGGCGCGCGCCATGCTCGGCATCGCACAGGCCCTGGGCGTGCGGATGCTGGCAGCATGCACCTTTACTGAGCAGGGCGCGGCCGCACGCGTACTTGAAAAGCTTGAATTTCTGTCGTCCGGAGTGGTAGTGCGTCAGCCGGCAGTCAGGAGCAGCCCTGCTTCGGTAACGCGATACAGCCGGTCGCTTGATCCCGGGCTATCGGGTGTCGCGCCATCGCTGGCGGCGTAAAGCGGGCAGACCTGTAATCAAGGCGAGCAGATAAAGCTCGTTTCTGACAGCGAAAAATGCTATTTTCCAAGCCCGCTGGGTCCATCGGCGTGGTTTGGTTATGAGTTGGGGTGGGACGATGACGGCAAAGACTGGCCGCACGAGATTGTCCGCGCAGGACAGCCGGGAATCCGCGCTTGCCGCGGCGCGGGCGATTCTGATCGAGCAGGGTCCGCAGGCGGTGACGCTGAAGGCGGTGGCCGCGCGGATCGGTCGCACGCATGCCAATGTGCTGCACCATTTCGGATCCGCGCACGGTCTGCAGAAGGCGCTTGCTTCCAGCCTTGGCGAGCGGATCACGGCGAAGATCGCGGATGCGGTGGTGTCGGTACGGCGCGGCGATCTCGATCCGCGTGCGATCGTTGAGCTATGTTTTGACGCCTTCTCCAAAGAAGGCGCGGGACCGTTATGCTCCTGGATGATCCTGTCCGGCGATGTCGATGCGCTTTCGCCGATACTGAAGGCTGTCCATTCGCTCGTCGATGAACTGACCGACCCTGCCTATAATTCGGTCGCCAGCGTGACGCTGGCGCTCGCGTTGACGGCATTGGGTGATGCGTTGCTCGGCGGGCCGATGGCTGAAGAGCTTGGGCTTGAGCGGGATACCGCCCGGAACCTGGCGTTCGATCAGCTCATGACGATGATGGGTCCCAATTACGGGAAACGCGCGGCGGCTTAGAATCCCAGCTGATTGAATTGAAACCTGCCTGTTCCCCAGCAAAAGCTGGGGTCCAGTTCCACGGGCGGGCCTGGGCTCCAGCTTTCGCTGGAGAACAATTCAGTCAAGCGGAGACCGTTTAATCCAGATTAGGTCTCAGCCAGCGCTCGGCCGTGTCGAGATCGACATCGCGCCGATCCGCATATTCCTCGAGCTGATCGCGGCCGATCCGGGCGACGCCGAAATACTGGCTTTCCGGATGGCCGAAGTAGAAGCCTGACACGGCCGCTGTCGGCATCATCGCAAAGCTTTCAGTAAGGACGATGCCGGCCTGATTGGTGGCATCCAGCTTTTCGAACAGGATCGACTTGAGGCTGTGCTCAGGGCAGGCGGGATAGCCGGGGGCGGGGCGGATGCCGCGATATTCCTCGCGGATCAGCGCCTCGTTGGTCAACTGTTCGTCCGGGGCGTAGCCCCACAGCGTCGTGCGGACATGAGCGTGGAGCCGCTCGGCGAAGGCTTCGGCGAGACGGTCGGCAAGCGCCTTGAGCAGGATGTCGCGATAATCGTCATGGTCCGCCTTGAAGCGGGCGAGATGTTCGTCGATGCCGTGGCCCGCCGTCACCGCGAAGCCGCCGATCCAGTCACCCTCGGGATTGATGAAGTCGGCCAGGCACATGTTAGCGCGGCCTTCGCGCTTGGCGATTTGCTGGCGCAGCATGGGCAGGCGGGTGCCGTCTTCCAGCACCACGTCATCACCCTCGCGCGTGCACTTCCAGAGCGCGGCCACGCCCTTCGCGGTCAGCCATTTCTCGGCGATGATCTGGTCGAGCATCTGCTGGGCGTCGGCGAACAGGCTGCGCGCGCTTTCGCCGACGACCTTGTCTTCGAGGATCGCCGGATAGTTGCCCGCCAGTTCCCACGCGCGGAAGAAGGGTGTCCAGTCGATATAGGCGCGCAGATCCTCCAGCGGCCAATCCGGGAAATGGTGCACGCCGGGCTGGAGCGGGGCGGGGGGCGAGAGGTTGAAATCGGTCGGGAAGGCGTTAGCGCGCGCGGCTTCAAGCGAGATCAGTTCGCTTTGGCCCTTGTTGGCGCGGGCGACGCGGATCGCTTCATATTCGTCCGCCGTCTTGATGACGAAAGCGTCCTTCAGCGTATCCGAGACCAATGTCGAGGCGACGCCGACCGCGCGGCTGGCGTCGAGGACATGGACCACCGGCCCTTGGTAGGCGGGCGCGATGCGCAGCGCGGTGTGGACTCGCGAGGTGGTCGCGCCGCCGATGAGTAGCGGCATCGTCATCTCGGCGCGCTGCATTTCGGCGGCGACGGTCACCATCTCGTCGAGCGAGGGGGTGATGAGCCCGGAAAGCCCGATCATGTCAGCGTCATTTTCGTTCGCGGATTGCAGGATCGTCGTCCATGGCACCATCACGCCGAGGTCGATCACTTCATAGCCGTTGCACTGGAGCACCACGCCGACGATGTTCTTGCCGATATCGTGGACATCGCCCTTGACGGTCGCCATCACGATACGGCCCTTGGCGCGCGCGCCTTCCTCCTTCTCCGCCTCGATGAACGGGAAGAGATAGGCGACCGCCTTCTTCATGACGCGGGCGGATTTCACCACCTGCGGCAGGAACATCTTGCCCGATCCGAACAGGTCGCCGACCACGTTCATGCCGTCCATCAGCGGGCCTTCGATCACCTCGATCGGGCGCGCCATGCCCTGCCGAGCTTCTTCGGTATCGTCGACGACATAGGTGTCGATACCCTTGACCAGCGCATGTTCGAGGCGTTTGACCACCGGCCAGCTGCGCCATTCCTCGGCGGCTTTTTCGGCGGCGGCGTCGGTGCCGCGAAACTTCTCCGCCAGCGTGACCAGCCGCTCGCCCGCCTCGGGGTCGCGGTTGAGGATCACGTCCTCGCAGGCAGTGCGCAGTTCGGGGTCAATCGTGTCGTAAACGTCAAGCTGGCCAGCGTTGACGATGCCCATATCCATGCCCGCCGGGATGGCGTGATAAAGGAAGATCGAGTGCATCGCGCGACGGACGGGCTCGTTGCCGCGGAAGGAGAAGCTGAGGTTTGACAGGCCGCCCGAGATATGGACGTGTGGGCAGCGCGCCTTGATCTCCTTGCACGCCTCGATGAAGTCGACGGCGTAATTGTTATGCTCCTCGATGCCCGTCGCGACGGCGAAGATGTTGGGATCGAAAATGATGTCCTCGGGCGGAAAGCCGATCTCCATCAGCAGCTTGTAGGCGCGATCGCAAATCTCGACCTTGCGCTCCTTGGTGTCCGCCTGGCCGACCTCGTCGAACGCCATGACGACCACTGCTGCGCCGTAAGCCATTACCTTACGTGCATATTTCAGGAACTCGTCGACACCTTCCTTCATGCTGATCGAATTGACGATCGGCTTGCCGGAGACGCATTTCAGCCCCGCCTCGATCACTGACCATTTCGAGCTGTCGATCATCACTGGCACGCGCGCGATATCCGGCTCGGAGGTGATGAGCTTGAGGAAGGTCGTCATCGCCGCTTCGGCGTCGAGCAGGCCCTCGTCCATGTTGACGTCGACGATCTGGGCGCCGTTCTCCACCTGCTGGCGCGCGACCTCGACTGCCTTGGCATAGTCGCCAGCCATGATCAGCTTCTTGAAGGCAGCCGATCCCGTGACGTTGGTGCGTTCGCCGACATTGACGAAGGTGGCAGTGGCCTTTGCCCCCTCTCCCGCTTGCGGGACAGGGTCGGGGTGAGGGCCTGAGCGCAACGAAGTATCGTTCATTGAAAACCTTGGCGAAAAATAGGGAAGAAGAAGACCCTCACCCAACCCTCTCCCGCACGCGGGAGAGGGCTAAGGGGTCAGGCTGCGATATCCATCGGCTCCAGCCCGGCGAGCCGGGTATGAATAGGCGGCTCCGGCAGCACACGCGGCGCGCGGCCCACCATTGCTTTCGCCATCGCAGCGATATGCGCCGGGGTGGTGCCGCAGCAGCCGCCGACCATGTTGACGAGGCCGTCGTCGAGCCAGTCGCCGATCAATTGCGCCGTGCGCTCGGGCAACTCGTCATATTCGCCCAGTTCGTTCGGCAGCCCAGCGTTGGGATAGGCGAGGATATAGGTGTCCGCTGCCTTGGCCAGCTCGGTCAGATAGGGCCGCAGCTGGTCCGCACCGAACGCGCAATTGACACCGATGGTCAGCGGCTTGAGGTGGCGCAGCGAATACCAGAAGGCCATGATGGTGTGGCCCGACAGGTTTCGGCCGGACATGTCGGTGATGGTGAAGCTCATCATCAGCGGCACGCGGCGGCCGGCCGCCTCTTCGGCCTCGAGCGCGGCGAGCCCTGCCGCCTTGGCGTTGAGCGTGTCGAAGCAGGTTTCGATCAGCAGGAAATCGCAGCCGCCCTCGATCAGCGCGTCGCACTGCTCGCGATAATGGGCTTTGAGCGTGTCGTAATCGATCTCGCGAAAGGCGGGATCGTTGACCTGCGGGGAGATCGACAGCGTCTTGTTGGTTGGGCCGATCGATCCGGCCACGAAGCGCGGGCTGCCGTCCCGGGCCTGCGCCTTGTCGGCGGCCTCGCGGGCGAGCTTCACGGCGGCGAGGTTGATATCGCGCACCAGATGCTCGCAGCCATAATCGGCCATTGCGATCCGTGTGGAGCTGAAGGTGTTGGTCTCCACCATGTCGGCGCCCGCGTCGAAATAGGCGGTATGGATCGCCGAGATGATGTCAGGCCGCGTCAGGCACAGCAGGTCGTTATTGCCCTTCTGATCCTTGGCGAGATCGAGGTCGCCGCGATAATCGACCTCGCTCAGCTTGTACGCCTGGATCGAGGTGCCGTAGCCGCCGTCGAATACCATGATCTTCCTGGCGGCGAGATCGCGGAAGGCTTGTTCGGCGTTCATGCTGCCAGGCATGCCTTGTTTCCCTTTTCCTCGGCGGCCGGTTTTGGGCGCAGACCCAGCATGTGACAGATCGCGTAGCTCAGTTCCGAACGGTTGAGCGTATAGAAATGGAAATCGCGCACGCCGCCCGCGTAGAGCTTGCGCGCCATCTCAGCGGAGATCGTTGCCGCGACGAGCTGCCGCGCTGCTGGGTGATCGTCCAGGCCTTCGAACAGCCGCCCCATCCAGGCCGGGATTTCAGTCCCGCACATCGTCGCCATCTTACGTGTCTGCGCGAAATTGCTGACCGGCAGCAGGCCTGGAAGAATGTCCGCCTTGATCCCGGCGGCGGCGGCCCTGTCGCGAAAGCGGAAGAAGGTTTCCGGCGCGAAGAAGAATTGCGTGATCGCGTGTTTGGCGCCGGCATCGATCTTGCGCTTCAGATTGTCGATATCCGCCTGTGCGTCCGACGAATCCGGGTGGGTCTCGGGATAAGCCGCGACGGAGATGTCGAACGGGTGGAGCCTGGCCAATCCCTCGACCAATTCCGCCGCGCTGGCATAGCCATCCGGGTGGGCGACGAATTTCTCGCCCATGCGCGGCGGGTCGCCACGCAATGCGACGATATGGCGCACGCCGGCTTCCCAATAGGCGTGCGCGACTTCGTTCACCTCTTCGCGAGTGGCGTCCACGCAGGTGAGATGCGCGGCGGCGATCATGCCGGTCTCCCGCGCGATGCGAGCGACTGTCCCATGGGTACGGCCGCGCGTGGATCCGCCCGCGCCATAGGTGACCGAGACGAAGCGGGGACCAAGCGGCTCAAGCGTCTTCAACGCATGCCACATCGATGCTTCCAGCTCGTCTGTCTTGGGCGGGAAAAATTCGAATGAAATCGAGATGTCGCCGGACAGATCGGCGAACATCGGGATATCGAGCGCGCGGCGCGCTTCGTCCAGCTGATTGAAAGAAAAACTCATGCAGCCATCTCCTTATCGGCCTTTTCCGCCGGGCGCTGCCCGAGCCACAGTTTCACGGTAAGCTCGCCCCCCTTCAATTCCCTTACCGGCCCGAGCGCAAGACCGGTCGACTCTAGCCAGCCCCGCATCTGGCCGTCGTCAAAGCCGAGACGGACATGCGCGTCCTGCGTGCGCAGCTCCTCGCGGTCGTGCGGGGCGAAATCGACAATCAGCAGGCGCCCGCCGGGAACGAGAAGGCGGGCCGCCTCGTTGATTGCCGCTGCTGGCTGCTGCGCATAATGCAGAACCTGATGCAGGATCACCGTATCGGTGGTCTGGCCGGACAAAGGGAGGGCGTAGATATCGCCTTGACGAAGCTCGACGCGCTCCATGCCCGCCGCCGCCAGCTTGGCGCGGGCGAGGCGGAGCATCTCCGGGCTGCGATCGATTCCGATGGCCGACTGCGCCTCTGTGCCAAGCAGTTCGAGCATCCGGCCGGTGCCGGTGCCGAGATCGACCAGCGCACCGATCGGCGCGTCGGCAAGGATTTTCTGGATGGCCGCTTCCACCGCGCTTTCGGGGACATGAAGCGAGCGGATCGCATCCCATTCGGTGGCATGCGCCTCGAAATAGGCCTCGGCGGCGGCGGCGCGATCGGCGCGCACGGCGGCAAGGCGGGCGATATCGGCCACCGTCCAGTGATCGCCCGGCTCCTCAGCCGCCCAGGCGTCGAGCGCATCCAGCACGGGCTCAGTTCGCACGGCGGGGCCGAGGCCCAGAAACACCCAGCTTCCCTCCTTGCGGCGCACGGCAAGGCCTGCGTCGGCAAGGATCTTTACATGGCGCGAGACACGGGGCTGGCTCTGGCCGAGCACCTGTGCCAGTTCGCCCACCGAAAGCTCCATGGCGCGCAGCAATCCGATGATCCGAAGCCGGGTAGGATCGGCAAGCGCGCGGAAGATGGCGAGGGCTGTTCTCATGCAAATAAAGATATAAAGAAGTCTTTATATATAGTCAATCGGGTTGTGCGCCAACGGGATACCGTGGCAGTCCCGGCGACTCGACAGGGAGATTCGATATGCGGATGAGGATTGGCTGCATTGCCTTGCTGATGCTGGCAGGTTGCGCGACCACACCCGGCGAGGAACGGCTCGCCGAGCGCGATCCGCTGGAAGGCTTCAACCGGGGGGTCTGGGGGGTCAACCAGGCGGTCGACAAGGTCGCGATCAAGCCGGTCACAGTCGTATACCGCACCGTGACGCCGCGACCCGCGCGGCGTGGGCTTTCACGCATATTGGCGAACCTTTCTGAGCCTTTCTCGATGGTCAACAACATCCTTCAGGGTAAGCCTGACCGCGCCATGCGCAATCTCGAGCGGTTCGTGGTCAACACCACGATCGGCGTAGGCGGGCTTGCCGATCATGCCACCGGTTTCGGAATTGCACCGGCAGATGAGGATTTTGGACAGACGCTCGCGCGCTGGGGCGTGAATGGCGGTCCCTATCTGGTGCTGCCCCTGCTTGGTCCGTCCACGCTGCGTGATGGCGTCGGCAGCGGCGTGGCGCAGTTTGCCGATCCCTATCGCGTGGGCATGCGCAATGTCGGTCTTAGCGGCACGGAGCAGTTGGGCGTCACGGCCGGGGAGATAATCAGCACCCGGTCCGACCTGATGGACAGTGGGGCGGATGCCTTCCTCGATACCAGCCTCGATCCTTATGCGGCGGCGAAATCGGCCTATCTCCAGCGGCGCCACGCGCAGGTCCGCGATCAGGAAAATGAGCCTGACGCAGCGGAACCGGATAGCGGCATGACGACCGACGGGACGGAAGCGACCGGAGATTCTGCGCCGTCTCAATGACTACTGAAACAAGAGACATTGCATAACATCCATTGTGACGATATGGAGACCCCGCATGTTTCGGGGGAAACGCGTCTCTGATCGGTAGAATACCGTAACTTGCCATTATTTTCCGACATTCCAAGGAGGGTACGCCCATGAAGAAGATTGTTGCGCTTTCGATCGTTACCGCCGCCGCACTGAGCCTCGCCGCTTGCTCGAAGACCGACGACGGCGCTGCCAACGCGGTCAACGAAGCTGCGCTGGACGTGAACGCCACGGCCGCTGAAGCTGTTGCCGACATCAATGCGGCTTCCGAGAATGTTGCGGATTCCGCCGCTGTGGTCGAGAACGCTGCTGACGCGGTCAGCAACGCTGCCGACAACGCAATGTAATCTGTCGCGCGCTTAGGCGCGCGAGAAGGTTCGTGAAGGGGTGCGTCGCAAGACGCGCCCCTTTTCTTTGCGCGTGGCGCATCTATCATGAGGCTATATTCGCCAGGAGGATGGATGACGCTGTTCCGCGCGTTGATGATCATGACGTTGCCGGCCGCCTTGCTCACAGGCTGTGGCGATGGCGCGGATGAGAGTGCGAAGATCGGCGGGCTTACCGCCGACGATGCGCAGCAGTTGAACGATGCGGCGGCAATGCTCGACATCACCGACCGACCGCCGCTTCCAACCAATACGCAGGCGCCCTGATTTCCGCGCTTTGCCCGGGGGTGCTCCGTATCTTCCCTGATTGCCGTACCGGCCCGATTCCTTATCCTGGATCAAACTGGTAATGGTGGCTTTGGTGTGGGGATCCATCTCTTGGATGGAGGATGCTCGTGCGGGTCAGTCTGACACTCCAATGCCTGGATCGCACATGGATATGGCCCGTCCCTTCATGATTCAGGATAGCGAGCCCTCGAATATAGCCGAGGCGGATCGCACGCTCGATGAACTTCAGGCCGCGCTGATGCAGGCCTCGCGCATCAGCGCGATCGAAGCGATGGCCGTCACCCTGGCGCACGAGCTCAACCAGCCCCTGACCGCGATTGCCAACTATATCGAAGCGGTACGTGACCTGCTGGGGACACCCGACCACGATTCCGCCGAACTGCGCAAGGCTCTTGGGGAGGCGGCCCTGCAATCGTTGCGCGCTGGCCATATCGTGCGGCGGCTGCGCGGCTTCGTCGCGAAGAGCGAGACGGATAAGGCCGTTTGCAGCCTTGGGACGCTTGTGGCCGAGGCGCGGGCGCTTGCGCTCATCGGCGTTGACGCGCAGGCGATCGACATCCGGACCCTGATCGATCCGGCTGCCGATCTGGTGATCATCAATCGGGGGCCGGTCCAGCAGGTGCTCTTCAACCTCATCCGGAATGCGATCGAGGCGGGGCAATATGTCTCCGGCAAACGCATCGAGATCACCGCGAGGCCGATTTCGAATGTGCGCGTGGAGATCGTCGTGGCGGACAACGGCACGGGGCTGTCGTCCGACGCGCAAGCCGCTTTGTTCGAGCCGTTCAGGAGCAGCAAGCCGAACGGTCTCGGCCTCGGCCTTTCGATCTGCCGGACGATCATTGAGGGGCAAGGCGGGCAAATCTGGCACGCGGCGTCTCCGCTTGGCGGCAGCGCCTTTCATTTCACGCTGGCGCGCGCGGACGGCGTCTTGCCGGTGGCGTGAAGGCGAGGCTTTACTTACCGCGCCGTTAACAGCACCATGCGGGATATGGATCCCGTTGCCATCATCGACTTCGAGGCATCCTGCCTTCCCAACGATGGCCTGTCCTATCCGATAGAGGTGGCGGTGGCGAAAGTGGGCGGAGGAAGCCGGAGCTGGCTGATCAGGCCCGCGCCGACATGGTTTTATTGGGACTGGAGCAGGGAAGCCGAGGCGCTTCACGGGATCAGCCGGGATTTGTTGAAGTTGAAGGGACTGCCAGTGCGGCAGGTGCTGGACGAGCTGGCCGCCGAGGTGACGGGACATCGTGTCTTCGCCGACAGCGATCTCGATCCCTATTGGCTCGAAACGCTGGCGGAGGCGTGCGATGCGGCACCTCCATTCCCGATCCTCTATCTTGGCGAGCTGTTCCAGCAGATGCACACTAGCAGGACCGCCATCGAGAAAGCGGAAGCCTTGGCGCTTGCCTGTCTTCCCCAAGGCCATGTCGCGCGCCACGACGCGCGGCGGCTGGCGATCACGGTCGAGCTGCTGTCCGCCGCCGCCTGATCAACTGTCTTTCGGTCCCGCGACCAAGGCGAAATTGACGCCCTCCGGATCCAAACCCTGTATGACCCAGGCGCCGCCCGGCACTTCCATCGGCCCGTTGATTACCTGACCACCCTTCTCCCTCACGCGCGCGACGGCTGCGTTGATCTCGTCGACCACGAAATAATAGCTCCAATAAGGCGCGGGGATCTCATCCGGCTTGGTCATCATGCCGCCGATCGCATATTCGCCCGCGGGGCCGAAAAGGCGGTAGGAACCCATCGGCCCCATATCGAGTTCGTCCAGCTTCGACCATCCGAACAGCTCCGAATAGAAAGCGAAGTCGGGTTCCAGCGCGCCGGCCATCAGTTCGTGCCATCCGGTGCGGCCGGTCTGCATTGGCATGGAGGGGATGGCGGGCATCGGCTGCGCCCACTTCATCAGGCCGATCGCAGCGCCGTGCGGATCACCGATCAACGCGAAGCGCCCGACTTCGGGGATGTCGGCAGGGGCCATATAGACCGATCCGCCGAGCGCCTTCGCCTTGTTGGCGGCGGCATCGACATCGGCGACCTCGACATAGCCGAGCCAGCCCGGCCGAGCGCCGGCCGAGCAGGCTTCGTCGTTGAGCGCCATCATTCCAGCCGACGGCGCATTGTCGGTCTCGAACAGCGTGTAACGGACGCCTTCCGGCGCGCCCTCGGCGGGCTTGGCGGTCCAGCCGACGACATGAGAGTAGAAATCGGTCGCGGCGGCGTCGTCATTGGTCAGAAGTTCGTACCAGCAGAAGGGGGCGGGGGTGGTCATTGGGGCTTCCTTTCTGGCTTGATCTTGTGTTCGCTACAAGGACGCGGCGGGCGGCAGGTTTCCGACATCCCTGCCAAAAATATTCCGCGTCGGTTGCGGCACCATGACGGCAAAAATCGTAACTTCACAAAGCTCGCGCATGTCGCTGACAGGTGCGCACAAGAAATACAAACAAATCAATTGTTTAAGTGATTCTTATCTTAGCAGTCGACGAGCGTGTAGGAAAGGCGGCCGATGACATCCGCTTGTCAGCCCGCCGCCAGCCATGGATAAGCAGGACCGGGGGATTTGCCATGAAGAGATTTCTGCCGATGGTCGCCGGCGCTGCGATGTTTTCAGCGACCGCGAGCGCGGAGACGCCGACGCCGACGCCAGCACCCGCAACGGCTGTCGCGGCCCCGGTCGCCGCATCGGCGGATGTGCTGATCCGGACATTCCTGTCGAGTCTTCAGGCGGGGAAAGTCGAGGAGGCGGTTGACGGGGTGATCGCAGCGTCCACGGTGCCTTCGTCCAAGCCGGGCGAACGCGATACGATGCTGACCCAGTTCAACGCTGCGGTGCAGGCCTATGGCCCGATTGTCGGTTTCGAGAAGGCGCGGGCCGACATGCTGGGCACGATGGCGACGCGGCAATATTATCTGGTGCAGCACCGCGACATGCTGGTGCGCTGGGAATTCACCATGGTCCGCACTGGCGCCGGCTGGCGAATCGACTATTTCGGCTTCGACGATCAGCCGCGCACCTGGTTCTGAGCGGACGCCTAGAGCCTGATCGTTTGAGGAAGAAGCGCTTCGCGCTTCCGCCGATAGCGTGAATCAGGCTCTTTCCAAAGTTGAGACCTTGATTCACGTTTCAGGCTGATTCAGCCTGAAACGATCAAGGTCTTGCGTCCATTCAATCAGTGACGCGCGGCTTTCTTGCGGTGCTGCGTGACTTCCATCTCCGCCTCTTCGGCGTGATGGCGCATGCGCTCGGCAAGCTCTTCGTCGTTGGTAAGCAGCGCGAGACGGCGGAACCAATCCGCGATTTCGTGCGGCGTGAGCGGGGTGAGTTCGGTTGCCTGTTTCATGTCCGCCATGATGGCGAGACAGGGTAAATCAAAGATTAACGGGCCAGATTAATGTGCTGGCGATGCGACGAACTGAATCACGCGCTGTCCCTTATCGGGACCGGAGCGCAAAATGGGCTTTGATCGCAAGATGCGGGACGCGATCGGCGCCGCGATTCGCTATCTGGCTGGCATCGGAAGAGGACAGAAACGATGGGCCATGTTTTCAAGACAGTCGCTTCGCCGGTGGGCGCGCTGACGCTGGTGGCGAGCGACAAGGGGCTGACGGCGATCCTGTGGGAGAATGACGATCCCGACCGCGTCCGCCTGAGTCCGCTGACCGAGGTGGTGGGGCATCCCGTGCTGGTTGCGGCGGAACGGCAGCTCGCGGAATATTTCGCGGGCGCGCGCAAGGCGTTCGACCTGCCGCTCGATTTTCAGGGGACCGATTTCCAGAAGCAGGTGTGGGCGGCGCTGCTGACGATCCCGTTCGGCGAGACGCGCAGCTATGCCGAGATCGCGCGGGCGATCGGCAGGCCGACGGCCTGTCGCGCGGTGGGCGCGGCCAATGGGAAGAACCCCATTTCGATCGTGGCGCCGTGCCATCGGGTGATCGGCGCCGACGGGACGCTGACCGGGTTCGCGGGCGGGCTCAAGGCGAAGGAATATCTGCTGGGGCTGGAAGGGTTGTTGCTGGCGGCTTGAGGTGGAGCGATGGGTCTGAAAGCGACCCAATTGCGGAC
>CAYLIK010000020.1:0-30119 GCA_964383565.1 uncultured Sphingomonadaceae bacterium
TGGCTTGCCATCTCAAGATCAGCGCGGCCGGGAAGCTGATCGACTTCCGCTTCAGCCGTGCGGTAGTCCGGATCGCCGCCAACATCGCCTATGAAGATGCGCAGGCGGCGATCGACGGCGTTCAACCGCATCCGCTGACTGACACGGCACTTAAACCGCTTTGGGCTTGCTGGGCGGCGCTTGCCAAGGTGCGGGCTGCGCGGGAGCCGCTTGATCTGGATCTTCCAGAACGACGGATCGTGCTCGACGAGAAGGGCCGGGTGATGTCCGTCGCGCCGCGTGATCGGCTCGACGCGCACCGGCTGATCGAGGATTATATGATCGCGGCAAACGTCGCGGCGGCCAAGGCGCTTGAGGCCAAGAAGGCACCGGTGATGTACCGCGACCACGAGCCGCCGAGTCGGGAAAAGCTGGTCGCGCTCAAGGATTATCTCGAGACCTTCGGGGTAGAGCTTGCGCTGGGGCAGGTGATCAAGCCCGCCACCTTCAACCGTGTGCTCGCCCGGATCGACGACGAGCATGTCCGCCCGCAGGTGATGGAAGCAGTGCTGCGCAGCCAGACGCAGGCTTATTATGCACCCCGGAACGCAGGGCATTTTGGTTTGGCGCTTGGCAGCTACGCGCACTTCACCTCGCCGATCCGGCGGTATTCCGACTTGCTGGTGCATCGGTCGCTGGTCGACGCCTACGGGCTTGGCGCGGGCGGGCTGACCAAGGGCGAAGCGGAACGGATGGATGAGCTTGGCGAGCGCATCAGCCAGGCAGAGCGCCGCGCGATGGAGGCCGAACGCGAGACTATCGATCGTTATGTCGCGGCCTTTCTCTCCACGAAGGTTGGCGAGGTACTCAGCACGCGAATCACGGGCGTGCAGCCTTTCGGTTTCTTCGCGACCGTCGAAAATCTGGGTGGAGATGGCCTGGTCCCCGTCTCCACTTTGGGCGTGGAGCGGTTTCATTATGACGAAGCTGCACGCACGCTGACCGGTGAAAACACCGGCGATACCTACCGCATCGGGCAGACTATCGGATTGCGGCTGGTCGAGGCGAACCCGATTTCCGCCTCGTTGCGGTTCGAACTGCCGGAGGGCGCCAACCATCTGCCGTTCCGGGGTGGCCAGCGCCGGGATCGTCGGCCGGTTGGGCGTCGGGGCAGGCCCACCAATATCCGGCATCGTTCGAGATGACAGCGATTGGTGGGCCGGTTATGTGGGCGAAATGATAAGAGGTGCTGAGAGTGGCTGCAGAACCTGAAGACGGCGATCTGATCCGCCCACCTGCCAAGATCACCGTGCCAGAGGACGTGGCCGATGCGATCCGCACGCTGATCCGCTGGGCCGGAGACGATCCCGGTCGCGAAGGCCTGCTCGATACGCCGAAACGCGTGGCGCGGGCGTGGAAGGAATATTGCCAGGGCTATGGCGAAGACCCGGCCAGCCACCTTTCGCGGACGTTCGAGGAAGTCGGCGGCTATGACGAGATCGTGCTGCTGCGCGACATCCCGTTCCAGTCGCACTGCGAGCATCACATGGCGCCGATCATCGGTAAGGCGCACATCGCCTATTTGCCGGATCGGCTGGTGGTCGGTATCTCCAAGCTCGCGCGCGTGCTTCACGCCTATGCCCGTCGGTTGCAGATTCAAGAGCGGCTGACGGCCGAAGTTGCCGACTGCATCTGGGACCATCTCAAGCCGCAGGGCGTGGCGGTGGTGATCGAGGCGAGCCATGCCTGCATGACCGCGCGCGGCGTTCGCACGCCCGGCGTCACCATGACGACCAGCCGCATGATGGGCGTGTTCCGCGACGATGAGCGGAGCCGCAAGGAAGTGCTCAGCCTGATGGGTCTCGGCTGAAGCGCTCAGTCGCGCAGGCAGCGATCAAGACCGGCGCGTTTGACCACGCCGATGCGGCTGGCGATGCGGTTTCCGTGGCGCCGGGTGAAGCCGCTTGGCGACACGGCCTCGCGCTTCTTGGGGAGCGGGAGCACGGCGGCGATGCGGGCGGCTTCGGTCGTACTCAAGCGCGAAGCGTCATGCCGGAAATAGCGCTTGGCTCCTTCGTTGGCGCCATAGGTGCCAATGCCGGTCTCGGCGATATTGAGATAGACTTCCATGATCCGGTGCTTCCCCCAGATCAGCTCGATCAGGACGGTGAACCACGCTTCCAGGCCCTTGCGGAAGAAGCCGCCCCCCTGCCAGAGGAAGGCGTTTTTTGCGGTCTGCTGACTGATCGTCGATCCGCCGCGGATGCGCCCGCTGCGTTCATTATCCTTCATCGCCTGCTGGATCGCCGCGAAATCGAAGCCGTGATGGCTGCAGAAATTCCAATCCTCCCCACCAATCGCGGCGCGCGCCATGTCCGGGTCCATCTCGGACAGTGGCATCCAGTCCTTGGTTATCGAATGGCCGCCAATGGCGTTTCCGATCATGGTGAACGTGACCGGCGGCGGCACGAAACGGTACAGCAAGACCCAGAGCAATGAGACGGCGACGAAGACGATTATGCCCCGCACGATCCAGCTGATGATCCGGCGCGGCCAGGACCGTAACGATAAGGTTGCCATATGCGCTGCTTAGCGTCAGTTTCGGCAGCGTTTCAATATGGGTGTCGATGGAGTTTACACGAAGCGGTTGCCGATAACCATCGTTGGCGGCTCATGAGGTATGATCTTCTATGGTGGCACGAGGCTTGCTAAGCTGCTCATGAGAGCGGGGGAGTCTATTAATGGCAAATAGGGCTGGTTCCGGTCGATCTGCACGATGGCAGGGATTGACACTTGAGCAGTTCATCTTCGGCATGCTCGTCGTTGTCGCGGGTGCGGTGATTACCGATCAGCTGGTATTGCCGGCGTTCAAACAGCCCGGCAAGTTCGTTACGCCACAAGCGGGGGCGCAGGCGGGTGTCTTCGCGCGATCGACTGATGTGGGGCAGGGCGTCACCCTGCCGATCGGTCGTCCAAACCTGCTCACCGCCTATGAAACACCGCCCGATCTGGGCGTGGTTCATAAGATTGAAGGCACCAACGTGGCCGCAGCCGTCTTAGCGCCGTCTTCGCAAGCGGGAACATCCTCCCAACGTCCCAAGGAGCCCGTCCCTGAACCCCGCTCCGATTCCTCGCGGCGCTGGCTGGTGGATTCGGATCAGCAGTTCGCTCTTCCGCCAAACTGGCAGCGCGGATATTTTTCAGCGCCGGTCGGCGGATTTAGAGGATTTCCGGGCGGAATTGGTTCCGGCTCGGTAAAAGGGCAGGCGTCGGCCCACGACAATTCATGACATGTTTGCGTCAATCGAAAAGCAGGTTAAGCTCGATGTGGGAGGGGATAGCACTGGAGTGATACTCGGGAGCTATCTATGGATGATCATAAGGACGACGTCTTGCTCGTCGAAGAACGCCGGTGCAGCGAGTCTGGTCGGCTGATCTGCAAGGATAACTGCTACGCTCTGCGGACCGGAGACGGCCCTGACATATGGCTTGAAATGGACCGCATCCCGCTGCACCTCATCGAGCAACGGGTTACGATCGAAGGCCATCGCTATGGCCGCCACCTGATTCAGGTGGAGATGATCGCACCCTACTAAAGTTGGGCTGAGGCGGGGTTAGCGCCTCAGCTTCGGTTCTCAGCTTTGCGGTACCAGGCGCCGGTCGCCAGCGAGCCGCATCATTGCCTTTTGCAGCTTGTCGAACGCCCTGACCTCGATCTGGCGCACACGCTCGCGGCTCACGCCATAGACCTGGCTCAGTTCTTCAAGCGTCTTCGGCTCCTCGGCAAGGCGGCGCTCGACAAGGATGTGCTTCTCACGATCATTGAGCGCGTTCATCGCCTCGAGCAGCATGCCGTGGCGGACATTCTGTTCCTCGGCGTCGGCTAGGCGCTGATCCTGCAGCGGCTCATCATCGACGAGCCAATCTTGCCACTGGCCTTCGGCATCCTCGCGCATCGGTACATTGAGCGAAGTGTCTCCGCCCATCGCCATGCGGCGATTCATGCTGATGACTTCTTCCTCGGTAACACCCAGATTGGTCGCGATCGTTTTCACGTCCTCCGGCTTGAGGTCGCCGTCCTCAAACGCCTCGATCTGGCTCTTCATCCGGCGCAGGTTGAAGAACAGCTTCTTCTGGGCCGCAGTGGTGCCTATCTTCACGAGGCTCCACGAGCGCAGGATGAATTCCTGGATCGAGGCGCGGATCCACCACATTGCATAGGTCGCGAGCCGGAAGCCGCGATCGGCCTCGAACTTCTTCACGCCCTGCATCAGGCCGATATTGCCTTCCGAGATCAGCTCGCTGACCGGCAGGCCGTAGCCGCGATAACCCATCGCGATCTTCGCTACGAGGCGGAGATGCGAGGTTACGAGGCGCGCAGCCGCCTCAGGATCGCCATGCTCCTGAAAGCGCTTGGCGAGCATATATTCCTCCTCGGGTGCGAGGATCGGAAACTTCTTGATCTCGGCCAGATAGCGGTTGAGACCTTGCTCGCCACCGAGTGCGGGGATCGTCGCTGGGACGTTTTTGCCGCTTGCCATGATCTGTTCACTCCCTTCCAGGACGAATCAACTCAGTCCTGATTTGCAACTGTTATATCATAAGATTCGTGAATAGCGCCTGCATATCGTCAGGAATCTTACTTTCGAAGGCTAAAGTCTCGCTTGTGATCGGGTGAACGAAGCCGAGGTGGGCGGCATGCAGAGCCTGTCTCCGAAATCCCAGCGAATCCAGTAACGCGCGGTGGCTTTTCCGGGTCCGTCCATAGGCGGGATCGCCGACGAGCGGAGCGCCGATAGAGGCCATGTGAACGCGCACTTGATGAGTACGGCCCGTTTCAAGCTTGCATTCGACCAGCGCCGCTTCGCTCAGCGGAGTAAGGAGTCGGTAATGCGTGACCGCGCGCTTGCCCCTGCCTTCGGGCTGGATCGCAATCTTCTGCCGGTTGGTCGTCGATCGTCCGAGCGGCGCGTCAACCGTACCGGAGACCGGATTCGGCATGCCTGAGACGATTGCCAGGTAACGCCGGTCGATGCTGTGGCGGGCGAACTGCGCCGCGAGGCCGGTGTGCGCCGGATCGGTCTTGGCGGCCACGAGCAGCCCCGACGTGTCCTTGTCGATTCGGTGGACGATGCCCGGTCGTTCGACCCCGCCAATCCCGGACAGACTGCCCCGGCAATGATGGAGCAATGCGTTGACCAGCGTACCGTCAAAATTTCCCGCCGCCGGATGGACGACGAGGCCGGCGGGCTTGTCGATCACGATCAGATGCTCGTCCTCGAACACAATCCCCAGCGGGATATCCTGCGCCACATTGTGGGCCGGTGTGGGATGGGGGACGCTTACCGAGAAGATCGTACCTGGCAGCACCTTTATGGCCGGATCGCGCACCGCTTCGCCGGTCGTTTCCTGGGTTACCCGGCCGGAGGAGATCAGCGCTTTCAGGCGTTCACGCGAAAGCGTTGGCAGAGCCACCGCAAGCGCGCGATCAAGCCGCCAGCTGGCAGCTTCCTGCGGCACCACCGCTCTGGATATCGACACCCCCCCGGTCATCGCCTAGCAACTTGGCGATGAACGTCCGCATATCAAGGGCTGTATTCGATCAAATCCTCGATCACGCTGATCGATATCCCGTGGAGGAGGTATGCGGACTGCTCCTCGGGGAGGCCGGGGTGATCACGGTCGCGCAGCCGGCGGCGAACGTGGCGCCGGATCGCGCACGCAGTTTCGAACTCGATCCCGCGACCTTGCTGTCCGCGCACAAGGCTGCGCGCGCCGGAGGCCCTGCCGTGCTGGGTCATTATCATTCCCACCCGTCCGGCTTCGCGATGCCTTCCGCTGCCGACGCAGCGGCGGCATATCCCGGCACCTTGTGGATGATCGTGGCGGATGGAGAGGCCGCCTTGTTCGAAGCTTGCGAGGGTGGGCCGATCAACGGGTTTTTCGCGCTGAGACCTTTTGAACTTCTATAACATCGGGTTGCACATTCGTCCCTGGATCGTCAGAAGGGCTGCCCAGTATTGGGTATCAGGGATGTTTGCATGGCCAATCACAGCGTAGAGTTTGCGAGCCTGCTGTGTTCGCGACTCTGTCATGATTTGCTGAGTCCTGTAGGCGCGCTCAACAACGGCATCGAGCTGCTCGCCGACGAAACCGACCCTGAAATGCGCGCCCGCTGCCTCGAACTGCTGGCGGAAAGTGCGCGAGCCTCCGCCAACAAGCTCAAATTTTTCCGGCTCGCTTTTGGCGCAGCCGGCGGTTTCGCTGATGTCGTCGATACCCGCGAGGCTAAGGGCGCGATCGAGGGGCTGTTTGGACCTGAAGGACGCATTCAGCTTGGTTGGCTGGTTTCCGAACCGGCGATGTCGAAGGGCGCGATCAAGATCCTGCTCAATCTTTCGCTGATCGCGGCGGACGCACTGGTACGCGGCGGAAGGCTCGATGTTGGTGTCGAGGGCGGCGAGATCGTCGTTCGCGCCGAGGGGCCGCGTCTTGTGCTCGATCCCGAGTTGCGCGATGCTCTGCTCGGCAAGCTTGGCGATGACGGCATCACGCCGCGCGCCGCTGCCGCCTGGCTTGTCCATTGCCTCGCCACCGACATGCATGGCGAGATCCAGATTTCCGAGCCGGAAGAAGGCGTGCTGCTGTTCGGGGCGATCCTGCCTGAGAGTTGACCCACGGCCCCGCCCCTATGCCCCTTCAGCGCTAAGGGTTCCTTTACTACGTTCATGCCACAGCCAGTCCATTCGCATTGCGGAAGGACCTCATGGACGATCTTCTCGTCGAATTCATTGCCGAGACGCGCGAGACGCTTGAAGCGTTGAGCGGGGAAATCGTCGCCTGGGAGGCGGCCCCCGCCGATCACTCGCGCCTCGATTCCATCTTCCGGTTCGTGCACACCGTGAAGGGAAGCTGTGGCTTCCTCAATCTCCCCAGGCTCGAAAAGCTAAGCCATGCCGCCGAGGATGTCCTCGCGGATTGCCGCGCCGAGCGGCGCAAGCCTGACGAGACGCTGGTGACGGCGGTGTTGGCGATCATCGACCGCATCGCCGCCGTGACCAATGCACTTGAGAGCGGCGAAAGCGTTTCCGATCATGATGACACAGCCCTGATCGCCGCGCTCGCGCCGGGTGGCGGGAAGGAAGAAGAGGATACGGGTGAGGCCGCACCAGCGACTGTCGTTCAGTCCTCGCCCGCGACGCGCGGCATGTCCCGCAGCATTCGGTTGCCGGTCGATTTGCTTGATCGCATGATGGCGGGCGTGTCGGACATGGTGCTGGCGCGCAACGATCTGTCGCGACGGCTGCGCGAAACCGGCGTTGATCCAGCGATCGAGGGGGCGTTCGAGCGGCTCTCGCATTGTATTGCCGAGATGCGTGATTCGATCACCCGTACCCGCATGGCGCGAATCGAGAATTTGTTTTCGGCATTGCCACGCATGGTTCGCGATCTATCCAATGAACTCGGCAAGCAGGTAATGCTTGAGGTCGACGGAGGCGATGTCGAGCTGGATCGCGAAATGATCGAGATGATCCGCGACCCGCTGACCCATATCGTCCGCAACGCGATCGATCACGGCATCGAAGCACCGGCCAGCCGCATCGCCAAGGGCAAGCCGGCCAACGGTCGGTTGCGCGTTTCGGCGCGGCAAGCGGGCAACCAGATCGCGATCGAGGTGGTCGACGACGGTGCGGGGATCAATGCCGACCGGCTGGTCGAAAAGGCGATCGCGGACGGCTTGCTTACCACCGAGCGGGCGGCGGGCATGAGCTGGCACGCCAAGCTTCAACTGATCTTCACGGCAGGACTTTCGACGGCCAAGCAGGTAACGTCGATCTCAGGACGCGGCGTCGGCATGGACGTCGTGCGCGCGAATATCGAGCGGATCGGCGGCACGGTCGATCTTGAGAGCAAGCTCGGCAATGGCCTGCGGCTGACCATGAAGGTGCCGCTGACGCTTACGATCATCCCCGCATTGACAATCAGCGCGGGCGACCGGCAGTTCGCGATTCCACGCTCTGCGATAGACGAACTGATCCGGGTGAGCAGCGCCTCGGCGCGGCTGGGCGAGATCGGGGGCGGGAAGATGGTCAATATCCGCGGCCGCCGCCTACCGGTGGTGATCCTCTCCTCCTTCCTCAATCTGGAGCCGCGCTGCGCCGATCACGAGCTGACGATGGTGGTATTGAAGCCTGCCGGTGGCGATCACTACGCGCTGGCTGTCGAGGCTGTGCACGACCATGAGGAACTAGTGGTGCGCCCGGCGGCTCCTGCTCTGATGGCGTGCGGAGTCTATGCAGGCACGACGCTCCCGGACAACAGCCATCCCATGCTGCTGCTTGATCCCGCCGGGATCGCCCTGGCAGCTGGCGTGCTGACCGAGGTGGAGGACTGCGAGGAGATCGTGGAGACGGCGGATCCGCTGCTCGACGAACGCGCGCAAACCTTGCTGTTCCATGATCTTGATGGCGTGGAGCGGGCGATCCGCCTGTCGCTGGTGGAACGCATCGAGGAGGTTCCCGCAAGTTTCGCCAGCTTCAGCGCTGGGCGGATGCGGCTTTCGCAGGATGAACGGATTGTCCCGTTGATGAGCTGTTGCGCGCTACCGGAGGCGGAGAAATACCGCGTGCTGCGGATGACTGATGGCACGGTCAGCATCGCCTATGCGATCTCGGAAGTGATCGACATCGTCTCAATGGATTTCGAGTGTGAGCGGGCCGTAGTGCCGGGGCTGATCGCCGGGGTGACGCTGGTCGATGGCCGCCCGGTGGAAATCGTGGACAGCTTCTGGCTGTTCGCCGATGCGCAGAAGGAGGGTATGTTGCCCGAGCGCGAGCCTGTCTGCATGCTCGCCGGGGACGATCCATGGACCCGCCAGATGCTCGCGCCGCTTCTACGATCGGGTGGCTATCGTGTCATCTTCGGGGATGCAGAGACAGCTGATCGTGCCGACATCATTATCCTGTGCGATGGTGCGGGGAGCGATGTTTTTTCGGCGAAATCGGCGGATACGCCGGTCATCCGCCTGACAGCGCATCCGGACTCGGCGGACGAGGATCATGTCTATCGCTACGACCGCAACCGGCTGCTCGATGTGCTGCGCGTGAAGGCCGAGCGCCGGAGAAAGGCACGATGAACAATCTTTATCTGCTGGTGACGATCGCGGGCAATCGCGTGGCGCTACCGACCGCGACGGTTGAATCGGTCATCGAGATCGATGGGATCGAGCCGGTGCCGCTGGTCGCGCCGCATGTCGCCGGCCTGTTCGCGCTACGGAGTCGCGTGCTGACGGTGATCGACAGCTGCTCCTCGGTCGGGCTCGGCCAGTTCGAATGGAGCGGCCATGCCGAAGCGGTAATCGTGAATTGCGACGGCCACGGTTACGCCATCCTCGTCGAGAATGTTGATGACGTGGTTGAGCCGCAGAATGCCGTGACACCCTCGCGGGCGGTTCTGAATGCCGCCTGGGCACGGGTCGCCCTCGGCACGATTGAGGTCGATGGTGAAGCTCTGCTGGTCGTTGATCCCGATATACTGATCGCCGGCAGCGACCGATCCATCGCGGCCTGATTCCGGCCCGTTAACCAGCCGCTTACGCCTTCCGCGTAAACACATGAGTGCAAGTGGTGAGAAGGTGTTGCAATGAAAACCTGCCTGATCGTTGACGACTCCAAGGTTATCCGGAAGGTCGCGCGTCATATATTGGAAACGCTGGACTTTACGGTCGAGGAGGCAGGCGACGGCGCAGAGGCGCTGGATCATTGCCACCGATCGGTGCCTGACGTGATCCTTCTCGATTGGAACATGCCGGTGATGAGCGGCATGGATTTCCTGAAGGCGCTCGGCAAGACCAGCATCTCTCCACGTCCCAAGGTCGTCTTTTGCACGACCGAAAACGGCATCGCGCACATCCGCGCGGCGATCGAGGCCGGCGCTGACGAATATGTCATGAAGCCGTTCGATCGCGAAACTCTCGAAAGCAAGCTTCAGACCGTCGGCGCGTGCTGAGGGCGCGGCGATGCCAAGCAGCGCGCCTTCAGCCGCATCGGCTCAAAATCCGTTAGCCGGCGATCCGATCAGGATCCTGATCGTCGACGATTCGATCGTCGCACGGACCGTGCTCGCACGCATGCTTGAAGCGCGGTCAGAGTTTGAGGTTGTCAGCGCCGTTTCCAATGCCGCCCAGGCGCTTGAGGTCGTAGGCCGCGAGCGCGTCGATATCGTCCTGCTCGATCTGGAAATGCCCGGAGTGGGCGGGCTTGAGCTGTTGCCTCAGCTTATCGCCCGGAGCGATGGCGCGCGCGTGCTTGTGGTGTCATCCATGGCAGCCGATGGCGCTGCGGCCACCGTGCAGGCGCTCGCGCTCGGCGCGGCCGACACGCTTCAAAAACCCGGTGTCGCCAATTTCGTCGGCCGCTTCGGCGAGACGCTGGCCGACCGGTTGATCCGTATTGCTGCCGGGCGCCGCAATTCCGTAAAGACGGCACCGGTCGTGACGCATCGCCCTTCCGCAGCGCTGCACGCCCCTATCGAATGCCTTGCCATCGGTGCATCGACCGGCGGCCTGCATGCGCTCACTGAGATGCTGCGCGACCTGCCGCCGCGGTTCACGGCGCCGATCCTGATCACACAGCATCTCCCCGCGACTTTCATGCCTTATTTCGCCGATCAGATACAAAGCATCGCCGGGCGGCGGGCATCGGTCGCGCGTGATGGGGAGCGGTTGCTTCCTGGCCACATGCTGATTGCTCCGGGGGAAGGCCATATCCGTCTGAAGCGGATTGGCGGTGACGTGCGTATCAGGCTCGATCCGACCCCGGCGGCGACGCTTTGCATGCCTTCGGTGGACCCGATGTTCGAGTCACTCGCCGAAGTTTACGGCACGCGGGGCGTAGCGGTGGTTCTGAGCGGCATGGGCCGCGATGGCACGATCGGCGCCAAGGCTATCGCCCAGGTGGGTGGCGAAATCCTTGTGCAGGATGCGCCGACATCAGTGGTTTGGGGTATGCCAGGCTCGGTTGCTGAAGCGGGCGTCGCTTCGGCGGTGTTGCCGCCCGCTCGGATCATGGATCGCATCCTTGCGCGTGCCGGAGACGGTCATTGGAACTGAGCCCGCTCGTCATTAGGGTGTTTGGAGAGCTGCTCGAAAAGCGCACGGGACAGGAGCTTGCTGAAAACCGGCTGTGGAGAGTGGAGTCAGCGCTGCAGCCGCTGCTTCGCCAGCACCAGATCGATTCGCTCGAAAAGCTGGCAACCATGGTTGCGTGCGATCGCAACCGGCCACTTGAGGATGAAGTTGCCGAGGCGCTGCTTAATCATGAAAGCTTCTTCTACCGCGATCCCCCCGCCTTTACTCAACTGATCGAGACAATCTCCGGCCCAGTGCGCGAAGCGCGCATGGCCAGCCGGCGGCTCAGGATATGGAGCGCTGGCTGCTCCACCGGGCAGGAAGTCTATTCGCTGGCGATCAGTTTCGCGGAAAAGCCCGAACTCTGGAACGGTTGGATCATAGAGATCATCGGTACCGACGTGTCGAAGACCGCTATCGAACGCGCCCGGGCAGGTTGCTACAACCAGTTCGAAATCCAGCGCGGTCTGCCGGTGCGTCAGATGTTGAGCTGGTTCGAATCGCGTGACGAGGATTGGCATGCCATCGCCGAGTTGCGCCGCAGGGTTTGTTTCGAGGTTCACAGCCTGCTCAACCCGCCACCGCGCGGCGCGCCGTTCGACGTCATATTATGTCGCAATGTTCTGCTCTATTTTTCGCAGCGTGTGCGGGGGGCTGTGTTCGAGCAGCTTCACGGGGCGATCAACACGAACGGCATTCTGATGCTTGGCGCGGGCGAAACAGTGATGGGCCAAACCAGCCTCTTCGAATCGAATCCCGAGGCGCGGGGGCTCTACCGTCCTTCGATAGGGTCGAACCGACGCGCTGCGTGAAAGGCTTGACCGACCATCTTGCTCGGCGGATGGAGGTGGCATGATCGAATGTCCGTCACCCAGTTGGGATGAACGTAGCCTGCCGGTTTCTATGCTGGTGCTGCATTATACGGGCATGACCGATGCAGCCACCGCCATCGGGCGCCTGTGTGATGCGGACTCCAAGGTCTCCTGCCATTACCTGATCGCTGAAGATGGGCAGATCGTCCGCATGGTGCCCGAGGAGAAGCGCGCCTGGCACGCTGGCAAATCCTATTGGCGTGGCATCGAGGACGTAAATTCGGCCAGCATCGGCATTGAACTGGTCAACCCAGGCCATGAGCTGGGCTATCGCCCATTTCCCGAAGCCCAGATGGCTGCATTGCTGCCTTTGATGACGGAGATTGTGGGTCGTCACGCCATCACGCGCGGCAATATCGTCGGCCATTCGGATATAGCGCCCGCGCGCAAGATCGATCCGGGAGAGCTGTTTGATTGGGATCGGCTCGCCGGATTGAGGCTCGCACTGCCCAAGCCGTTTAAATATCTGACGGATCCCAAATGGACCGAAGGAGGATTCCTGCTTGCCCTCGAGCGCTTCGGTTATGATATCAGCGATACAGTGGCGGCGGTTCGCGCGTTTCAGCGCCGCTATCGGCCCGATCTGATCGACGGCGTCATCGACGGCCACTGCCGGGCCATTCTGCTGTCGCTGCTGACCGGCGGGGACAAGGCGGCGGCGTTGCGCGAGGGGTCATAAGCCGGCCTGATCGGCTGGCAGCATCCCGGATTGCGCGGACCTGAGCGCACTCGGATAATCCGGCGCGAAACGAGGTACAGCTGACGTCTTCTCTATCTCCGCGCGGTCCAGCATGTCGCGCACGTTCGGCTGGGTGCCGCACAGGATCACATCGCTGCCCATTGCATGCGCACGCTTCAGGAAATCATGTAACGCCGCGCTGCCACTGCTGTCCAACCAGGGCACCAGTTCCATCCGCAGAATGATGGTTTGCGGGATCTGTCCGATCCGCTTGAGGGCTTCCAGCAGTTCGGTGGTGACGCCGAAGAACAATGGCCCGTTAATGCGGAAGACCTCGACATTGGGGGGGAGGGCGTCTCGCTGGTCAGGGTCTTCCCCGATTTCGGCATCACCGCTGGTGATGGTCACCGTCTCGCTCATCCGCGCCAGGAAGTTGAGCGATGCCAGCGTGACGCCCACGCCGATTGCGACGGTAAGGTCGACCATGACCGTCAGGCCGAAGGTGATCAGGAGGATCCATCGTTCGCTGGATCTTATCCGGAGCAAAGCAATGAAGCGGCTGGCTTCACTCATGCCCCATGCAACCATGAGCAGGATCGCCGCCAGCACCGCCATAGGCACGAGCTGCATGAGGCGGCTGCCGACAAGCACGAAAAAGAGCAAAAACAGGGCGTGTAGCATCCCGGAAAAGGGCGTTCGGCCACCGGCGCGGACATTGGTTGCGGTGCGCGCGATGGCGCCAGTCGCAGGGAGCCCGCCGAACAGGGACGAGGCGATGTTGGCGATACCCTGGCCGACCAGCTCCTGATTGGGGCGGTGCTGGAATCCGGTCATGCCATCGGCCACGACGGCAGAGAGCAGCGCTTCGATTCCCGCCAGGAAGGCGATCGTGAAGGCAGCCGGAAGCACGGCCTCGATTTTCGCGAGCGAGAGAATCGGCAATGAAGGGTAGGGTATGCCAAGCGTCATGTTCGGGAAGCGGGTGCCGATTGTATCGACAGGCAATCCGAAAACCGCAACGAGCGTAGAGAATGTGATGATTGCAATCAGATAGCCGGGAATCCTGGGCGCAAACTTCCGCAATCCGACGAGCGTGAGGAGGGCGGTGATGCCGATACCTCCGGTGACTGGATCGATCGTCTTCAGCAACTGAAGCACTTCAACCGCTCGTTCCGCGAAATCACCGGAGAATGTCGTGCGCGGCAGGCCGAGGAAATCGCGGATCTGACTAGTTGCGATAATGACCGCTATTCCGGCAGTGAATCCAGTCACCACCGGATGCGGAACAAAACGGATGAGTCGCCCGAACCCGGAGTAGCCGGCCACGACCAGGATCACCCCCGCAAGAAGTGTGGCTAGCAGCAGCCCATCATAGCCATGTTTGGCGATGACCCCGTAAACCACCACCACAAAAGCCCCCGTCGGGCCGCCGATCTGCACGCGCGAGCCGCCCAGCGCCGAGATGAGCAGGCCGGCGATGATGGCGGTAATCAGCCCTTTGTCCGGCGACGCACCTGAAGCGATGCCGAGCGCCATCGCCAGCGGCAATGCCACGATGGCCACAGTCAGGCCGGCTATGGCGTCGCGCTGGAGCCCGTCGCGACCATAGCCTTCGCGCAGCACCGTGATCAGCTTTGGGACGAAGGTCTCGCTTTGCTTCGGCTTTGCGGGGCGTTTGTCCGCCTCACGATATATCCGTTCCAATAAAGTGTCGTGACCTTCCATAGCCGCTTCACTCCTGCTGGTTGCGGGTTTGCGGGATTGTCGCTTCCCTAAGACGCACGCCACGTCCGCCATTCTGGCTTGCGACTCCATCGCCGATGAGCTCGACTCCCGCTTGCTCCAGCGCTTCAACCAGCTTGGTAAGACTGTCGATATTGCCCCTTACTGTTCCCTCCGAGGATTCCATGCGCTGAATTGTAGGCAAGGACAGGCTGGCTTTTTCGGCAAGCGCCCGTTGATCGATGCCGAGCAAGGCCCGCGCCGCCCGAATTTGAGCCGAGGTAATAATAACATCACTCCTGATGTACAGAATATCAATATAACAATATAGAGTATGATAAACGATGTCGAGGATTGGATTTGAATTTCTGGTCGATCCGGAGCGCTTGCCTGTCTATACGGGGTCTGCCAGAGGGTTGGGCGGCCGCCGGCATCGGCGACGATGCGGGAGGAAAGTCCGGGCTCCACAGAGTGAAGGTGCCGGGTAACGCCCGGCGGGGGCGACCCCAGGGACAGTGCCACAGAAAGCAGACCGCCCAGGCCTTCGGGTCTAAGCCTTCGGGCGGGCAAGGGCGAAAGGGTGCGGCAAGAGCGCACCGCGTCTCCGGTAACGGAGGCGGCACGGTAAACCCCACCTGGAGCAAGACCGAATAGGGACGGCATATGGGCTGGCTCGGCCCCGTCGTCCGGGTTGGTTGCTTGAGGCCGGCGGCAACGCCGGTCCTAGAGGAATGGTCGCACAGTCCCGCAAGGGATGGACAGAACCCGGCTTACAGACCCTCTGGCTATTTCACGCGGCGGATGACGACCTGGGCGATCTCATAGCTGATCCTGGCGCCATGCTGCTCGAACAAGCGGATGGCGCGGCGTAGACCGACGGCCGAGGGCGGCGTTGCGCTATCCCACCGAGCCCCGGCGCCGATGGATCGCAGCCCTTGCAGGAAACGCAGGCCATCCGGGTGCGCCTCCGTCAGCGTGTAACGCTCGATCTCGACTTCGCAGGTGCCCGATGCGATCTGTCGATAGACCGACGTCTCGGGATAGCTTCGCGTCAGGCCCGCCGTACCGGCCTTATCCTGCGCTTCGGCCCATTCGCGAAAACTTCCGGCAACGAGCGTCGAGAAGGCCAGCCAGCCCCCTGGATTGAGCGTTTTGATCATCCGGGCAACGCTTTCCGCTGGCGTTTCGAACCATTGAAAGGCGAGACTGGAAGCGATCAGACCAATGCTGCCAGCCGCGATATCCAGTTGCTCGCCATCGATGCAGGCATAGCTGATGTTGGGCCGTTCCCCGATCGTCTCACGCGCGCGATCGAGCATCGCCGGCGCGATGTCGCTGATCGTCAGCCGCAGGTTCGGCCAGGTTTCGAGCAGCCGCTCGGTAAGAAAGCCGGTGCCACAGCCAATCTCGAGCGCCGGCATTGCCGGATCGATAGGGAGGGCCGCAATGCGTTCGGCCAATCGTCCCACTACGTCACGCTGGATGATGGCGTGCGTGTCATAACCGTTGGCGCGATCGAAGGCGTTGGTAATGCGGGCTTTGCGGGACGGAAGCATTGCGGCGCATTTAGACGAGGCGGAGGAAGACGCAACGCCGTCAAGAAATGCGATCTTCGTCATAGTCGGTTCAGCGGTTTCGCGTTAGGAGGGCGGATGTCTCGTACTTCACGATCGAACGACTGGGGCTTCCCCCGCTGGCGCGGCTATGGCAGCGAACGCGGCGCCACGCGCGTGCGCCTCTGCGATCGTGAGGGTTGCAACGAGCCCGGCGATCGCCCGGCGCCCAAATCGCCCAACAGCCCGGAACGCTGGTATTTCTGCGAGGCGCATGCCGGCGAGTACAACCGTTCGTGGAATTATTTCGAAGGGTTGTCCGCCGAGGAAGCGGCTGCGCGCGAGGCGGATGAGCGGCGCACTGCGGCGGGCTACACCGACGCGAAACATTATGCTTGGGGTGGCCCCGGCGACGGCACCCGCTCGCGCGACGAGATGCGCGCGCTAGACGTGCTCGATCTGGCGACGGATGTCAGCTTTGAGGAGATCAAGGCGACTTGGCGCCGCCTCGCGAAGGCCAACCATCCGGACCTGAAGCCCGGCGATGCGGAAGCGGCCAAGCGCTTTCAGGCCGTCCAGACCGCCTACGAAGTGCTGCGGGCTGCGGAGGAGCGTCGGGCGGCCGCCTGATCAGTTCGCGTATCGCGTCGCGGTCGCCTGTATCAACGCGATCATATTCGGAATTCCCTGCGTCCTGTTCGAGCTGAGCTGGTTGCGCAAGTCGAACGGCGCGAGTTCGGCCGCGATATCGGTGGCCGCGATGTCGGTGGGGGATTTATCCTGAACCGTCGCCAGCACCAGTGCAATGATCCCCTTGGTGATGGCGGCGTTGCTGTCGGCGAGGAAATGGAGCCGGCCATCGTCCAGACGCGTGGGATAGACCCACACGCTGGCCGAGCAGCCCCGAACCAATGTCGCATCGGTCTTTAGTGGATCGGGCATCGTCTCAAGCGCTTTGCCTAGATCGATCAGCAGCCGGTAGCGGTCGTCGGCATCGAGCAGTTCATAATCTTCGTAGATGGCGGCGATGTCTGTCATCCCCGCCCGCTACCAGCGGTCAGGGCAGCAGGTCCACCCCGGATGCGATTGCTTCGAGCTTGCGGACGCGTTCCTTGAGTGCGGCGAGTTCGATGCGGGCGGCTGGGGTGGGGCCGCCATAATCGATCTCGCCCACTTTCAACGCTGTCTGCTGAAGGACGAGCCACTCGCGCCATGCGCGCAGCATTGTCCAGCTCACGATCGTGACGGCCGCAAGGGCGGTGACGCAAAAAATGAGTGTCGGGATGTGCGTGTCCATCATGTTCCCCAGCTTCTGCCCGTTCGGGTTCCTTATTTAAGTTCGTCGATCTCGCGTGCGAGGCGGCTTGAGGGTGAGGTATAGACTGTCTCGATATCCGCCAGGCGGCGATCGATGTCGCGGAAGCGGCTGCGGACGTCGCGGACGGTTGCGCGCGGCTTGGCGCGGACGCTCTGCCAGAACTTTTCTTCCGCCGGATCCATGTCATAGAATTCGGTTGGTTTGTTGTCGGCGACCCAGGCGGTGATGAAATAGGCGATCACCGTCCATGGAAAGCCGCCGACGATGGTCAACAACACGGCGCCGACGCGAACCCAGGTCGCTTCGATGCCGGTATAGTCGGCGATGCCGGAGCAGACGCCGAGGAAGCGGGCGTTGCGCTTGTCGAGATAGAATTTGGTACGGCGGGCGGTCATATCAATTCCCCTGATGCTATGCGGCACCGGCTCAGCGGCCGGGCCTGAAGTCCGGATGGTCGGCGGCGACGATGCGCTCCACGGTTTCAAGCCGCGCTTCGAGCCGCCGGGCGGTTTCATAAAGTTCGTCGAGCAGATTCTCGTCCTCGACACTGATGCTGCCTGCTCGTTTCCACTGCGTCACATAATGCAGGACCAGCCACGGCAGGCCGATGAACAGCATGCCGACGACAAGCACGGGGACGAAAATGTCTTCCACGGATCAACCTTCCTTGTTTCCGAGGCGCTGTTTCAGCGCGGCGAGTTCGGCATCGACCTTGTCGGAGGTGCGAAGCTCGGCGATTTCCTCTTCGAGCGACTTGGGAGCTGCGCCCAGCGAGGCTGCTTCAGCGCGTCCCTCGGCGAGATCGACGCGGCGTTCGAGCAATTCGAAGCGGGCGAACGCTTCGTCGGCTCGCGCACCGGAATGCATCTCGCGCATCCGGGCACGCTGGTTGGCCGATTCGAGCCGGGTAACGATCGAGTTTTGACGCATTCGGGCTTCGCGCAATTTGGACTGAAGCTTGTTGATATCCTCCTCGGAGGCGCCCAGCGCATCGTCCAGCTCACCGATCTCGCGGTGAAGCTGTTCGGCGACGTCGGCCGCCTTCTGCTTTTCATGCAACGCCGCCTTGGCGAGATCCTCGCGATCCTTGGACAGCGCCAGCTCGGCCTTCTCGGTCCACCCTAACTGAACCTTTTCAAGCCTTGCGATCTGGCGGCGCATTTCCTTCTGGTCGGCGATGGTGCGCGCGGCCGAGGCGCGAACCTCGACCAGCGTTTCCTCCATCTCCATGATGATGAGGCGGATCATCTTTGCCGGGTCTTCCGCCTTGTCGAGCAAGTCGGAGACGTTGGCGGCGATGATGTCGCGGGTGCGGGAGAAGATTCCCATGCTGAATTCACTCCTGTGTCAGTAAGCATAATGAAAGGGTGCCGGGGCGGGCAAGGGTTTCCCGCCCCGGCCGCCACTCAACCGGCGGGTTGGGTGGCGATGGCGGCTTCGGCGCGATTGGCGTCGGCCTTGGCTGCGAGCTGCGTGGCAGTCTGGTCGGCCATCATCCGCTGGCGATGGACCTTCTCGCCGTCACGCCCGAAGAAAAGCTGCATCGCGACCCGCTGCGGCTTGCCCTGAAGATGGGCGGGCAGGGCGGGGTAGCGAATGCTGTTGGCGACGCGCAGCGCTTCTTGATCGACTTCGTTGTTGCCACTGGCCTTGGCGAGCGTCGCCGAACGGAAGTTGCCGCGTTCGTCGAAGAGCATCGCCACTTCAGTCATGACCACGCCGTCGTTCAGCTTTGCAGGGCTGAGCATGGCGTTGTCGATGCGCCGCTCAACCTCGGTCTGCCAGTCACTCGCGGTCGAGACAATGATGTCGGCCGCCTTGGCAGGGAACACTGCCGCGCCGATGCAGGCGTTGGAAACCAGCAGCGCGCCGAGCGCCGCAACTGTCATGCGTTGGATGTCATTGCGCGAAAAAGTATTCATTGCCGTTCTCCCCAGTTTTGAATTCGGTCGCCCTTCCGGTGCGATGTTCCTCACTAAGCAGAGGCCGTGCCAATTTGGGGAGGAGCAGGATTTCTGCCGAAAATACCCTCCTGAGGAATCCATCTCGCAAAATAAGTTGCTAAATAATAGGAGTATATGCCATTATTAGGCATGGATCGTGCGACCCAATTTGTTGGCCAATCAGGGGCGTTTCTCGACGCGATTGAGCGTGCCAGCGCGGCGGCGGCTCTAAACCGACCCGTGCTGGTGATCGGGGAACGGGGTACCGGCAAGGAATTGATTGCTGAAAGGCTGCATCGCCTGAGCCCGCGCTGGGGCGGGCCGCTCGTTACGATGAATTGCGCGGCATTGCCCGAGACGCTGATCGAAGCCGAGCTTTTCGGACATGAGGCAGGAGCGTTCACCGGCGCCACCCGCGCCCGTGCAGGCCGGTTTGAAGAGGCCGATGGCGGCACGCTGTTTCTCGACGAATTGGCAACGCTCTCGGCCGCCGCGCAGGAGCGGCTGCTTCGCGCCGTGGAATATGGCGAAGTGACGCGGATCGGCTCCAATCAGGTCATCAATGTCGACATCCGTATTGTCGCGGCCACTAATGAAAATCTGCCTGCGCTTGCCGAGGCTGGACGGTTTCGCGCTGACCTGCTCGATCGTCTCTCTTTCGAAGTGATCACGCTGCCGCCACTCAGGGTCCGCGAGGGCGATGTGGTGGTGCTTGCCGATTATTTTGGGCGCCGGATGGCGGCGGAACTTGAATGGAATAGATGGCCGGGCTTCAGCGATGCGTTGATCGAGGAACTCGAACGCTATCCATGGCCGGGCAATGTGCGCGAGCTGCGCAATGTCGTGGAGCGGGCCGTGTATCGCTGCGGCGATCCGGGGCAGCCCATCGCGCTGGCGGAATTTGACCCTTTCGCGTCGCCATGGCGTCCAAAAACGTCTGGGCCAAAGTCTGAGCCTGCGACTGAAGCCAAATCTGCAATGCCGGGCGCTCAGATTGCGGTCGAGCTGCCCGATGAGGGATTCCGGATCGCGTGTTTGGCTTACGAAAAGCAATTACTCGAAGCGGCACTGGAAAGATGCCGCCACAATCAGCGGCGCACAGCCAGCCTTCTGAAGCTCAGCTACGATCAACTGAGGCATGCACTGCGCCGCCACGATTTGCTTGATCGGGCGGCGCAGTAGACAGGTCAGCCGAGGTTGGAGTTGACCATGCTGTAGAGCATCGGGATCGAGAGCAGCGTGTTCGTGCGCGAGAACATCATCGCGCGCTTCGCCGCCGCCGCCTTGGTCGCATCATCAGCCTCGACAAGACCGAGCGCCTTCTTCTGGGCGGGCCAGATCACGAACCACACGTTGAACGCCATGATCAGCGCCAGCCACATGCCGGTGCCGATCAGTTCATAGCCCGGCTTGAAGCTGAGTGCTTCGACCAGATAGCCGGTCAGGTGAGCGATGATCAGGCCCGTCAGCACCGTAAATGCCGCGCCCCAGCGAAACCAGAACAGGGCGCTCGGCGCAATATATTTCGATACACCGGGTTTAAGCTCGGCAGGAACCTTGGGCATGGTCGGGATCTGCACGAAGTTGAAATAATAAAGCAGGCCGATCCACAGCACGCCAAAGAATAGATGGAGCCAACGAAACACGCCGTTTGCAGTGACGGCGTTGCCATCGATGCCGAACATCACGGCCAGTGAGGCGATCAGGCCGACCACCAGCACCAGATGAAGATTTCCAAAGAATTTAGCCATTTAGTTTCTCCCCCGTCTATCCGCCGCTGCGGTTGCGGCATCGCGGTTTCAAGAGCTTAGATCGGGATCAACCGTTTGTCACACCTTAACAACGGTTCGCCGCAACGCAGCAAATTTCGTCGTCCCCCTGTCGGGATCGGGGACCTACATGGCGCGCGGGCCGTTCGGTCCTTATCAACATTCCCAAAGTAATGGAGCTTTCCCATGGCCTTCATCCTGCCCGATCTTCCGTTCGCCAAGGACGCACTGGCGCCCCACATGTCGGCCGAGACGCTAGATTTCCATCATGGCAAGCATCACAAGGCTTATGTCGATAAGGTCAATGGCTGGATCGACGAGAAGGGCCTTGTCGGCAAATCCCTGACCGAGGTCATCAAGCTTGCCGAGGACAAGGGCGACAAAGGCCTGTTCAACAACGCAGCCCAGATCTGGAACCACAGCTTTTTTTGGGAATGCCTCGCCGCGCCGGGCCAGAAACCCACCGGCAAGCTGGCCGAAATGATCGACGCCGAGTTCGGATCGACCGGCGCCCTCCTCAAGAAACTTGGCGAAGAAGCCGTCGGTCATTTCGCGAGTGGCTGGGCGTGGCTGGTGCTTGAGAGCGGTAAGCTCAAGGTCACGTCGTATCATGACGCCGACACGCCGGTCGTTTACGAAGGCGTGCAGCCGCTGCTCACCCTCGATGTGTGGGAGCATGCCTATTATATCGACTATCGCAATGCGCGGCCGAGATTTGCCGAAACGGTGCTCGGAAACATCATCAACTGGGAGTTCGTGGCGGAAAATCTCGATGGTCGAGGCATAGAACGAGCTGATCAGGAACAGCGTGCACTTGCTGACGCCTGAGCCTTGCAATCGCGGATGATCTGAAGAGGACGGGTCGTCCGCCTGACGGGGCATCCCCGATCTTTACGCGGCCATCTGTTGTCGCCGGGCGGTTCCGGTGCCAGATGGCCGCATGTCTTTTCTGATCTATGTCGGTGCCGCATTAGCCGAAATCGCAGGGTGCTTTGCTTTCTGGGCCTGGCTGCGGCTTGACCGGTCGATGTTCTGGCTTGTGCCGGGCGTTGCGTCCCTGATCCTGTTTGCCTGGATGCTAACGCTGGTTGAGGCGGCTCATGCCGGCCGGGCCTACGCTGCTTATGGCGGGATCTACATCGTCTCCGCGATTGCCTGGCTCTGGGCCGTAGAGGGCGCGCGGCCCGATCGGTGGGATGTTATCGGCGGCGGCGTTTGCCTGGTCGGGGCGGCCATCATCTTATGCGGGCCAAGAGCTTGAGGCTATCAGAGAAGCTAGGCATGGCTGAACGCAAGCCGCGCTACCTGATCGCCTTCGCGGCGCTTGCGCTGACGATGCTGTTTTGGTCGGGCAATCTGATCGTCGGTCGTGCTGTGCGTGACGAAATCCCTCCATTCTTGCTCGCCTTTGCGCGATGGGCAATTGCGTTTGTAATCATACTCCCCTTGGCCGCGCGTCATCTTGTCGCCGATCGACACAAGCTTATCGCTGGATGGAAGGCAGTCCTGTTTCTGGGGCTGGTGGGGGTCGGCTCATTCAATGCGTTCCTTTACACCGGCCTTCATTTCACCACCGCGACAAACGCCGCGCTGCTTCAGGCCGCCATTCCCGCATTCGTCCTTGTGCTCAACTTTCTGATCTTTGGAACCCGTCCTGTCGCCCGGCAGATATTCGGGGTGCTCGTGTCGACGACCGGCGTGCTGGTAATCGTCTGCCGCGGGCATCTCGAAACCCTGCTCGGGCTGGATTTGGGGATTGGCGATATGCTCGTGATCGCAGCGGTATTTGCCTGGGCCATTTATACGAGCATGTTGCGGCTGAAGCCCGACTGTCATTGGCTCAGTTTCCTTGCGGTTACATTTGGTCTTGCGGCCATTGCCATGGCGCCATTTGCCGCGTCGGAGAGCGAGGCCATTTCCGCGATGCACTGGGGTCCGGAGGTCATCGGGGCCATCCTCTATGTCGGTATATTCCCTTCGATCCTGGCCTATGCGCTTTTCAATTTTGCGGTTGTGGAGGTCGGGTCGGTAACTGCTGGGCAGGCGAACAATATGCTGCCGCTCTTCGGTGCGCTGCTCGCGGCCCTGCTGCTCAGCGAGCCACTTCACGCCTATCATGGCGTCGGTATCGTCTTGATCATCGTGGGCATCGCGGTTGGTTGGCCGGCGCGGAAAACAGCTTAAGCAGGGGCTGCTTTACCTGAGCCAGGTGGCGAGGCGATCGATAGCCTCGCGAGTCTCCGCCTCGCTCACCGCGAAAGAGAAACGGATGAAGCGATGGCCGTTGACAGGATCGAAATCGATCCCCGGAGCTAGGGTAAGACCAGTATCGACCAGCAGACGACGGCAGAAATCGAGGCTGTCGTTCGTGAAATTTTCGACATTGGCCCAGATATAGAAGGCACCGTCCGGCGGCGCGATGTCAGCCAACCCAAGCTGGGGCAGGGCATCGAGCAACAGCGCTCGGTTGCGGCCATAGGCCTCACGATAGCGTTCAAGCACATCCGTTTCGTCCATCGCCATCAGACCGGCATGCTGGGACAGCGTCGGGGCGGTCAGGAACATATTGCCGACATAGGCTCGCAGCTGATCGACCGCGCCGGGAGGCGCAACGATCCAGCCAAGCCTCCAGCCGACCATCGAGAAATATTTGGAGAAGCTGTTCACGACGATCGCGTCCGGATCGAACTCAAGCATCGAATGGGCCGGCTCGACATAGCTCAGCCCGTGATAGATCTCGTCGGAGATGATGCGGGTGCCGCGTTTGCGAGCGGCAGCGGCGATGGCCGCGAGTTCGGCCTTGTCGATCATCGTGCCGGTGGGATTGGCGGGGCTCGCGACGATCAGACCGGCGGCTGGTTCTTCCAGCGTTTCGATGTGACGGGCGGCAAGCTGGAAACGGGTTTCGCGATCAGCCTCGATTTCGACGGGAACGCGACCAAGCGCCGCGATCGTGTTGCGATAGGCCACATAGCCCGGACGAACGAAGGCGATCCGGTCCCCCGGAGAAAATAGCGCAGTGAGCGCCAGCACTAGCGCCGGGCTTGCGCCGCAGGTGAGGATAATCCTTTCGGGCTCGATCGTCAGGCCATGCCGATCAGCATAAAGTTGGGCGATGCGCTCTCGCAGGGGCGGGCTCTCCCAATAGGCGCCGGGCTCGGTCTCCAGCCTGTGCCGGGCGGCCGCGACGGCGCGCGGCGGAGCGCCCGTGGAGGGCTGGCCAAACTCCATATGGATGACCGATCGGCCATCCACCTGAAGCTGATGCGCCAGCCGTGAGATGGTGATTGCATGGAATGGGGCAACGGATGCTGGATTCATCGCGCGCTGCTAGCGCATTGGCGAGTTCGAGGCGAGCGCCGCTTGACGATCACAAGTTCATGGGCAACTGCCGCGATTGGGCCGGAATTTGGCGAATCGCGCGCGTTGGGGCATGATGCGTCGTTTGAAATTTCCAACAATCGGTGCTTCTGGCGTCGGCTGAGAACAGTCCGGCCAGCGCTGGTTGGAGAGGATGAAGGGGCGGAATGAATTACCCTCGGCAACAGGGCCTTTACGACCCGCGCAACGAACATGACGCATGCGGCGTCGGTTTCATCGCCAATATCAAGGGCGAGAAATCGCACGAGACGGTCACGCGCGGCCTCGAGATTCTGTTGAACATCGATCATCGCGGTGCGGTTGGCGCTGATCCCATGATGGGGGACGGCGCGGGTATCCTGATCCAGATTCCAGATGTGTTGCTGCGCGCCTGGGCTGCGGATAAGGGTATCGAACTGCCGAAGCCCGGTGATTACGCGGTTGCGATGTGCTTCCTGCCGAGGGATGAAGAAGCGCGGGATTTCGCGGTAGGGCGTTTCGAGCGGCTGCTCACCAAGGAAGGGCAGCACCTGATCGGCTGGCGGGATGTCCCGATTGATCGTGGAGTGCTCGGTGCGGCTGTGCTCGCTGAATTGCCGATGATCCGTCAGGCGATCGTCGGGCGCGGTGCCGCGACGGTCGATCAGGACGCGTTCGAGCGCAAGCTGCTCGCGATCCGCAAGCAGACCCAGAATCCGCTCCAGGCGATGGAAGAGAAGCACGCCCTTCCTGGCCTGAGCGATTTCTACATGCCGTCCTTTTCGACGCGTACCGTGGTCTACAAGGGACTGCTGCTCGCGGGGCAGGTCGGCAGCTTCTACAAGGATCTGCAAAATCCGCTGACCCAATCGGCGATCGCGCTCGTTCACCAGCGCTTCTCGACCAATACCTTCCCGTCGTGGAAACTGGCGCACCCCTATCGCCTGATCGCGCATAATGGTGAGATCAACACCGTGCGCGGCAACGTGAACTGGATGAACGCGCGCCGTCGCACACTGGAATCCGATCTCCTGGGGCCTGACCTCGACAAGATGTGGCCGCTGATCGCGCACGGGCAGTCGGACACCGCCTGTCTGGACAATGCCCTCGAACTGCTTGTCGCGGGTGGCTATCCGCTGACGCACGCCGTCATGATGCTGATCCCGGAGGCATGGGCAGGCAACCCGCTGATGTCGCCGGAGCGGAAGGCGTTCTACGAATATCATGCCGCGTTGATGGAGCCTTGGGACGGCCCCGCCGCGATCGCCTTTACCGACGGCCGCCAGATTGGTGCGACGCTGGACCGCAACGGGCTGCGTCCCGCCCGCTTTGTCATCACTGACGACGATCATGTCATCATGGCTTCGGAATCGGGCGTGCTGCCGGTGGCGGAGGAGAATATCGTCCGTAAATGGCGGCTCCAGCCCGGCAAGATGCTGCTCATCGATCTCGAAGAAGGCCGCATCATCGAGGATGACGAGATCAAGGCCGCGCTCTCGGGCGCAGCGCCTTATGCCCAATGGCTCGAGGCGACCCAGTATAAGCTCGAAGACCTACCCAATGCTGATCCAACACCCGCAATCGCCAATGACGCGGGCGCGCTGCTGGATCGTCAGCAAGCCTTCGGGTTCACGCAGGAGGATGTTTCCAGGTTCCTCGAACCGATGGCGCAGAACGGCGAGGATCCCATCGGATCGATGGGCACGGACACGCCGATTGCCGTACTGTCCGAACGCTCGCGACTTCTCTATGATTATTTCAAGCAGAATTTCGCGCAGGTAACCAATCCGCCGATCGATCCGATCCGCGAGGAACTGGTGATGTCGCTGGTGTCGATGATCGGACCGCGACCGAATCTGCTTGGACGGCAGGCCGGCGCCCACAAGAGGCTCGAAGTTTCGCAGCCGGTTCTGACCGACAGCGATCTCGCCAAGATCCGTTCGGTTTCGGAAATGCTCGACGGCGCGTTCCGCACTGAAACCCTCGATATCACATGGCCCGCTTCAGACGGCGCCGACGGCATGGAGCGGGCCGTGGAGCGGTTATGCAATGCCGCGACCGAAGCGGTGCTGGCGGACCAGAATATTCTCGTCCTGTCCGATCGCGAGGCCGGGTCGGACCGGATCGCGATCCCGGCAGCGCTCGCCACGGCGGCAGTCCATCATCACCTGATCCGCCAGGGACTGCGCATGCAGACCGGCCTCGTTATCGAGACGGGCGAGGCGCGCGAGGTGCACCATTTCTGCGTGCTGGCCGGCTATGGCGCCGAGGCGGTGAATCCGTATCTGGCGTTCGAGACGCTGGAAGATATCCGCCGTCGCCGGAACCTGTCTCTAAGCACTTATGAAGTGCAGAAGAATTACATCAAGGCGATCGGCAAGGGCATCCTGAAGGTGATGTCCAAAATGGGCATCTCGACCTACCAGAGCTATTGCGGCGCGCAGATCTTCGACGCGGTCGGACTGTCTTCGGCGTTCGTTGCCAAATATTTCACCGGAACCGCGACCACGATCGAGGGTATCGGTCTTGCGGAGATCGCCGAGGAGACGGTTCGCCGCCACCGTGACGCCTATGGTGACAGTCCACTCTATCGCAACATGTTGGATGTGGGCGGAAATTACGGCTATCGCATTCGTGGCGAAGAGCACGCCTGGACGCCGACCAGCGTGGCGAAGCTGCAGCATGCGGTGCGCGGCAACCTGTCCAAGGACTATGCCGAGTTCGCCGAAAGCATCAATGAGCAGAGCATGCGGATGCTGACCATCCGTGGCCTGATGGAGCTGAAGAAAGCCGACAAGCCGCTCGATATTTCCGAGGTCGAACCGGCCAGCGAGATCGTCAAGCGCTTCGCCACCGGCGCGATGAGCTACGGCTCGATCAGCTGGGAGGCGCACACGACCCTCGCTGTCGCCATGAACCGGATCGGCGGCAAGTCGAACACGGGTGAGGGTGGCGAAGATCCCAAGCGTTTCAAGCCCTTGCCTAATGGCGATTCAATGCGTTCGGCGATCAAGCAGGTCGCGTCGGGCCGCTTCGGCGTTACCGCGGAATATCTGGTCAACGCCGACGATATCCAGATCAAGATGGCGCAGGGTGCGAAGCCGGGCGAGGGCGGTCAGCTGCCCGGAGACAAGGTCGACAAGACGATCGGCGCGACCCGGCACTCGACGCCGGGAGTCGGCCTGATCTCACCACCGCCGCACCATGACATCTATTCGATCGAGGATCTGGCACAGCTGATCCACGACCTCAAGAATGTGAACACTGGCGCGCGTATCTCGGTAAAGCTGGTGTCCGAGGTCGGTGTCGGCACGGTCGCGGCTGGCGTCAGCAAGGCGCGCGCCGATCATGTTACCATCTCGGGTTATGAAGGCGGCACCGGCGCTTCGCCGCTGACCTCGCTCACCCATGCGGGAAGCCCTTGGGAAATCGGCCTTGCCGAAACGCAGCAAACCTTGCTTCTCAATGGCTTGCGCAGCCGTATTGCGGTGCAGGTCGATGGCGGTTTGCGCACGGGGCGTGACGTTGCGATCGGCGCGCTGCTCGGTGCCGACGAGTTCGGTTTCGCGACCGCGCCCTTGATCGCTGCAGGCTGCATCATGATGCGCAAATGCCATCTGAACACCTGTCCGGTCGGCGTAGCGACGCAGGATCCGGTGCTGCGTGGGCGTTTCACCGGCCAGCCCGAGCATGTCATCAACTACTTCTTCTTCGTCGCCGAAGAGCTGCGCCAGATTATGGCGGAGATGGGTTTCCGCACGCTGGACGAAATGACGGGCCGGGTTGACCGGCTCGATATGCGGCAGGCAATCGAGCACTGGAAAGCCAAGGGCATCGATCTGTCGCGCATCCTCTACCAGGCGCCGGTGGAAGCGGGTGCGGCCCTACGCAACACAGGGTCTCAGGATCATGGCCTTGATGCTGCGCTCGACATTGATTTGATTGCGGCGGCCAGAGACGCGATCGACAAGGGCGAGCATGTCCGCATCGAGCGCGAGGTCCGCAACGTCAACCGGACGGTTGGCGCGATGCTCTCCGGCGAGATCGCGAAGCGCCATGGTCATGCGGGCCTGTCCGACAGTAGCATCGTCATCCGTTTCACTGGCGTTGCGGGGCAGAGCTTTGGCGCATTTCTCGCGCACGGTGTGACGCTGGAACTGACCGGCGACGCTAACGATTATGTCGGCAAAGGCCTTTCGGGCGGCCGTGTGATCGTGCGCCAGCCGGTCGGCGTCTCACGTGATCCGCTGGAGAATATTATCGTCGGCAATACCGTGCTTTACGGAGCAATTGCTGGCGAAGCCTATTTCCAGGGCGTAGCAGGCGAGCGGTTCGCGGTGCGCAACTCCGGCGCGATTGCGGTTGTCGAGGGCACCGGCGATCATGGCTGCGAATATATGACCGGCGGTGTCGTAGTGGTGCTTGGCAGCACGGGACGCAACTTCGCGGCGGGCATGTCGGGTGGTATCGCCTATGTCCATGATGCGGAAGGACGTTTCCGCGATCTGTGCAATCATGCGATGGTCGATGTCGAGCCGATCTCTGCGAGGGCGGACGAGGAGGACGGCCTTGGCCGGCCGGCGCAGCGCCCGGTCAGCGTTCATGATTACGGCATGGGCGACATGCTGCGCCACGATGCCGAGCGGCTTAAGATCCTGCTGCAGAGGCATCAGCTGCACACCGGCAGTGCGCGTGCCAAGGCGCTGCTCGACGATTGGGACAATGCGCTCACGCAATTCGTGAAGATCATGCCGCGCGACTATCGCCGCGCGCTCCAGCAGCTTGAGAGCGAGCGCCTCGCCTCAGCCGTCGCCGCGGAATAGGGAAAAGAAGATGGGCAAGGTAACGGGGTTTCTCGAAATTGAGCGGCGCGACCGAAGCTATGAGAAGCCGGACAAGCGTCTGAAAAACTGGACGGAATTCGTGCGCGCGCTCCCGGGCGCAGATGTTCGCGATCAGGCCGCGCGCTGCATGAACTGCGGCATTCCTTATTGCCACAATGGCTGTCCGGTGAACAACATCATCCCGGACTGGAATCATCTCGTTTATGAAGATGACTGGCGCAGCGCGCTGGAAGTCCTTCATTCCACTAATAATTTCCCGGAATTCACCGGCCGCGTATGCCCGGCGCCGTGCGAGGCCGCCTGCACGCTCAACATCGACGACGCCCCGGTCACGATCAAGACGATCGAATGCCAGATCGTCGATCGCGGTTGGTCTGAAGGCTGGATCACGCCGCAGCCGCCGAAGCAGAAGACTGGCAAGCGCGTCGCTGTCGTTGGCTCCGGCCCGGCGGGCATGGCGTGCGCCCAGCAGCTCGCGCGCGCTGGCCATGCCGTGACGCTGTTCGAGAAGAACGACCGTGTCGGTGGCCTGCTCCGTTACGGCATTCCGGATTTCAAGATGGAGAAGCACCTCATCAACCGCCGCATTGTCCAGATGGAGGGAGAAGGGGTCGAGTTCCGCACGAGCACCGAAGTTGGCGTCGCGGTCTCAATCGAGACGTTGCGCACCAATTTCGACGCCGTCGTGTTGTCCGGCGGGGCGGAACATCCGCGCCCACTCGACATCCCGGGCCTTGAACTGCCCGGCGTGCGCTTCGCGATGGAATTTTTGACCCAGCAGAACAAGCGCAACGCTGGCGATGACGAATTGCGCGCCGCGCCGCGCGGTTCACTGACCGCAACCGGCAAGCATGTCGTTGTGATCGGCGGCGGCGATACCGGATCGGATTGCATAGGTACGTCCAACAGGCAGGGTGCTGCCTCGGTCACCCAGATCGAGATCATGCCCAAGCCGCCCGAGAAGGAGGACAAG
>CAYLIK010000021.1:0-27234 GCA_964383565.1 uncultured Sphingomonadaceae bacterium
GGAAGCGTATGTCTTTGAGACGGGCATGAATCGCTGGCGCAAATTCGATCACTGCCGTGCCGTTGAGTTCGGCCGCCAGTCCGCGCTCGATCATGCGCGTGCCGAACCCCCGGCGCTCTGGCGCGGTAACTAAGGGTCCGCCTTCCTCAGTCCAGAACAGGGTGAACTTCTCGACGCCATCGGCGACCATCCTGTCCCAGCGGATTGCTATCCGCCCGTCCGGTACGGAGAGCGCGCCATATTTCACTGCATTGGTCGCCAACTCATGGATCGCCAGCGAAAGCGAGATCGCCGTTTTTGGAGGAATCTCGATGGAAGGTCCGGCGATCGAAATTCGCTCAGCCTCGACATGCGGCCGCATCGCATCCTTGACGACGAGATCCATCGGAGCGGATTCCCATTGTTTGCGCGTCAGCAGGTCGTGCGCTTCCGACAGCGCCTGCAGCCGCCCTTCGAATGCGAGGCAGGTCGCCTCCGGATCTCCGCCCGGCTTGTAGGATTGGCGGGCGATGCTCTGCACGATCGCCAGCGTGTTCTTCACACGATGATTGAGCTCGTCGATGAGCAGCTTCTGGTGCGCCTCGGCGCGCTTCATCTCGGTCACGTCGCGCGCGATCGCGTGCAGGCCGGTGGGATGGCCCGCCCCGTCCAGCATCAGCCGCGAGTTGATTTCCCAGATCAGCTTGCGCCCGTCGCGCGTATTGACGCGGATGGTGTGCCGGGTGGTGCCGCCTTCGGCCAGTTTCTGCTGGAGCATCGCGGTCGTCTGTCCGAATTGGTCGGGATCGATGAAATCGGCAAAGCTCTTTCCCAGCGCCTCCTCGGGCGTATAGCCCAGCGCCGCGCATACCGCAGGATTGCAGGACGTCAGCCGCTGGTTGAGATCTGATGTGAAGATATAGTCGTTGGCCTGCTCGAAAATGGTGCGGAAATGCCATTCGCTCTCGCGCACCGCCTGCTCGGCCTCCTTGGATTCGGTGATATCGTGGGCCACGCCGATGAAACCGATGTGGTTGCCCGCCGCGTCAAAGCGCGGCTGCGAAACTGACCGCAGCCAGCGCCAGGCGCCGTCATGCCGCCGGAACCGCGCTTCGAGAGAGAAAGGCTGGAGGCTTGCCTCGCCGTCCAACGATTGCTCGATGAGCTGCTCCACATCGTCCGGATGGATCAGCGCCCGCCAGTCATAGTCGACGGCCTCGGCATAGCTTACGCCTATGAACTCCACATAGGCGCGGTTCGTGAAGTTGCGCTTGCGATCAAGACCTGTGACCCAGATAGGCACTGGCGCCGAATCCGCAATCCGGTGGAATTCCTCCTCGATCATCTGGCCCATGCCCGGCCGGATATCCTGTCAGCGATACATCTACGCATTACCGGACACTCTCATTTGTTGAAGAAATGCTCCGATTGGGCATTGAGGGCAAGCCGCACGGTAAGGCGAATCAGCGCTGCGGTCTGTTCGATAAGGAGCGGATATGGCCGAAACCCAAGGCGGTGATCCGATCGAGGAAACCGGCATGCTCGTCCGCGATGGCGGCGGCTTCATTTTGCGACGCGATTCTGGAGGGGTCTATCGGCTCGAACTTGCGCGCACGCCGGTCGATCATGTCGAGAAGCGCGTTCGCGTGATCGGCATCCTGACAGGGGATTGCATCACGGCCGACGGCGTGGCGCTGGCCTAGCCCCGGGATCAACCCGCCCGGATGGCGGATACGAAATCGGCCAGGAATATCTGGAGCCGTTCCCTGACGGTTTCGTCGGTCAGGTTTCCGTCGGCATCGAAGGCCCGGCCCGCGCCCGATACCATCAGCCGCCCGCCCGCCCAGAAATCCACGCCCAGCGTGCGCAGCACGGGCAGCCAGGCGTCCTGCGAAAGGATTGTCCCGAACCCGCCGGGCGAAGCGCCGATCACGGCGAACGGCCGGCCGCCGAAAACCCGGCCGATGTCGGCGGGCGGGCGTGACGCCCAGTCGATCGCGTTCTTGAACACGCCCGGAATGCCGTTGTTATATTCAGGGGTCACGAGCAGCACGCCATCCGCCCTGGCGATCGCATCCTTGAGCGCGGCGACGGGGGCAGGGATGCCCGAGGCGGCCTCCTCGTCAGCATCATAAAGCGGGATGCCCGCGATCGAAGCCACGTCCATCCGCACGCCTTCCGGCATCACGGTTTGCGCCGCGCGCAGCAGCCCGCTGTTGAATGAACCCCTGCGCAGGCTCCCCGAGATGCCGACGACCGTCGTCATGCCGTAACCGGGTCCTGCGTTTTCGTCAGGATTTGCCGAAAAGGCCGGTCAGCTTGTCCATGACACCGCCGCCTTCTTGCCCGCCGAGCAGGCTTGCGAACTGGGCGAGCGAGCCTTCGCCGCCGATATGTCCAACGATCTGCTGGAGCAGGTCAGGCGACAGGCCTGTGCTGGCGGCTGCTGTTGCCACCGTGTCGCCAGGCTGCGGATGGGCGATGCCCAGCGCTTGCACGGCAGATTCGACCTGTTCGGTCGACAAGCCGATCTTCTCGGCAAGATTGACGATATCAACATTGGAGGCCAGCTGGCCGAGCAGTCCGTCGAGCATTCCCATCGCGAGTCTCCTGCTAGTTCATATGGAAGGTAGCAGGACAGGGTGCGATCGGCACGAGGATTCGCCCGTATCGGGCGTGCTTATTTGCTCTTGATCGAATCGAGCGCGCCGATCGCCTGTGCCGTGGCGTTATCTATCTGCGCATTCTGGCCGGATGAATCGCCGGAACCGGCGACCTCGACCGCGAACCAGATGATTCCGGCGGACCAGAGGAGCGCCATCCAACGGCTTTTGAAGATCGAACTGGTGCGCATCGGGATCATGGCGTCGAAATGCCACGATATTGCTTTCCAAAATGCCAACGGCTGACGCGGCTGTTTTCAACGGAGGACCAAAAATAGGACCAGAATAGGAAACGCCCGGGCCGTTTCCGGCCCGGGCGCCTGCGTGACGAATGCTCGTCAGCCCCCTAAACTCTTGGCGACCATCTCTTCTTGCGCCGAATACCCCTTCGCCGGCGTTGGAGACGCTGCCTCCCCGAACCATGGCCTTGTTTGTTGCCTATGTTTCGATGGCCATTGGGTATGAAATGAAGGGGGTCTTGTCACGGTCCAAACTGCATAGAAGTTAAGAAACCCGGGGGCTGTGCTTTCCGCGCAACAGGTGATTTGGGCGCGGCTGATCTGTTGCCGCGCGCGGCGCGTACCTCTAGAGCAAGCGCCAATCAGAACAGCAGGTCTCACTGAAAATGCGTTTGTCCCGTTATTTCATGCCCGTAACGAAAGAGTCTCCCGCCGACGCCCAGATCGTCAGCCACAAGCTGATGCTGCGCGCGGGCCTGATTCGCCAGACCTCGGCGGGAATCTACGCCTGGCTGCCGATGGGGCATCGCGTCCTGCGCAAGATCGAGCAGATCGTCCGCGAGGAGCAGGACAGGGCGGGGGCGATCGAACTGCTGATGCCGACCCTGCAATCGGCGGACCTGTGGCGCCAGTCGGGCCGCTATGACGATTATGGCGCCGAGATGCTGCGTATCAAGGATCGCCATGATCGCGACATGCTGTACGGCCCCACCAACGAGGAGATGATCACCTCGATCTTCCGCGACGGCGCCCGCAGCTATCGCGATCTCCCGCGCATCCTCTACCATATCCAGTGGAAGTTCCGCGACGAGGTCCGTCCCCGCTTCGGCGTGATGCGCGGCCGCGAGTTCCTGATGAAGGACGCCTACAGCTTCGACATGGACGAGGCCGGCGCGCGCCACAGCTACAACCGCATGTTCGTGGCGTACCTCAACACCTTCGCGCGGATGGGCCTTCGTGCTATTCCGATGCAGGCCGACACCGGCCCGATCGGCGGCGATCTCAGCCACGAATTCATCGTGCTCGCGCCCACCGGCGAGAGCGAGGTCTTCTATCACAGCAACTGGGAAAAGCCCGCTGAACTGACCAATGTCGATTTCGACGATGTGGCGGGACTTCATGGGATCGTCTCGGGCTATACCGCCGACTATGCCGCGACCGACGAGAAGCGCGACACCGCACGCGAAGCGGAGGCCGGCGATGCGCTGCGCCAGTCGCGCGGCGTCGAGGTCGGCCACATCTTCTACTTCGGCACCAAATATTCGAAGGCGATGGGCGTGAAGATCCAGGGGCCGGACGGTTCCGAAGTGATCCCGGAGATGGGCAGCTACGGCATCGGCGTCTCCCGCCTCGCCGGCGCGATCATCGAGGCGAGCCATGACGATGCCGGCATCATCTGGCCGGAAGCGGTCGCGCCCTACAAGGTCGGCCTCATCAACATGCGCGCCGACGACGAGAAATGCGGCGCGGCCGCCGACGATCTTTACCGGAAGCTGGAGCAGGCTGGCGTCGAGGTGCTCTACGACGATCGCGACGAACGCGGCGGCGCGAAGTTCGCGACGATGGATCTGATCGGCCTACCTTGGCAGGTGGTGATCGGACCCAAGGGTCTGGAGAAAGGCGTGGTCGAACTCAAATCGCGCCTGACGGGTCAGAAAGAGGAACTCTCTATCGAAAGCGCGCTGGCAAGGCTGGCTGGGTGAGGGTCTTCTTCAAGCCATGATCCTCTCCCGCTACGAACGCATGATCGCCAAGCGCTACCTCTGGCCCGGCAAGGGCGAGGGGATCATCGCGCTCGTCGCCGGGTTCAGCCTCGCGGGCGTGATGCTGGGCGTGGCCGCGCTGATCATCGTCATGTCGGTGATGAACGGCTTCCGCGCTGAGCTGTTCGACAAGATTGTCGGCCTTAACGGCCATGCGGTGGTGCAGGGCTATGACGGCAAGCTCGCCAACTGGCGCGAGGTGATGGCCGAGGCCAAGCGCACCCCCGGCGTCGTCTCAGCCACGCCGTTGATCGACCAGCCGCTGATGACCAGCTTCAACGGCCGCGTCGAAGGCGTGATGGTGCGCGGCATGCGGGTCGAGGACATCCGCAACAACCCCACGATCAAGGCCAATGTCGTCGCCGGCGCTCTCGCATCGGTAACGCCCGGCTCCAACAATGTCGCGATTGGCGCGCGGCTGGCCGAGGCGTTGGGCGCACAGGTCGGCAGCCAGATCAGCCTGATCAGTCCGCAGGGCCGCACCACGCCGTTCGGCACTGTCCCGCGCATCATCGGCTACACTGTCGCCGCGATCTTCGAGGTCGGCGTCTATGATTATGACAAGGCGTTCGTGATCATGCCGATTGCCGACGCCCAGACCTTGCTGATGCTCGACGATGCCGTCGGCATGATCGAGGTGCAGACCGTCGATCCCGACAAGGTGGGCGAAATCCTCGCCCCGCTTGCCGCCAAGACGAAGCAGGTCGCGGTCGTCTCCGACTGGCGCACGATGAACGCCAGCCTGTTCGAGGCGCTTCAGGTCGAGCGCGTGGCGATGTTCGTGGTGCTGTCGCTGATCATCGTCGTGGCGGTGTTCAACATCCTCTCTTCGCTGATCATGCTCGTTCGCGCCAAGACTCGCGACATCGCCATCCTGCGCACAATGGGCGCCTCGCGCCGCGCGATGATGAAAATTTTCATGACGGTGGGCGTCTCGATCGGCGCGGTCGGCACGCTGGCGGGACTCTTGTTGGGCGCGACCTTCCTGTTCTTCCGGCAGGGCGTGGTCGACGCCATCCAGTATCTCACCGGCCAGAATCTCTGGGATCCCTCGATCCGCTTCCTGACCGAGCTGCCCTCCAAGACCGATCCATTCGAGGTGCTGATGATCGTCGTGCTGGCGATCGGCTCGGCCTTCCTGTTCACGCTCTACCCGGCGTGGAAGGCGGCGAGCACTGATCCGGTGCAGGTGCTGAGATATGAGTAGGGCAATGCGGAGAACCCTCTCCCCGGCGGGGAGAGGGCAGGGTGAGGGGGAGCGAGGCGGTAGCCGAGCGTCCGACATCGCGCTTCGGAACCCCTCACCCAACCCTCTCCCTGAGGGAGAGGGCTTATGACAGTCCTCGCCGTCACCGGCCTGCGCCGCAGCTTCACTCAGGGCACCGCGACCATCGATGTCCTGCGCGGCATCGATCTTGCGGTCGCGCCGGGCGAGATCGTTGCACTGCTCGGCCCCTCCGGATCGGGCAAGTCGACGATGCTGCAAGCCATCGGCCTGCTCGAGGGCGGCTTCGAAGGATCGATCCGCATCGACGGCAGGGAAGCCGCGAAGCTTGATGAGGACGACCGCACCAGCCTGCGCCGCGACCGGCTCGGCTTCGTCTACCAGTTCCACCATCTGCTGCCGGATTTCACCGCGATCGAGAATGTCGTGCTGCCCCAACTGATCTTCGGCGCTGAGCCGGATCAGGCCCGCACCCGCGCCGAAACGCTGCTCAGCGCGCTGGGGCTCGGCCAGCGCCTCGATCACCGCCCCAGCCAGCTCTCCGGTGGTGAACAACAGCGCGTCGCCGTCGCCCGCGCGCTGGCCAATCGTCCCGCGCTCGTGCTGGCCGACGAGCCCACCGGCAATCTCGACGAGGCCACCGCGGATGTCGTGCTGGCCGAATTCCTTCGTCTCGTCCGCGATCAGGGCTCGGCCGCGCTGGTCGCGACCCACAATGAACGGCTGGCGCAGAAGATGGACCGTATGGTCCGTCTGCACGAAGGCCGCCTCGAATAGCGCGGTTCAGCCGGGCTTTCTGAAGAAGATCTTCAGGCCGATATGATCGTTATGATTGGTGAATTCGGAGAAGAGCGAGGCAATGCCAGCCTCGTGGAATAAGGTCAGCACCTCGTCGATCGGATAGGCATAGGTCGCCATGCGCGGATGGCTGAACTTTCGGCCCTTGCGCACATTCCGCAATCCCCAGAGCCAGGGCATGGCGTCCATGCGGCGGTTCAGCTTGTCGAATTTCTCGGGAATGCGGAAGATCAGCTGGATCATCCCGCCGCCGCCACTGCTCACCTGGCGGAGGATGGCGCTCAAAATGCGTAGACCAGTCGCCGGCTGGATATGCTGCAGAACGATGTTGGAATAGACGAAATCGAAGACGCCGTGGCCGATCGTTTCCCTGAAGACCACATTTTGCCTGTCGTTGCGCAGCAAGTTGCGTTCGGCTTCGCCAAGCATGTCCGGCGAAATGTCGACGGCGGTCACGCTCTCGAACTGGCTGGCAAGGTGGACCGTGTTCCGTCCCACGCCGCACCCGAAATCGAGGCAGGATCCCTGCTTGAAATCGCCGAACACCGAACGGAACCTGTGCAGGGTTTCCGTTACCTCAATCCGTCCCGTTTCGAAGAATTCGGCGCGGGCGTCGTCGTCCAGCACATCCGATTTGAACTTCGCGTCGGATAGAACGCCGAAATAGGGATTGGACTTTCCGAACGCTTTCCAGTGCTTGTCTGATCTTGCGTGGAATGGATTCGCGGTGGTCCGGCTCGGCATGATCGGAGAAGTAGCACGTGCCGCCGCCCGGTGAAGCTGCTATGTAATCATGCCCGGCATTGCGCCAGCTTCAGGCCATCCGGCGTGTTCGAACCCGTTGTTTTGCACGGGCCGGGGCCAGCCTGATCTGCTCCTGTTTGACCATTTCGTTGGATTGGCGTGCGCGAAGTGCCAGTGCTGCCTTCTCCGCCATCTGCTCCCACACTTCAGCCGCGCGGAGATGCTGCTCGCGAAGCAGGGGCAGCGCGTTCTCAGCGGCCAGACGCTCTGCGGCGGCACGTTCCCGATAGAAGCGCGACTCAGGCATGCTTCTCTCCTCCCACACAGGGAACCATGCCTGGACAGGGTTAAGTAAGGACTACGTTGATTTACAGCTGTACCAAATCGGGACAGCGCCGTTTCGGACTGTCCCGATCCGCATTATTCTGCGGTTGTGGGATCGATGGTCGCTTCCACCTTTGCGATGCTGTTGGCGGGGAAGCCGGCGATCTCCGCATGCTTGCGGATCAGATCCTCGCTCGGAGCACGGTAGATGCAGTAGATCTTGTCGGCGGTAACATAGCTGTGGACCCACTGGATTTCTGGCCCCAGATCGCGCAGCACGCTGCACGATCCCTGCGACGCCCCTTTGAGATCGGCGGGACCGAGCTTGCCTACGCCCGGCATTTCACGTTCGATCACGAATTGCGGCATTGAACTCTCCTGATTTCGTCCTGGTAAGGGTCTTGCGACCTGTCCTGCCGTCGCGCGATCGCGTTGCGACGAAAACGCTGTCGTATGCTGCGGAATTGCCTGTGCCGCCTTTCGAGCGAGCGGCACAGGCAAAACCATCTTGTCAGGCGGCCTTCTTCTTGCCTGCCATGGCGTGGACGTCCGCCGCGCCCAGCATCTGGCCCCCGATCGCCCAGTCGCCCTGTTCGATCTCATTGACGCGCACCCAGGTCACGGCGCGCATTGCCTCACCCTCGACCTTGATCATCGCCTCGGTGACGCCGGAGATCAGCGCCTTCTTCTCTTCCTTGGTGAAAACGTCCTTGATGACATCGATCGTAACCAGCGGCATGTTGCCCTCCTTGCTATATGTTCGGACGGGGTGTCCGATGCGCCGCTGGTATCCGGGGTGACGCGGCAATGCTTGAAGACGGCATGAATAATTCTTGGAGATAAGCTGGATTTGCCTGATCGCGACGCCATGATCCTTCGTTTCGAACAATGTGAACTCGATTCCGGGCGCTTCGAGCTGCGCCGCGACGGCGAAACCGTGCCCGTCGAACCGCAGGTTCTGTCGCTGCTTCTGCTGCTCGCATCCAATCCGGACCGGCTCGTCAGCAAGGATGAACTGATCGAACGGATCTGGGATGGCCGCATCGTTTCGGAATCCGCCGTCGCCGCGCGGATCAAGTCCGCCCGCCGCGCGATCGGTGACGATGGTCAGCAGCAGCGGCTGATCCGTACGATCCACGGGCGGGGCTTCCGTTTCGTCGGCGCGATCGAATTCCAGCGATCCGGGCCCATTGTCGCCCCGGCGCCAATGCCCGAACCGCTGCAGACGCATTCTCGCGGCGTAGAGGGTGGCGGCCGCCCATCGATCGCCGTGCTTCCCTTCCGGTTGGCGGGAGCGGCTGGCTTGCAGACGGTGCTGGCCGATGCCCTGTCGGACGAGCTGATCGCCGATCTCGCGCGGTTGCGCTGGCTGTTCGTGATTGCGCGGGGGTCATCCTTCCGCTTCAGGGGGCCGCAGGTCGATTGCCGCCGGGTAGGTGATGCACTGGGCGTCCGCTACTGCCTGACGGGCGGCCTCACCTTCGCGGGTGCCGCGGTGACGGTGTCGACCGAGTTGGTCGAGGCGGTCAGCGGCGAAGTCCTTTGGGCTGATACCTTTTCGGAAGCTGCGGAGCGCGTCCTCGACCTGCGCCATGAAATCACGGCCCGCGTGGTTGGGGCGCTCGAAGTGCGGATACCCGCGCAGGAGGCGCGCATCGCGCGTCAGCGATCGCCGGAGATGCTTGACGCGTGGTCCGCCTATCATGTCGGGCTCGATCACATGTTCCGCTTCAACCGTGCGGACAATGCCATGGCGACCACCATGTTCGAACGGGCGGTCGCCGCCGATCCCGCATTCGCACGGGGCTATGCCGGCCTGTCCTTCACCCGCTTCCAGAACGCTTTCCTGTCCTATCGATCCGATCGCGCGGTCGAGGCTGAGGCAGCCCGAACGTTTGCCGCCGAGGCGCTGGACCGGGATCGGCTCGATCCCTTCTGCCATCTCAACATGGGGCGCTCCTTCTGGCTGGATGGGCAGGTGCAGGATAGCCTCGAATGGCTGGATCAGGCGACGGCGATCAGCCCAAGCTATGCCCAGGGCGTCTATGCGAAGGCATGGGCCAAGACGCTGCTGGGCGAAGTCGATGATGGCGAAAGCGATGCCCGGCTGGCGCTTCAGCTCAGCCCGCTCGATCCGCTGCGCTACGCGATGCTGGCGACCCGCGCGCTTGGTCTCGTCATGCGGGGCAATTACGAGGAGGGCGCCCTGCTGGGCGAACGTGCCGCCCGGACGCCTGGTGCCCACAAGCATATCGCGATCATCGCAGCCATCGCCGCGAGCCTTGATGGTCAGACCGAAAAGGCGGCCGAATGGGTGGCCCGCGCCAAACGCAGCGATCCCGGCCTTACGGCGGGAGACTTCCTGAAATCTTTCCCTTTTGCGCGATCTGCGGCCAGCGAGACTATCGAGCGCACGCTCGCCGCCATGCCGCTCAACGCCTAGGAATTCGGCGGATTCCAGCTCAATATTGTACCAAAGTGATACAAAATGTGACGAAGGAGTAGGGTTAACGGCATTTTAACGCAACTTATGAGGCGAACTGGTGTTAACCAGCGACGGTCAGATCGACCGCAAAGGGAGAGTAAGAGTGCGTAAGCTTATCAGTGCAATGGCGATTGCTGCCGCGACCATGATGGCAGTTCCAGCAAACGCGACCACCTTTGTGAACAATGTCGATCCCGGTTCCGATTCCATCGATTTCGGCAACAGCAAGAATTACTACAAGGGCTTCACCGATGACTTCCTCTTCAGGATCGAAGAGTCGGGTTATGTGAGCGCGTTTGTCGGCTCGTTCGCGCTGCCGTCGCTGGACGTGGTGCTTCACAATGTGCTGTTTGACAGCAAGCCGCTGACCAAGGTTTCCACCGGAGCGCTTGAGCTATGGACGCTTGATTCCACGAAGGTGGACGCGGGAAATCACTGGCTCCGGGTGACGGGCTATTATGGTCAGAAGGGCGGATCTTACGCCGGCACCTTCAACTTCGGCGCAGCGGCCGTTCCTGAGCCGGCCGCCTGGGCGATGATGATCGCGGGCTTCGGTCTTGTCGGTGCTGCGATGCGCCGCCGCACGAAGGTCACCGTAAACTACGCCTGATCGACAGCGGTTGGCTCCGGCCGACCTTGTCTGTCCATTGCAGCGCCCGGGCCAAAAGTCCGGGCGCTTCTTTTTTTGGCTGCGGCATCGGTCGCGCGCTGCGGAAAGCTATTCTTCTTCGGAGCGCCCGTTTTTTTCCGGCAGTCCATTATTGCCAGCCGCGTTCAACTGGCGCGCCTTGCGTTCATGTCTGATCGCTGCCTCGCGAAGCCGGCGGGCCAGGTCGGCATCGTCGGTGGCGTCCGCCTTCTGTCGCGCAACGCGCGCGAGTTGTTGATGATAGATGGCGTCACGCAACTCGGCCATGGGTCAGCTTCGACCATGGTCCGGCAATGCGCCTTGCCGAATGAACGCGAACATATGGCTCTCCTGGCGTCAGGCAAACTTCCCTATGTCGCAAGTTAATGTGTCACGACAATGATTCGCTGGCAGAACGACCTTTGCAGAATGGCCATAGCATGATCTGATTGCGCCAACTGTTCCATTATGAAACAGGCGGTTTGGGGTTCACGTTGCTTGGGGGAAATCGGACGTGAGAATGCCGACTGGCTGGATTGTCAGGTTCCTGGCCGCTGTTCTGGTGCTGGCCTGCGTCATCGCATCCTATTGGATCATCATCCCGCTGGCCGCGCGCATGATCGGAATCGATCTCCACCGGTCATGAGCGCACGTGGGGCCGCATTTAGCTGTCCTACAGCGTAAACTTCATGCCATGCCGTCGCCGGCTCTTTGAAATCGTCGGAAAACTGCGCTTTTTTGTTTTTTCTCGTGCTCACATGCGCGAGGTTTGTGAAGTTACGGCCTGAAATATTCGCAAGCATTTGTAATATAACAATATATTGCAAAATCCAAGGCTTCAGGCAGGCGTGAAGATAGGGTTGGAAGGGGGATCGGTCCTAGTTGGCCATCGATTCCAGCTTGCCAATGCCTACGGCGGCGACGGCACCCTTCAACTCGTCGATGCTGGCGACCTTGCCCTCGGCCTGCACCATGAAGCGGTTCTTGACGAGCATGCCGAATTCGCCGTTCCCGTCATTGCGCCAGGTCTCGTTCACGAGACGACCGTCGATCGTGTTGGTCTTTTCGTAGCCGTCTTCGGTCTGCTTGTTGGACTGGACGTTGAACGCCGCGCCCATGGCGGCGAGTTCTCCCATTGCCGCCATGTCTGTAACGGAAAGGCGGAAGCTCTTGTCTCCCGCCTCATACCGCGCCTCGGCCTGGGATCCGCCGACCCCGGCGGCCGCCATGCTCTGGCTTTCGATCGAGGTGCGGCGATAGGCGCCGATCGTCTCCGGAAGCAGCCCTTGCAGGGCCGTGGGTGCGACCGAACCGGCAGCGGCGGCACCGGTGGCGGCCGCCGTCTGCATGTTCTTGGCGCTTGCCTCCATCTGCTTGGCCGCTTGTTCCAGCTTGCCGAGATCGACCGATCCGCCCCCGGGCAGGTTGACATTGCCCGAGAGCGCTGGCGTCGCATATGGGCTGCCGCCGAACAGTCCCGCCACCGGCGCCGTAATGGCCGTGATAACGATAGCCAGCACGATACCGGCGATCACGATAACCGCCGTATAGCTCACCGCCTTGTCCGCAGGTGCCTTCATCAACACCGGCAGGCCCAGATAAAGCAGGTACAACGAATAAAGGCCCACTATCGACAGGATGCCCAGTGACGGGATGATGGCGAAAATACCCGCAAGCCAAGCCGCCGTGTAACTATAGGCAGCGACCTTGAACGCGTTGAGCGGATTTTTGACGGCGCCAAAGGTGGGCGCGAGCCAGTCGATAATCAGTCCGAGGATGAACACGCCAACCAGCGACATGACATATTGCGTAACGGCGGTGCTGAGCGCGAAGGCCAGCGGCACCCGGCCAAGGAGGGGGATTCCCACCAGGAACAGCCCGATGAAAGGTCGCAACCGCCGGAACCGCGGCTACAGGAATGATATAGCTTGTGTAGATGCCGCCGATCGTGGCGGGTTCGGCTTCGATCCTCGGCCATTCTTCCTTGGGAGTGAGCAGGATGTTCTTGACGCGATCGACGAGTGACGGCGGCGCGGTAATAGGACCATCTGGGTTCATCGCATTTCTCCCCTGCCTGTTTGCGAGCGGCGAGTGGACCATGTTCCGCGACGAAATTCAACGCAGGAAGTGTTAGCTCATTTCTGGTGGATAAGTGTGAAGGCGGCATTTGTGTATCGGGTTTGCCGTGCCTAAGTTCTCCTATGGCCACCGCAACCTTCGTCCCGCTGCGCGTCTTTTCCTGCTACACGATGCTCGAAGGTGCGATCGAGCCAAAGGCGATTGCCAAACAGGCCCGAAAGCTGGGTTTTCCGACTGCGGGCCTTGCCGATCGCAACGGTCTGTACGCGGCGATGTCCTTCTCGGAAGCTGCCGCCAAAGATGGCATCCAGCCAATCATTGGCGCGATGCTTGCGGTTGCCCGGCCGGACAGCCTGCCGGACAAGGCGCAGATCGACTGGCTGGCGCTCTATGCGCAGGATGAACGGGGCTACGACAATCTCTGCGCGCTGGTTTCCTCTGCGCATCTCGACCGGCCGGCGCATGAGGACGCGCATATTCCGCTCGATGCGCTGGAAGGCCGCACTGACGGTCTGATTGCCCTCACGGCAGGCGGCGAAGGTGCGCTGGCGCGCCTGCTGGCTGCGGAGCAGGCCGACGCTGCCTCTGTTTATGCCGATCGTCTGCAGGCGCTATTCCCCGGCCGTTTGTATATCGAACTGAGCCGCCGCGAGGACCAGACCGAAATGCTGGCCGAACCGGCGCTGCTCGATCTGGCCTATTCGCGCGATCTGCCGCTGGTCGCGACCAACCCGGCCTGTTTCGCCGAGGCGGAGTTCCATGCCGCGCATGACGCGATGCTGTGCATCGCTTCGTCTTCCTACGTCGAGAGTGTCGATCGCAATCGGTCTTCCCCCGACGCCTGGCTCAAGCCAGCCGACATGATGGCGGAGCTGTTCGCTGACCTGCCCGAGGCGCTCGCCAATACGCTGGTGGTTGCGCAGCGCTGCGCGGTGATGGCGCCCAAGCGCAAGCCGATCCTGCCCAGCCTTGCCGGCGATCCCGCCGCGGAGGCTGAGCTGCTGCGGCGGGACGCGAAAGCCGGGCTTGAAGCGCGGCTGGTGAAGATTCCAGGCGAGATCGATCGTCAGGCTTATTTCGACCGGCTCGACTTCGAGCTCGACGTCATCATCAACATGGGTTTCCCGGGCTATTTCCTGATCGTCGCCGATTTCATCAAATGGGCGAAGGAACAGGGCATCCCGGTCGGGCCGGGGCGTGGATCGGGTGCTGGATCGGTGGTGGCGTGGTCGCTGACAATCACCGATCTCGATCCGCTGCGGCTCGGTCTGCTGTTTGAACGCTTTCTCAACCCTGAGCGCGTTTCGATGCCCGACTTCGACATCGATTTCTGCGAAACCCGGCGCGGCGAGGTGATCCGCTACGTCCAGCAGAAATATGGCCGCGATCAGGTCGCCCAGATCATCACCTTCGGAAAGCTGAAGGCCCGCGCCGTGCTCAAGGACACCGGCCGCGTGCTCCAGATGAGCTATGGGCAGGTCGACCGTCTCGCCAAGCTGGTGCCGAACCATCCGACCGATCCATGGACGCTGGAACGCGCCATCAATGGCGTTTCGGAGCTTGCTGCCGAGTATAAGAATGACAAAGAGGTCAAGCGCTTGCTCGATCTCGCGATGAAGCTTGAGGGCCTGCCGCGCCACAGTTCGACCCATGCGGCAGGTGTCGTGATCGGAGATCGGCGGCTCGATGCGCTGGTGCCGCTCTACCGCGATCCGCGATCCGACATGCCGGTCACGCAGTTTGACATGAAATATGTCGAATCCGCCGGCCTTGTGAAATTCGACTTCCTCGGCCTGAAGACATTGTCGGTCCTCCAGAAGGCAGTGGCGTTCCTCAAGCAGAAGGGCGTCGAGGTCGATCTCGACACGCTGGCATGGGACGATCCGGAAGTCTTCGCGCTGCTCCAGAAGGGCGACACGGTCGGCGTGTTCCAGCTGGAATCGGAGGGCATGCGGCGGACGCTCGCGGCTGTGCGGCCGACCAATTTCGAAGACATCATCGCGCTGGTCTCGCTCTATCGCCCCGGCCCGATGGACAACATCCCGATGTTCGGTGATCGCAAGAACGGCCGGGCGCAGATCGAATATCCGCACGCCCTGCTCGAACCGATCCTGAAAGAGACCTACGGTATCTTCGTCTATCAGGAACAGGTGATGCAGGCCGCGCAGATCCTTGCCGGCTATTCGCTCGGCGGCGCCGATCTGCTGCGCCGCGCGATGGGCAAGAAGATCCAGGCGGAGATGGATGCGCAGCGCGAGATCTTCGTCCGGGGCTGCGCCGAGCATAACCAGATCCCCGAGGGCAAGGCGAACGAACTGTTCGACTTGATCGACAAGTTCGCGGGCTATGGCTTCAACAAGAGCCATGCGGCGGCCTACGCACTGGTCGCGTATCAGACGGCGTGGATGAAGGCGCACCACAAGCCGGAATTCTTCGCGGCTTCGATGTCCTACGATATCCATCTCACCGACAAGCTGACAATCTTCGTGGATGACATGCGCCGGCTCGGCGTGCCCTGCATGGCGCCCTGCATCAACGCCAGCACCGCCGATTTTTCGGTCGAGGGGATCGGCGTGCGCTATGCATTGGCAGCGCTCAAGGGCGTCGGCGAGCGCGCCATGGAGGAGCTTTGCGAAGAGCGCGCCGCTAACGGGCCGTTTACGGATCTCAACAATTTCGCTGACCGCGTCGATCCCCGCCTGCTCAACCGCCGTCAGCTTGAAAGCCTCGCCGCCGGCGGCGCGTTCGACGGGATCGCGCCGTCGCGCGAGGTCGTCTTTGCCGCGGCGGAGACGGTCTTGTCACATGCGGCGAGCGTGCATGACGCCCGAACGAGCGGGCAGGGCAACATGTTTGGCGGAGACGGTGGCGCGGGCGTCCCACCCATCCGCCTGCCACAAACGCCTAACTGGTCATTGGCCGAACGGATGGCGGCGGAGAAGGAAGCGTTCGGTTTCTATTTCTCGGCACACCCGACCGATCGTTATCGCCACCTGGCGTCGTCGCACGGCGCGCGAAGCTTCGTCGAGATTTGCGGGATGCCCTCGTCGGCGGGATCGGAGCCGGTGTTCGTCAACGGTAAGCGTCAGCCATCTCCCACGATCAAGATGGCGGTTCTAGTCGAGGAAGCGCGTTGGAGGACTTCCGCGCGGGGCAACCGCTATCTGCTGGCCACCCTTTCGGATCATAGCGGGCAGTTCATCGCGAGCTGCTTCGATGCTGACGTGTCGGCCGAACTTGAGGCCAAGGGCAAGGAAGGGGCTTGTTTGCTGGTGTCGGTCGAGACCGATCGCCGGCCGGGCGAGGAGACGCCGCGCTTCACCGTGCGCAATGTGCAATCCTTCGAGGGCCTCACGAGCAACGCGCGGCTAGTGCTTGAGATCGAGACCGCCGAGCCTGAAGCCATGGGCGCGCTCGCGGCGATGCTGGATGGTCATGGCGGTGGACGTGGCGAGGTCCGCCTGAAAGCGTCACTGCCCGGCGGCGGTTCCGCCGACATCCTGCTTGGACGCGGTTATCTGCTCGATGCCGAGCTGACGGCCACGATCGAGAGGATGCCCGGCGTTGTCGCACATTTGCGACCCGCCGAAGCACCCAGACTGGCGCTGGTTTCCTAGCGACGGTCAGGATCAGACCGTTTTCAGGAATTCCCGGATCGACGGGGCCAGGTCCTCACGCTCCAGCGACAGCGCGATATTGGCCTGGATGAAGCCGGCCTTGTCGCCGCAATCGTGTCGCACGCCGTCGAAGGTCTGGGCGTGGAAGGGCTGGCGGCCGATCAGCCGGGCGAGCGCATCGGTAAGCTGGATCTCGTTGCCCGCGCCGCGCACGCCTTCGGAAAGAAGATCGAAGATCTCGGGCTGGATTATGTAGCGCCCGACCGCCGCGAGCCGCGATGGCGCGGTGCCCGGCTTGGGCTTCTCAACGAAGCCCTTCACCTCGGTCACGGCGCCTTCGACTGCGCCGGGATCGACGATGCCGTAGCGCTGGGTATGCTCTTCGGGCACATCCAGCACGGCGATGACGTTGCCGCCATGCTTGTCATGCGTCTCGGCCATCTGCTTGAGGCAGGGATTGCCGGGGTTCCAAAGCAATTCATCGGCCAGCAGCACCGCGAACGGCTCGTCGCCTACGAAGTGGCGCGCACACCAGACGGCGTGACCGAGGCCCAGCGGCTCCTGCTGGCGCACATAAGCGATGCTGCCATGGGCCGAGCGACTGCATTCGATCGCCTCGAGTTCCTTGGTCTTGCCGCGTTCGCGCAGCGTGCTTTCAAGTTCAAAGCCGATGTCGAAATAATCCTCCATCGCGCCCTTGCCGCGACCGGTCACGAAAATCATCTGTTCGATGCCTGCGGCCCGTGCCTCATCGATCGCATATTGGATCAGGGGCTTGTCGACGACGGGGAGCATTTCCTTGGGAACTGCCTTGGTCGCGGGGAGGAAACGGGTGCCGAGGCCGGCTACCGGAAAGATCGCCTTGCGCAGTGGTTTCATTCTGACTTGAGCCCTCATTGTTGGCGGCGGTGCCTTTTAGCGGCTTTCGCGTCGCGCGAAAGACCGGCGTACACCGCAGCGCACAAACGGCTGTTCGGCTGATCCGATCCCCGCCACGCCTTGTCTGTGTTGCAACTGCGATACAGTTTCCAAATATAGTTAATTTTTTTGTATCAAATTCTGACAAATTACCCGGAATCGTCCCGGAATAGGGGATCATAAGGGTTGCATCGCGGACGGCACGTGATACTTTCCGCTCTGCAGCATAAATGCTTATCGTTGCGTGAGGGGTCCTCCAATGCGTTTCTTTGGTGCCCGCAAGACAAGTGCGGTAATTATAACCGTTGCCGTCGCAGCCGCCGCGTTGATTACGGCAGGTGCGTCCGCCGCAACCCTGATGTTCGGGGTGGTCCCATCCGATTTGGGGGCGTCGCTTCCCGATATATCGACGGGCGGACTGATGTTGGCCAGCTTCTTCCTGATCGGTACGGGCGTGCGGTCGCGCAAGCGCTCAGTGGTACTTTCCTGATCGTACCGGGATAAGGTGCGTCAGCGCTATGTCCTGGCGCGCCCAGAAAGCAGGTTTTCCTGCGCTTTTTCTATCCCTTCTACTGCTGACGCCTGCGCCAGCGACGTTTGCTCAAGAGCCAGTCGTTCGCCCGGCGACGGCAAGCGCCGAAACGGCCCACGACACCGTGATCGTCGCATTTGGCGATAGCCTGTTTTCCGGTTTTCATCTGCCCCGAGAGGAAGGGTTTGCGCCAACTCTCGAACGCGCGCTCGTTGCGAACGGCGTCAGAGCGCGGGTTATTAATGCCGGGATTCCGGGGAATACCAGCGCCCAGGGGTTGCAGAGGCTAGGTACGGTCCTCGACGGTCTCGACCGGAAACCGGATCTGGTTATCGTCGGTCTGGGCGCGAACGACATGCTACGCGGATTTGACCCATCGAAACCGCGCGCCAATCTCGAGGCGATCCTGCTCGTTCTCAAACAACGCGGTATTCCCGCGATGCTGACGGGTTCTATCGCGGTGGAGGGGCGTGCGGAGGATTATGCCGCCCATTTCGACTCCATCTATCCCCAGCTTGCCGGTAAATATGACGTGCCGCTCTATCCCTTCTTCCTTCAGGGTATCTTCGATCATCCGGATCTGATGCTCGCGGATGAATCGCATCCCAGCGGGCGCGGCGTGGCGGAGATCGTTCGCCGTATCCTGCCGACGGTCGAAGCGGCGCTTGGCCCCAAATAAAAACCGCCCCGGTTTCCCGAGGCGGTTTTCAATCTTCGCGATGATCGCGCCGTCAGGCCTGAGCTTCTGGCTCTTCCTCCGGCAGGATCTCGCCGGGCTCGGCGTTGGGATCATAGGCTTCGGTGAAGCCCGCTTCCTCACGCTCGAACATCGACGACATGACGTCGACGCCCTGGGCCTGCAGATCAGCTTCCTCGGGCGAACTAGCGACGTTCACCTTGACGGTGACCGCAACCTCGGCGTGGAGGACGACCTTCACCTGGGACAGACCGATCGACTTGATCGGGCGGTCGAGCACGATTGCCGACTTGGCGACCTTGTGGCCCTCGGCTTCCAGCGCCTCGACGAGATCGCGGGCGGAAACCGAGCCGTAAAGCTGGCCGGTGTTGGAAGCCTGACGGATCAACGTCACCGTGGCGCCGTCGATCGTCTTGGCTTCCTTCTCCGCATCCTTGCGGCGGTCAGCATTGTCGGATTCGATCTTCGCGCGGTTGGCTTCGAAGACCTTGCGGTTGGCTTCATTGGCGCGGAGCGCCTTGTTGCGGGGCAGAAGAAAATTCCGTGCGAAACCGGCCTTGACGTTCACGACGTCGCCGATCTTGCCGAGCTTCTCGACGCGTTCGAGCAGGATCACTTCCATTGGATCAGCTCCTTACTTGACGATATAGGGAAGCAGCCCGACGTGGCGGGCGCGCTTGATCGCCTGAGACAGCTCGCGCTGCTTCTTGGCGCTGACCGCGGTGATGCGGCTCGGGACGATCTTGCCCCGCTCGGACACGAAGCCCTGGAGCAGACGAACGTCCTTATAATCGATCCGGGGCGCGTCCTTCGCGGAGAAGGGGCAGCTCTTGCGGCGGCGGAAAAATGGGCGTGCCATGTGTCTATTCTCCCTCAGGCCGCTTCGTAATCGTCACGGTCGCGACGGGGGCGGTCGCCCCTATCGCCACGATCGGGCCGGTCGCCACGATCGCCGCGCTCTTCACGACCGCGACGGTCGCGCTCGGAACGGCGCATCATAGCGGACGGGCCGGCCTCATGCGCATCGACGCGGATGGTCATGTAGCGGATGACGTCTTCGTTGAGTGACGCCTGGCGCTCGACCTCGGCAACGGCGGCCGACGGCGAGTCGATCTCGAGCATCACATAATGCGCCTTGCGGTTCTTCGCGATCCGGTAGGCGAGGCTGCGGAGGCCCCAGGTCTCGGTCTTCACGACCTTGCCCTGACCCTCTTCAATGATCTTGGTGGCGGCTTCCGCCAGCGCATCGACCTGAGCCTGAGCCAGATCCTGACGCGCGAGAAACACATGCTCGTAAAGCGGCATGGTGCGCAATTCCTTCCATCTGTGCCGATCGCTGACGCCGCACCATGCGGACGCCCCTCCGGCTTTCCTCACCCCGGCAGGCCGGGGAGCGGGGCCTATGCGGAAACTTCAGCTAAAAAGCAAGCCTGCCAGGAAAATGACGCGCGCAGCCTCTGCCTCTCAAATATGGCCGGGGATATATATCCGATTAACATGCGTTAGGGAGGCGTCCGAAACAGAAATCAAGGAATGTTATGCGTTTCAAGATACTTGCTCTCGTCGCAACCGCGGCAACTCTTTCCCCGGCGTTCGCCCAGGATGGAGCAACGACAAACAACTGGACGGGTCCTTACGTGGGCGGCCAGTTGGGATATGGCTGGCAACCCGGTGATGGCGATGAAACCATCAATTTCGATACGAACAGAGACGGCACCTTTGGCGATTCCGTGAATACGCTTGCCGGCGCGAACGCATTTTCTCCGGGATTTTGTGGAGGGTCAGCCGTCACTGCGACGCCGGCTGGCGGATGCCGCAAGGACAAGGATGGCGTCGAATGGGATGTCCATGCCGGGTATGACATGCAATTCGGCAGCTTCGTCGTGGGCGCCGTCGCCGAATATGGACGTTCGACGCTTCGTGACAGCGTTTCTGCCTATAGTACGACACCCGCCCGCTATACGATGACGCGGCGGCTTAAGGACAATGCTGGTCTGCGGCTACGCGGCGGTTATGCGCTCGGCAACACTCTGCTTTATGGCACGGGTGGTCTTGCCTGGGGCAAGATTCATAACAGCTTCTCCACGAGCAATGCCGCCAACAGCTTCACCGGCAATGGGAACGATGAGGTTTGGGGCTACAAGTTCGGCGGCGGCATCGAACAACTGGTCGCTCCCAATTTTTCGATCGGACTGCAATATATGCGGGTCAGCCTGAAGGATAATGACGCGCGCGTCGCGGTCGGGCCGGGCGTGGCTCCGCCAACCAATCCCTTCCTGCTGGTCAACGGCACGGGGACGGACTTTGCGCGCAGCCACTCGCGGTTTGCGTCGCAATCGGTGAAGGCGACGGCCAGCTTCAGATTCTGATCGCACAGCCAGCGTAAAGGACGGGCGGCCGGTGACGGTCGCCCGTCCCGCGTGGCAATCGCTTGCAAGCGCGCCGCACAATTTCTAACGCCTCGCGAAACATCGGGGATCATTTGATGCGCGCATTCATCTTTCCGGGGCAGGGCAGTCAGTCAGTCGGCATGGGCAAGGAGCTTGCAGCGGCCTCGACGGCGGCACGCGAGGTGTTCCAGGAAGTCGATCATGCGCTGGGCCAGAACCTGTTCCGCCTCATGACTGAAGGTCCCGAGGATCAACTTACGCTTACCGAAAATGCCCAACCGGCGATCATGGTGCATGCGATCGCGGTTCTGCGGGTGCTTGAGAAGGAGGGCGGGATCAGGCTGGCCGAGAAGGCTGATTATGTGGCGGGCCACAGCCTCGGGGAATATACCGCGTTGTGCGCGGCGGGCGCGCTCGATCTGGCGACCACCGCACGTCTGCTCAAGCTGCGCGGGCAGGCTATGCAGGCAGCGGTGCCGGTCGGCGTGGGCGCGATGGCGGCACTACTCGGCGCGGATCTGGAGAAGGCAAAGGCTCTCGCGGAAGCCGCGGCGGAAGGCGAAATCTGCACTGTCGCCAATGATAATGACCCTTCGCAGGTCGTGATCTCGGGCCACCGGGGCGCGATCGAGCGCGCTGTGGCGCTGGTCAAGGATCATGGCATCAAGCGCGGCATATTGCTGCCGGTCTCCGCGCCGTTCCATTGTCCGCTGATGCAGCCGGCGGCGGATGCGATGGAAGAGGCCTTGTCCAAGACCGCGCTGCAGGCGCCGCTCGTCCCGCTCTACGCCAACGTCACCGCCGCGCCGGTGGCCGATGCCGAAACGATCAAGCGGCTGCTGGTCGAGCAGGTCACCGGCACCGTCCGCTGGCGCGAGAGTGTCGCCGCCATGGTCGAGGCGGGGGTCAGCGATTTCGTGGAGTTCGGCGGCAAGGTGCTCGGCCCGATGGTAAAGCGCACTGCACGGGACTCAGCGACGGCGAGCATCGTCACCATGGCCGATATCGAGGCTCTGGTTAAGGTGATCTGATCTGCGGGAGGCTGGATGTGTGGGACGAACGCTACGAACGCAATGAGTTTGTCTATGGTGAGGCACCCAACGACTTTCTCATCGAGAAAGCTGGGCTTTTGCAAAAAGGGCGCTGCCTCTGCCTGGCCGAGGGGCAGGGTCGAAACGCGGTCTGGCTGGCTCAGCAGGGCTTCTCCGTGACGGCTGTCGATCAGTCGGCTGTTGGCATGGCGAAGGCGCGCGAGCTTGCCGCCAGGCGGGCCGTCGTCATCGAAACGGAAGTGGCTGATCTTGCTAGTTTCAACCTAGGTGAAAACAAGTGGGACAGTATCGTTTCTATCTTCGGCCACCTGCCCAGCGATCTGCGGCGGGACGTCCATCGGCGCGTGACGGCCGCGCTGGCGCCAGGCGGCACGTTTCTCCTCGAAGCCTACACGCCGGACCAACTTGTGACGGGCGGCACCGGCGGACCTTCCGATCCCGATATGCTGCTGAACCTGGCAAAGTTGTCGGATGAATTGAGCGCTCTTGAGATTCTCTTCGCCCAAGAAATTGTGCGAGAGGTCAACGAGGGCGACTTTCACAAGGGCGAAGGCGCAGTTGTCCAGTTTGTCGCGCGCAAGGGAGAGTGATGAAATGTTCGATCTTACAGGCAAGACCGCATTGGTGACCGGCGCATCGGGCGGGATCGGATCGGCGATCGCCAAAGCGCTGGTCGGCCAGGGTGCGAAGGTCGCTTTGTCCGGGACGCGCGAGGAGGCGCTGAAGGCGGTTGCGGCGGAGATTGGCGGGGATACTGTGATCCTGCCGTGCAACCTGTCCGATGCGGTGGCGGTTGACGCGCTCGTGCCGCAGGCGGTCGAGGTGTTGGGCGGCAAGCTCGACATCCTCGTCAACAATGCCGGCGTGACGCGCGATAATCTCGCGATGCGGATGAAGGATGAAGAGTGGGATCAGGTGATCCGGATCAATCTGGAGGCGGCCTTCCGGCTGATCCGCGCCGCCGCCAAGCCGATGATGAAGGCGCGGTTCGGGCGTGTTATCTCGATCACATCGGTGGTCGGCACGACGGGCAATCCGGGCCAGGCCAATTATGCAGCCTCGAAAGCGGGCCTTGTCGGCATGTCCAAGGCGCTGGCGCAGGAGCTGGCCAGCCGCAACATCACGGTCAATTGCGTAGCTCCAGGTTTTATCTCCTCGGCGATGACCGATGTGTTACCTGATGCGCAGAAGGGCGCGCTGCTTGGCAAAATTCCCGCCGGAAAGCTCGGCGAAGGGCTCGATGTGGCAGCCGCGGTCGTCTATCTTGCCAGCGCGGAGGCAGGCTATGTCACCGGCCAGACGCTGCATGTAAATGGCGGTATGGCGATGATCTGACGCGTTCCGCGCGGCAGTTCCGCTTGCAAGGAAGCAAACGCCCGGTTAGTGCGACGGCAAAGAATGCCTAGGGAAGGTGAATAGAATGAGCGAGACCGCTGAGCGCGTAAAGAAAATCGTTGTCGAGCACCTCGGCGTTGAAGCCGACAAGGTCACCGAGGAAGCGAGCTTCATCGACGATCTGGGCGCGGACAGCCTCGACATCGTCGAGCTGGTCATGGCTTTCGAGGAAGAGTTTGGGGTCGAGATCCCGGACGACGCCGCTGAGAAGATTTCGACCGTCAAGGATGCGATCAGCTATATCGACACCCACAAGGGTTGATATCGCATACCGTTCGCCCTGAGCATGTCGAAGGGCAGTCCTTCTTCTTGAGCGAATAGGGAAGAACGGAGCTTCGACAGGCTCAGCCCGGACGGGTTGGGCCTGTTCTGCTATCTGGAGAAGATGCATATGCGCCGCGTTGTCGTGACCGGACTTGGAATGGTGACCCCGCTTGGTGCGGAGGTCGAAAAGGTATGGGCTCATATCATCGCGTCCAAATCGGGCGCGGCCACGATCACCCGCTTCGATGCGACGGACTTCCACACCAACTACGCCTGCGAAGTGAAGCCGGTCGACCATGAATATGGCTTTGATCCCAACTTGCGTGTCGATCACAAGGTGCAGCGTCAGGTCGATCCTTTCATTGTCTACGGCATCGATGCCGCTGGCCAGGCGATCGAGGACGCTGGCCTGACAGACATGAGCGAGGCCGAGCGCTTCCGTGCCGGTTGCTCGATTGGCTCGGGCATTGGTGGCCTGCCGGGCATCGAGAGCGAGTCGCTGGTCCTCGCGGAAAAGGGTCCCAAGCGCGTGTCGCCGCACTTCGTGCACGGGCGCCTCATCAACCTGATTTCCGGTCAGGTCTCGATCAAATATGGGCTGATGGGTCCAAACCATGCCGTCGTCACGGCTTGCTCGACCGGCGCGCATTCGATCGGCGACGCCGCGCGGATGATCGCGATGGATGATGCCGACGTGATGCTCGCGGGCGGCGCGGAGAGCGCCATCTGCCCGATCGGCATTGCCGGCTTCGGTCAGGCGCGTGCTCTGTCCACCGGCTTCCGGGACGATCCGACCAAGGGCAGCCGGCCCTATGATAAGGACCGTGACGGCTTCGTGATGGGTGAAGGCGCGGGCGTGGTCGTGCTCGAAGAATATGAGCGGGCGAAGGCCCGTGGCGCGAAAATCTATGCCGAAGTTATCGGCTATGGCCTGTCTGGCGATGCGTATCATGTCACCGCACCGCATCCCGAAGGCTCGGGCGCCTATCGCGCAATGGAAATGGCGATGCGTAAGTCGGGCCTGTCCCTGTCCGACATCGATTATGTCAACGCGCACGGCACCTCGACGCCGCTCGGCGACGAGCTTGAACTGGGCGCTGTCCGTCGGCTGTTCGGGGATGCCCTCGGCACGATGTCGATGTCATCGACCAAGTCGGCGATCGGTCATCTGTTGGGCGGCGCGGGTGCGGTCGAGGCGATTTTCTGCATCCTCGCGCTGCGAGACCAGATCGTGCCGCCGACGCTCAATCTCGACAATCCGAGCGACAATTGCATCGGCGTCGATCTCGTCCCGCACTTCGCCAAGAAGCGGAAGGTCAACGCCGTGCTCAACAACAGCTTCGGCTTCGGCGGCACCAATGCCAGCCTGGTGATGCGGGCGGTTTAGGCCATGCGTCTGCGCGGCCTGTTCCTGCTGGTTGCGCTCATCGCGGCTCTGGCGGTGGCTGGCTTGCTGCTGTCTTGGTACGGACCCGGCCCGGCGGGCAAGCCGGTGCTCGTCTCGGTCTCGCAGGGCTCGACGCTGACGTCAGCGGCGCGTGATCTGGAAAAGGCCGGGGCGATCCGGACCGCCGGACTGTTTCTGCGCACGGCGACCTTTCTTGGCAGCAAGGCGCCGATCAAGGCGGGCGAATATGAAGTCCCAGCGGGATTGAGCGCCGCCAGGCTGCTTGAGCTGCTCCAGTCGGGCAAGGTGATCCAGCATCTGATCACCATCCCCGAAGGCATGCCGTCGATCCTCGTCCACGACCGTTTGACGGCCGAGCCGTTGCTGACCGGCTCGGTTCCGGTACCCGCCGAGGGCTCGATCCTGCCCGACAGTTACAGCTTCGAGCGCGGCGAAGCGCGCGCGGCGGTGCTGAAGCGGATGCAGCAGGCAATGACCAAGGCGGTCGATGAAGCCTGGAAGGCCCGCACCCCCGCCAGTGCGGTGAAGAGCAAGCGCGAGGCAATCGTTCTCGCCTCGATCGTCGAGAAGGAGACCGGCGTCGCGGCCGAGCGGCCGCAAGTGGCGGCGGTATACACCAATCGTCTCAAGCAGGGCATGAAGCTGCAGGCCGATCCCACGACCATCTATCCGATCACCAAGGGCAAGCCGCTCGGACGGCGCATTCGCCGATCGGAGCTGGATGCGGTCAATCCTTACAACACCTATGCCATCGTTGGCTTGCCCGCCGGGCCGATCGCCAATCCGAGCCGGGAGGCGATCCGCGCGGTGCTTGCGCCGCCTCAGTTCAAGGCGATTTACTTCGTCGCCGATGGGAAGGGCGGGCACGTCTTTGCCGAAACGCTCAGCCAGCATCAGGCGAATGTGGAACGCTATTATGCGCTCCGCCGCCAACGCGGTGAAATGTAGCCCGCAAACGGGATGGACATCTTTTCGAGGGCGGGGCAGCTTGGCCGAAAGGGCGAAGCGCCTTCATGGGGTGCGTGAATGGTGTGGCGGGGGTATCTGGATTTACCGGCTGAGCTGGAAGGCAAACTGCCCCGGATCATGACCGAAACGATGGTGGCCCTGGCCGCGATCGCAGTCGCGATCGGCCTGCGCCTGATCCTGGATCGAATTTTACCCGGCGTCGTTCCTTTTGCGCTGGCCTTTCCCGTGATCGCAGCAGCGACGTTAATCGCGGGACGACGGGCCGGGGCGATCACCATTGCCGGTTGCCAGTTGCTGATCTGGTATATGGTAATGCCGCCCCAGCGTAGCTTCGCCTTCGAATCCGCCGCACAGGCGATGAGCCTGTTGCTCGCAACGGCAGCGCAGGTGGTTATGCTGCTGGCGATCGGTGCCTATCGCGGGATGACGGGACGGCTTGAAGGCGAAAGCCGGCAGCGGATCGAGGATTTGTCCCTGGCGCTGCACGAGATCGATCACCGGACGAAGAATAATTTCCAGCTCGCGGTCGGTTTGCTGGATATTCAGGCGCGTAATTCGGAGGATGAGGCTCTCAAGTCCGCGCTCAACCGGGCCGCCGCACGGCTGCAGGCGATCGGTGGGGCTTATCGCAACCTGGCGCTCAGCAGCACCGATCTCAACGCGATACGCTTGCGCGATTATCTGGACGATATGTGCGAGCGCCTGCGCGAGGGTCTGCTCTCGCCGGCCATTTTACTCAAGCTGGAAGCCGACTCCGTCACTGTGCCGCACGAAATGGCTGTTCGCATCGGTCTGATCGTCAACGAGCTTGTGACGAACGCAGCCAAGCACGCTTTCCCCGAAGGCATCGGGGTCATCACAGTCCAATTGAAGGACAGCGGCGATGCTCTCACTCTGACCATCCGCGATGATGGCCAAGGCTTTGATCCCGGAAAAGCGGCCGACGGGCTGGGGACGAGGCTGATCGCCATGCTGGCCCGTCAGCTCGGGGCCAAGGCGTCGGTAAATTCCGTGCAGGGCACCATGCAGAGCTTTGTAATTCCCCGCCACCCGTCGCGCTGATCG
>CAYLIK010000021.1:27334-29140 GCA_964383565.1 uncultured Sphingomonadaceae bacterium
CGTGCAGGGCACCATGCAGAGCTTTGTAATTCCCCGCCACCCGTCGCGCTGATCGGCTACCTACTTAGTCTTGCCTTTTCCACCGCTGCTCGCATTTCCCGAGCTCGCGTTGCCCGAACTTCCATTGTTGTTGCCCGAGCTTCCGTTACCGGAACTGGCGTTGCCTGAGCTGGCATTGGACGATCCCGAACCCGGGTCCGAACCGCCGCTGGCCGATGACGAGCCGCCGCCGCTGGAGGAACTGTCGGAGCCGGGCGTGCCCGCGCTGTGCGGAATGTGATTGCTGGATGAGATCATGCTGCCGGCTATGGCGTTGGCGAGCGTCATGGTGGCCGTTGCAACGCCTCCGCCCAGCAAGGCGAGCAGCAGCGCATATTCGGCACTTGTCGCGCCTTGCGCGTTCCGCAGCAATCGTCTGATCATGAACCCTTTCGCACCCGCGAGCCCCTCGAGGATGAGTGTGACAGCGGGGATGTGCTCGCGCCATTGCAATTAAAGATATAGTCAGTCCCTTTCCGGGACGCCGAAACACGCCGGAAAGCGCATATGTACATCTCTCGATGAATTGCCGGTTTCGCATCCGCGCCTGCACTATGAGCGTATGGCGGTTGCGGTGTTGAAGTGGGATTATTGACCGCGCCGTGCGGCAAGCGTTCACGCTGAGGACTTGGCTGATGTCGCTGGCAAGGTGGTTATGTCATCGCTGGAGTTCGGCGGCTCGGCCGCGCACGTTCATCTTCATCGTGACCTATGCGCGATCCGGATCGACGCTTCTCCAGAAAATCGTTGCGGACATTCCTGGCAGCCACATCATGGGAGAAAATGGGGATGTCCTGGCTGGGCTCCACGCAGCTTATCGCAGCGCCGCGAACAGCCGAGAGGAACAAGGCGGCGAACGGCGTGAGCGCAGCGGCGATCCCTGGCGCGGCGCACATCGGATCAGGCCAAATCGTTTCAACCGGCGGATAATCCAGCTGTTCGTGGATGAAGTGCTGCGGCCTCCGTCCAGCGCCTGGTTGGTCGGCTTCAAGGAAGTCCGCTATTTCGACCATGACGATCTCGAAGCCTATCTCGATTATCTTCGGGTGAGTTTTCCATCGTCATTGTTCGTTTTTAACCGCCGTGATGGCGCCGCGGTCGCGGGCTCCGGCTGGTGGACGGAACATCCCGATGACATCGCGGCCGAGGTGAAAAAGTTTGATGCCAAGGTGGACGATTATCTCGCTTTGCATTCCGACGCCGGGCTGGTTGTCCGCTACGAGGAGTATTGCCGCGATCCAGCGCACTTGCTTCCGCTATTTTCCCGGCTCGGAGTGCAATTCAATAGCGAGCGACTTCAATTGCTGATGACGGAGCGGCTGACACACTGAAGCGCCCACTGGTCGGCGGAAGCTGACGCTTCGTCCCACAATCCTGAATCTGAAGGAACTTCAAGGCAGCTCAAGGACTTGTTGGATCAGATGAAGGAGGATGAAAATGGCAAGCAAATCTGCAAACAGCCGCCGAAACTATTCGACGCGTGCTAATGATCTCGTGCATCGCGCTTCGCAGGAAGCTACCGCTCCCAGGCTTGCGGCAGCTGGCGCGCTAACCTTGGGCGCGGCGGCCTATGCGCTGTTGCGCGATCCGGAACGGCGGGGGCGGCTGAAAAACCGGGCTCAGGAATATATCGATCTTGCTTCGGCATGGTGGAATGCTGACAGTCAACGACAGCAGCCGGCCTCGGCAGCGCAAATTCCTGTCAGATAAATCTCCGGATGCGGGCGGCGATTCTCGCCCGCTTCTTTTTAATCAGGGAAACTCGGC
>CAYLIK010000022.1:0-29081 GCA_964383565.1 uncultured Sphingomonadaceae bacterium
CTTTGAAGCGTGGCCGTGGGTGATGTTCGAGCAACTGGCCGAGATCGAAGGTCGTATCCGGGTTTTCCACAAGCGCAATGATAAGCGCAGATTGTCTCTTCGGTATGCGCAATCGACCTAATCTGCATTAGCGCCGGCCGTTTTCAGTCTACTTCCACGATCGCTGAATGCCGGCGCGTATCGCGCATCAGCAGATAGACGACCAGCGAAACCGCGATGCAGCCTGCGACATAATAAAAAAACCATTGTTCATGGCCGACGCTTTTAAGCCAAAGCGCCACATATTCCGCCGTTCCCCCGAACAGCGAGACCGAGATCGCATAAGGCAGGCCCACGCCGAGCGCGCGCACCTCAGCCGAGAAAAGCTCCGCTTTTACCACCGCATTGATCGAGGTGTAGCCGCTCACGATCAGCAGCGCGGCCATGATCAGCAGGAATCCCTCCCAGACATCGCTTGTCTTCCCGAGCGCATCGAGGATCGGCACGGTGAAGATCGTCCCGGCGATCCCAAACGCGACCAGTAGCGGTCGTCGCCCGATCCGATCTGAAAGCGCGCCGAAGACGGGCTGGAGCAGCATGAAAACCAGCAGCGACAGCGCCGACACCCAAGTCGCGTCATTCTTGCTCCAGCCCGCCGTGTTGACGAGGAATTTCTGCGCATAGGTGGTGAAGGTGTAGAAGGCGACCGTGCCACCAAGCGTCAGCCCGATAACGATCAGGATCTGGCGGGGGTGAGACTGGATCAGCCGCATCGGCCCGCCTTTGGCGCCGGCGATCCGGGCCTGTTCGAAAGACGGCGTCTCCTCGATCCCGCGCCGGATATAGACGGCGGCAATGGCAAGCGCGCCGCCGATCAAGAAGGGGATGCGCCAGCCCCAGCTTTCGAGCTGCTCCGGCGTGAGAAAAATCTGCTGGAGCAGAATGAGCACGGCGAGCGCCAGCAACTGGCCCATGATCAGCGTCACATATTGAAAGCTCGAATAAAATCCCCGGTTCCGGTGGGTCGCCATCTCGCTGAGGTACGTGGCGCTGGTGCCATATTCGCCGCCGAGGCTGAGCCCCTGCACGATTCGCGCGAAGATGAGGATCGCGGGCGAGAGCAGGCCGATTGACGCGTAGCCGGGCGTGACCGCGATCAGCAGCGATCCCGAGCACATCAGCGTCACCGACAGCGTCAGCGCCGCCTTGCGCCCGTGACGATCAGCGTACCAGCCCATGATCCATCCGCCGATCGGCCGCACGATGAAGCCCACCGCGAAGATCGCGGCGGCGTTAAGCAGCTGGACGGTCGGATTGGCCGGCGGGAAGAAGACCGAAGCGAAATAGAGCGAGAAGGCGGAATAGACGTACCAGTCATACCATTCGACGAGGTTGCCGATCGATCCGCCCAGGATCGATTTCAGCCGCCGCGCCGGGGTCATCGCTGGCGGCCGATTGCCTTCGCTCACCAGCGAACGGCCCGCATATGCGTTATTGGCAGGCCCAATCGCTCCGGATCAATTTGATACGGCATTAAGCCTCTTGTTGAATGGTCACCCGCTTGACGTCGCCTTATAACGATATCCGCCCGCATGTATCCAGCGCGGGTAACTTGATCGCATATTGCAGGGCAAGGCGATGGCGCACGGCTTCGAATTTCGGGGTTCTCACGGATGAAGCCGCTCTCCCGGCGTGCAATGCTGATCTCCGCCGCGACCGCGACCGGTGCGGCGGTCGCCTGCGTCGCATGGCGCTTGTCGGACGATTCGAGCGACGCTTATCTGTCTCAGGATCTTTCCAAGGTCTTCGCCGGCTATCAGGTCTACGCCGCTTCGGTCGGCGAGAGTTATTTGCAGTGCACGCCGCATGAGGCCGACCCCATCGTGCTCGCTGGGCTTCTGAAGATCGATGCCCGCCGCCTGCCGAGCGATCCGGCGGCGCTGCGCCGCTTCGTGCGCGACCGGATCAGGCAGGATTTCGCGGAAGGGCGCACAACCGACGTCAATGGCTGGATCCTGTCCAGCACCGAGGCACGGCTCTGCGCAATGACGGCGATCGCGGCGCGCGCCAATGCTTGACGACGCCAGCGCCATTGCGAGCGATGCGCCGCTTGAAGCGGACATCTGCATCATCGGCGGCGGCGCGGCCGGCATCACGATCGCGCGCGAGTTCATCGGCACGCCGCATAAAGTGATCCTGCTCGAGGGCGGCGGAATGGAGATCGATGCCGCGACGCAGGATCTCTATCGGGGTGCCAATGTCGGCCGGCCTTATTATGATCTCGACGCCTGCCGCCTCCGTTTCCTTGGCGGGACGAGCAATCACTGGGGCGGCTGGTGCCGTCCGCTTTCGCCGGTGGATTTCACGAAGCGGCCATGGGTGCCGCACAGCGGCTGGCCGATCGGCCATGACGATCTCGCCCCCTTCTATCCCCGCACCGGGGAAATCCTGCAGCTTCCGGTCAACAAGTTCGATGAAGCCCATCTGCTGAAAGCGCACCCTGGCATCCGGAGTTTTCCATTCGATCCGGCTGCGCTTCATGCCGAATGCTACCAGTTCAGCCCGCCCACCCGGTTTGGCGAAGTCTATGGACCGGCGCTCAAGAAGGCGTCCAACATCTCGGTGTTGCTCAACGCCAATGTGGTGGCGATCGATCGTGATCCGGGGGGCAGCGCAATCCGGGCGGTGCGCTATGCGACGCTTGGCGGCAAGCGGCGCGAGGTCAGGGCGAAGACGTTCATCCTCGCCACAGGCGGGATCGAGAATGCTCGAATGCTGCTCGCCTCGAACATCGGCAACGACCATGATCTGGTTGGCCGCTTCTTCATGGATCATCCCGAGCCGATCGGCGGCATCGTAATGCTAATCGACCAGCGCGACCCGCGTTGGGTGCCGTTCGTCTATTCCCATCCCGAACGCGTCAACGAGCAGGAGTCGCTCGGTTGCCTGGGGATTAGCGCTGCACGCCAAGCGCGCGAGCGGATCAACAACGTCAATGTCGGCTTCCACTATCTGCCAATCGTGCATTCCGAAGGCATGACCGCGCTGCAGCAGTTGTTGGAACGCGAGGAGACCACGGTAATTCCGCAAGGAACGGTCGGGCAGAATCTGTGGCACGTCGTCTCCGACATCGAGGGTGTTTCGCGCGAAACGATCGATCGCATGGCCCACGGCAAGCCGGTGCTGCAGATGGCCGAGGTGGAAGTGTACGGCCAACAGGCGCCGAACCCCGACAGCCGGGTGACGCTGGGCGAGGAGCGCGATGCGCTCGGCATCCCACGGTTGAAGATGAACTGGCGGCTCACCGATTTCGACCGCCATAGCGTCGACCGCACATTGCGCATCGTTGCCGAGGAATTCGGCCGGATCGGGCTCGGCCGGATCAAGCTGGTATTCAAGGATTGGGGGCCGGATTTCTATTACGGGAACCATCATATGGGCACGACGCGGATGAGCGACGATCCCAAGTCGGGCGTCGTCGATGCCGATTGCCGGGTGTTCGGTGTTCCAAATCTTTATGTCGCCGGCAGTTCGGTATTCCCGACCTCGGGCAACGCCCCGCCCACCTATACCATCATCGCGCTTGCCCTGCGCCTCGCCGATCATCTGAAGGCCAACAAAGAAGCCTGATCAGGCTTCCGTAAGCGTGTCGAGATGCGCGCGGATATGGGCTGCCTCCGCAGCCGTGCTGGCGAGCGCGATTGCCTGATCGAAGGCGATGCGCGCCTCCCGGATTCGGCCGAGCTGCTTGAGCAAATTGCCCCTCAGCCCGTGAAAATGGAAATAGCCGCCAAGTGGTTGGAGAAGCGGCTCGACAAGATCCAGAGCGGCCTGCGCTCCCGCCGTCTTCGAGACCGCGACTGCCCGGTTGAGGGTGATCACGGGTGAAGGCTGCATCCGTTCCAGCGTCGCGTATAGTTGTTCGATCCCCGACCAGTCGGTGTCGGCCGGAGTCGTAGCGCGGGCATGCAGCGCAGCGATTGCAGCCTGCAGCTGATAAGGGCCGGGCGCGCGATGGCGGATCGCCTTGTCGACGAGCGCAAGCCCTTCGTCGATTTTGGACAGGCTCCACTGCGTTCGATCCTGATCGTCGAGCAGGATGACCGTGCCGTCCTGCTCGAACCGGGCCGGCGTCCGTGCATGCTGGAGCAGCATCAGCGCGAGCAACCCCATCAGTTCGGGTTCCGCCTTGAACAAGCCGAGCAGCAGGCGCGTTAGCCGGATTGCCTCGTCGCACAGCGCCGCGCGGCCATCCCGCTCGCCGGCGGCCGAATAGCCTTCGTTGAACAGCAGATAGAGCATCGTCGTCACCGCCGCTAGCCGGCTGGCGCGCTCGTTTACGCCCGGCGTTTCGAACGAGGTGTCGGCGACCGCCACGCGACGTTTGGCGCGGGTGATGCGCTGCTCCATCGCGCTTTCGCTGACCAGGAAGGCGCGCGCGATCTGCGTCACCGAAAGTCCCGAGACGATCCGGAGCGCCAGTGCGATCTGCTGGGTCGCCGGCAGATCGGGATGACAACAGATGAACAGCAGCCGCAGCACATCGTCGCGATAGTCGGCTGCGTCGATATGTTCGACGACCTCGGTCTCGCGGTCATCCAGGTCCAAAAGCTGCGCCTCGTCGGGCAATATTTCCTCGCGGCTGCGACGCCGGACGCCGTCGATCGCGGCGTTGCGGCCGACGAAGATCAGCCAGGCGACGGGATCGCGCGGCGGCCCGTTCTGCGGCCATTTCGAAAGCGCCTTGAGACAGGCTTCCTGAAAGGCCTCCTCGGCAATGTCGAGATCGCGGAAATAACGCAGGAGGCCGCTCATCGCCTGCGGCCGAGCCGAGGCAAGCGCATGTCCCATCCAGGCGAGATCGGTCATGCGCCCGCGAAGAAGCGGGACATCGGCCGGACTTCGTAGCAGCCGCCCGGATTGGCGCGGCCGAGCGCCTTGGCGATGTCGAGCGCTTCGTCGAGCGACTCCACATCGAGCACATAGAAGCCGAGCAACTGTTCCTTGGTTTCGGCAAACGGCCCGTCGATCACCAGCGGCGGCTCACGATCCTTGCGGAGCGTGGTCGCGGTGGTGGTCGGCAGCAACCGCCCGTGCGGGCCGAGTTTGCCGCGCCGGATGAGGTCTTCCTGCACTGCGCCGAGGCGCTGCATGCAGGCTTCATCTTCTTCCTTGGTCCAGGCTCCGACGACGGCTTCGTCATTGTAGCAGAGAATGGCATATTGCATGGGAGGGCCTCCTTACACCAAGGACGTGCGGCCCGCCTCCGGGCCGACACCGGCCCGGAAGAAAATCAGCTCAGCCAGTGAATGTCGACAGGCAGTTCGCAATCGGCCAGCACACGGCCTGCCGGAAGCTCCGATCGCGCGCCTTCCTTCAGCGCCTGTTCGAGCACCGCGCGCTTGGATTCGCCTGATCCCACGATAATGAGCGTCCGTGCTGAAAGGATCGCGCTGCGCGTCAGCGATACCCGCGCGACCGGCGCGTTCTCGGGCAGCGGATCCGGCATGATGCCGATCGCTCGGCGGCTGGCGGGCGCCTCGATCGCATCGTTCAGATCTGGCCCGGCAAACAGCGACGCGACATGGCCGTCAGCGCCAATGCCGAGCCAAACGAGATCGGGCGGCCATTTGAGGTCGCTCAGGCGCGCGCTCGCGGCATTGCCCGCGCCTTTGTAATCCGTCGCGCTCTCGCTCACGATCGGGATCACCCGCGCGCCCAGCGGAATGAAATAGCGCGCGATCATCGCGATGTTGCTCATAGGGTCGCTGACCGGCACGAGCCGATCGTCCGTGGGAACGATCGTCACCCGCTTCCAGTTGAGCTTGGCCTTGGCCAGCTTTTCGTAGATCGGCCCCGGCGTGGTGCCGCCCGGCAGCGCGATCAGCGCCTCGCCGCGCGCATCGAGCGCGCTTTCGATGATGAAGGCGACATCACCTGACACCGCGTCCGCCATTTCAGCCGGGCTCTCATAGTCCCAAAATTCCGCTTCGATCATTGACCCTATCCCCATCAATGCGAATGGGCTTTGGCGATCGCCGGGCGTTTGTCGAGCCAATTTCGCACAGAACGGGAGCGCAATGCGACTATCCGTGACGCGCGCGGCTGTTCCATGTACATTTTCGACCTTGTGCTTGACCTGCCGCAATAAATCATCTGCTGACACCCCTCACATTGTTGGTGGATCCCGGAGACACCCATGGCCGACCTGCTGAGACCGTTCTTCGACGGAAGCTATGCGCCGCACGGTTATTGCCTGCTCTGGCAGCCTGAACTGATCTGGACCCATGTCGTCGCCGACAGCCTGATCGCGCTCGCGTATTTCTCAATTCCGGTCGCATTGATCGTCCTTCTGAAAAAGCGGCAAGACGTTGCGTTCGGCTGGATATTCTGGCTGTTCGCGCTGTTCATCACCGCTTGTGGCGCCACCCACGTCATGGCGATCTGGACGTTGTGGAACGGAAACTATGGGGTCGAGGCTCTGATCAAGGGGGTGACAGCGATCGCCTCGGTCGCCACGGCGGTGGTGCTGTGGCCGCTTCTCCCGAAACTCATCGCGCTGCCTTCGCCCGCGAAGCTGCGGACGGTGAATGCCGATCTCGAACGCATGGTGCAGCAGCGCGATCAGGCAATTCTCGATCTTCAGGACCAGAGCCGTCAGCGCGAGCGAGCCGAGGCCGCGCTCGTGCAATCGCAGAAGCTCGAGGCGGTCGGACAGCTCACTGGCGGGATCGCGCACGATTTCAACAATCTTCTCCAGGCGATCTCGGGCAGTCTCGAGATGACCCTGCGCCATCCCGACGATCCCAAGCGCATCACCCGATGGAGCCAGCAGGCGCTCAAGGCGGTCGAAAGCGGACAGTCGCTCACCAGCCGCCTCCTTGCCTTTGCGCGCATCCAGCATCTTGCGCTGGCGCCGATGCGCGTCGTTCCGCTGATCGAGGGCATGTCCGAAATGATTCAGCGTTCGATCGGCCCGATGATCGAGCTGAAGATCGAGTCCGAAAATCCCAGGGCGACCGCAGTCGCCGATCGGACCCAGCTGGAACTCGCGATCCTCAACCTCGCGATCAATGCGCGCGACGCCATGCCGGATGGCGGCGTGCTCGAAATTTCAACAATGGCGCGATCCGGCAAGGTGCATGCCGATCTGCCAGAGGGCGATTATCTGGAGATCGCCGTTCGCGACACCGGCACCGGCATGAGCCCCGAGGTGCTGAACCGTGCCGTCGAGCCCTTCTTCACCACCAAGGGGATCGGCAAGGGCACCGGGCTCGGCCTCAGCATGGTGTTCGGCGTCGTGGCGCAATCCGGCGGTGCGGTGACGATCGAATCCGAACCCGACAAGGGGACGACCGTGCGCCTGCTGCTTCGGCAGGCGGACGAGGCTGCGGCGGATGATCGCCTGGGCGCACATGTCCGCGATCATGATGCCAGCTTAAGCGGCCGCACCGTGCTCCTGATCGATGATGATGATCGGGTGCGGGAAATCATGGCCGATACGCTCGGCGATGCCGGCGCCCGCGTGGTCTCCGCGCCCAATGGCGAGGCTGGCCTCCGTCTGTTCGCTAACGAGAAGCCGGATCTAATCGTCGTCGATTTCGCGATGCCGGGGATCAACGGGGCCGAGGTCGCCCGCCGCGCTCGTCAGCTTGACGCCAATATACCGGTCATCATCGTGAGCGGCTTCGCCGAAAGCGCGAAGCTGGTCGAAATCACCGGCCCGGACGTCGATCTCCTACGCAAGCCGTTCCGGAACGCCGAACTGCTCAAGGCCGCGGAAAGGCTGCTGGCGTCCTGACAAAGCGAGCGGGACCGGACGTACCGGCCCCGCCCCAGGGGAGTAACCTCAGTAATTGATGCTGAAGCGCAGGCCGTAGGTGCGGGGCGCTTCGAGGAACGCTGTCGCGGGACCGGGGATGCCCGCCGCGCCGGTGGCGGCGATGACCGCCTTGTTGGTGAAATTCTTCACCCACGCCCCCAGCTTCCAACCCTTATCCGATTCATAGGTGAGCGATCCGTCGCCCTTGAAGCTGGCAGTCTGGAGCGTGCCGAGATTGTGCACATAGTCCGCCCACCATTTGGTCTCGTATCGTCCATTGACCGACGCCTTCAGCTGTCCGGCCGGCATCGGGAAGCTATGCGAGTAACCCGCCGCGATCGTCCAGTCCGGCGCATATTGGGGCGCGAGGCCGGTGAAATCGTCGCCGTCGGGGGTCACGAACTTCTTGTTGCGGGCATGGGTGTAGCCGACGTTCAGGTTGATGCGGTCACGTTCGGTCGGCGCCCAGATCGCGTCCATCTGCACGCCATAGACATGGATACGTTGGGCGTTGAACAGAGCATTGAACAGCTTGTTGATATCGTAGGCCTGGATGATGAAGTTGCGGTAATTGGAGAAGAAGAACTCGGTGTTGACCTGCAGCGTGCCATCGTCGGTCCGGCTCTTGAAACCCGCCGTGAATGCGGTCAGGTCCGCAGGCTGGACGGCATTGTCGAAGGTCGGGGTGCTCTGCGTCGAATTGTAGGTGCCAGGCGCATAGGCGGTCTGTGCGGCAGCATAGATCATCACTCTTGGCGCGACATCGAACTCGATCGCCGCCTTCCAGTCGACATTGGAATAATTACCCCGGAAGGTGAAGGCCGATGCCGGATCTGGATCGGCGCCGGGCGCGGTCAGCACCTGCGGGCTGAAGCCCCGTGCTCTCCGTTTGTCGTCGCTGTAACGTGCGCCGCCCGTGATCCGGAGATTGTCGGCGACATGATAGGTCGCCTGCCCGAACAGGCCGATACCCTTCAGGATGTTTCGGCGGACATCGACGTTGAGGAAGGTGCCGAGTACCGTATAGGCGCCCCGATTACGCTGATTGTACACGTAGAGACCGGCCAGCCAGTCGAACTTGCCGGACGATCCCGAAAGCCGCACTTCATGGCTCTGCATGCGATAATATTGCGAGATCGCCGCGGGTACCACGCCCAGCCAATATTCGTCGTAGGCTGAATCGAGCGAGATATATCCGGGTATGTAAGTCAGCGTGGCATCGTCCAGCTTCAGGTCGAACTGGCCACCCAGCGCGATATAGTCATAATCCATCGATCCGGCACGGGGTGCGCCGATGCCCGGGATAACGTAGGCGTTGAGCGGTGGAGTGCTGCGGTCGTCGTTCCAGGGGTTCTTGGTCAGGAATGCGTCGGGATCGTAGAGCCCGGTCTTGGGATCAAGGCCGTGATTGACCGGGTTATGCGGCGTGCCATGCTTGGTTGCGCCCATCGCCCAGACATAGGCGCTGAGCGTCTCGCTCGGGTCATAGAGCGCCGACAGCCGCCAGGCGACATCGTCGGCGGCGTCGGCTCCGGTCGTCTCGTAGCCGTCATGCCGGAAATAATTGACCGCGCCGCGCAGCGCGAGGCTGTTGGACACTGAGAAATTCTGCGCCAGCGTAACGTGCAGCATGTCGAAATTGCCGCCCTCCAGCAGCAGGCTGCCGCTGTTGTCGTGCTTCGGCCGCTGGAAGCTGACGTTGACGGTGCCGCCCAATGAACTGCGTCCATATAATGTAGCCTGCGGCCCCGGCAGCACCTCGATGCTGGCAATGTCGAAGAAGCCGGCGCTAGTGCCTTCGCGCGGCACATAGAGGCCATTCATGGTGAAGCCCACGGTCGGTTCGATATTGGCATAATCGAGGCCCGACCCGACGCCGCGAATAAACACCTGCGTGGTGTTGCCTTCATTCTGGAAGCGGGCGCTGGGAACGATCCGCTGCGCTTCGCGAAGGTCGGTGACGCCGGCCGCAATGATCTGCTCGCTGGAAATTGCGGTGACGGCGACCGCTGTTTTCTGAAGCGATTCGGATCTCTTCTCGGCCGTGACGATGATGTCGCCGAGCGTATCCTCCGATGCTGTGGGCTGCGGTGTGTTCCGAGCTGTCTGTCCCTGGGCGGCCCCGGTTAAGATGATCGCGCAGATGCCTGCTGAAGCCAGCAGCCATCCCTTTTTCTTGTCGTCCCTCATTTGCCTCTCCTCCATATGATGGCCGCCGTCGTTTCGCGGACGACCTCCTCCGTTCCGCGTTCGCAGTGCGAAGGCGGTTATTTTGCTTGTCCGTTGTTTGTCCGGCGCTCGGTAAGCGGCGCCGCCTCACTCCACTGGCGTAAAACTAACCTGCAGCTCGGGCATGTAAGCGTAGTCGCCACCCCCGAATTTATAGTCCGGCACCGGCCCTTCGACCCGCAGGTCCGGGAGGGTGCCCAGCAGTTCCTCCAGCACCACCCGCATTTCCATCCGCGCGAGCGGCGCGCCGGGGCAGATGTGGATCCCGAAGCCGAAGCTGAAATGGCGGTAGCTCTCGCGATCGAGCCGGAAATCGACGGGGCAGGAGAACATCGCTGGATCGCGGTTCGCCGCGGCCCAGCCAACATAGACGTCCTGCCCTGGCTCCATCGCGACGCCGGCGATCTCGACCGGCTTGGTGGTGCGCCGATAGAAGCCGAAGAAGGGCGGGCGCAGACGCAGTGTTTCCTCGATCGCGATTTCGATCTTGTCCGGCTCGCGGCGCAGCAGCTCCGGCAGCTCCGGCCGCGAGAAGACCTCGTTGATCATGCTGGTGAGCGCCGAAGTGGTGCTGTGGTGTCCGGCGCCGAGGAAAGCGGCGAGCAGCACCACGAAATCCTCGTCGTCAAGCAATCGACCCTCGACCGTCACGCTGGCGAGCGACGTCATGAAATCGTCGCGCGGGCGGGCGCGACGCTCATGCACCTCGCTCACTGTAAGCGCCGCGAATGCAGCCTGTCGCCGACCGAACTCTTCGGGATCGCCCTGCGCCGCGAACATCTTCACCGCCGCTTCCTGAATGGCGGGCACCTTGTCCTCGTCGACACCGACAAGGTGGCAGATCGTCTCCGCCGGCACCGGCTCGGCCAGCATCTCGACGATGTCGCAGCGGCCCAGCGTGCGGAACCGATCGATGTGGCGGCGGACATCGGCGCGGATGAACGGTTCCATAAGGCCCGGTGTTTCTGGCTTCACCGCCGAATTGAAGATCGCGCGCCATTCGCCATGCCGGGGCGGATCCATGTCGAGCGCTGGGATCGGCTTGCGCGGGAGCATCGGGCGGAGCACCTGCGGCTCGGACGAAAAGGTCCGATAATCGGACATCGTCTTGCGAACGTCTTTATAGCCGAGCAGCATGTAGAAGCCGTCATGCTCGTCGCTCCAGGCGACCGGGCATTTGCTCCGCGCGGCCTCGATCCTCTTCAGCGTTTCGCGCGGTTGCGTCGTATAGCAGCTCCAGTCCCCGGTATGCTCGGAAAGCGTTTGCCGTTGCCCATTATCGGGGTCGGCGGGCACAGGCCGGTCATTCGAAGCTTCGCTCATGAACTATGTCTCTCCTCCAGCAGACCGGGCGCTATCGCACCTCTTCATGATTCATTTGATATCATACCGTATCGCATCATGTAAACGAGAAAATGGATACAGTTTCGCGGTGCGCAGCCGCGCGACTGCTCCTCGCACGTTATCGCAAAGATTGGGGGCTAGGCGCCCATCACCAGTTTGACGGCCAATTCGATCTGAGGTCCGAAATCCGGCATTGCGTCGTCACGTTCGCTCTTGCGGAGGATCAACCGCTGGTGCGTGTCTCCCATCAGCATGTGCATGAACGCGCTGGCCCGCCCTTTTGCTTCGGCTGGCGGCATGATTCCCGACAGGATCCGCTCGATGACGGCGATCGTGCGGGCTGGGGCGACATCGTAGAAATGCGCGCCGATTTCCGGGAAGCGTGATACCTCACCCACCAGCATTCGCCATAGCGCCATGACATCATAGGCGACGATGGTGTTGATGAATGTCCAGCCGAATTCGAGCAGTGCTTCGCTCGCTTCCTCGCGGGTGCGGGCCGGCGCGTGCGTCTCTACGTCGTAGATCTGCGCGCAATGGCGATTGATCGTCGCAAGGAACAGCGCTTCCTTGCTTTCGAAGTGCCTGTACACAGTCATCTTGGATACACTTGCAGCGGCGGCAACGCGCTCCATCGATGCGCCGGTGAACCCCTCGGTCAGGAAAACCTCGAGCGCCGCATCGAGGATGCCGTCCTTCTTGACGGCGATGCGCGCGCGGCGGGGATCGTCTTCAGCCCAAGTCCGCTTTCCGGCCGTGGGGGAAGCTGAGGTCATGGCCTATGTCATGACACAGGCGGGATGGCGTTGTCTATTTGGTCTGAGCAAGCCGCATCGCGAACAGCTGATCGCTATGGTGACCCCAACGGGACTCGAACCCGTGTTTTCGCCGTGAAAGGGCACGAAAATGGGTCCAGTGGCATCCAATGCCATCTTAATAATCGGCATAAATCCTAGATTATGTCTTTTATTGTCCAATGCGATTTGATACGGATATAACCGAAGTGTTACCGATATTACCGAAAAGGCGCATCGGCATTGGGCAGGCGGGTAAAGACTTTCGACCTGGAAAAGCGCGACAGCCGACGCAAGCTCGCCGTGCGTAATGAGCCCTATTGGCTGTCGGAGGGCGAGGGTCGTCACCTGGGGTACTATCGGGGTGCTAGGATCGGACGATGGGTTGCGCGGTACCGTCTCCCAGGATCCTCAGCAGGCTATTCGAAGACCACTTTGGGTGAAGCGGATGACGCGCCTGGCAGCACTGCCGATGGCAAGCGTCTGCTCGACTATCGGCACGCTAAGGTCGCGGCAGCCGCTTGGTTCGACGAAATGGACCTCGCCGGCGGAATTAAGCTAGGCCCCTACACTGTCAACGATGCCCTGGACGATTACTTGACGGCATTCACGGGCAAGGATCGCATCAGCACGGAAAATCGGATCAACGTGCTCCTGAAGCCCGCATTCGGTCGGTACGAAGTTTCGAAGCTAACGACGACAACGATCACGACATGGTTGCGAAAGCGCGCCGACACACCCGCCCGGCTGCGAACAAAGGCCAAAGCCGAGACTCAGAACGAACGCGCTCTCGACACGCCCGAGGCACGGCGCCGGCGGATGTCGACCGTGAATAGAGATCTGACTGTGTTAAAGGCCGCGCTCAACTTCGCTTTCCGAGAGGGAAAGGTCGTCAGCGATGATGCGTGGCGCAAGGTGAAGCCCTTCGCCAAGGTAGAGCGCGCCAAGCTGCGTTACCTTACAGACGATGAATCAAGACGGCTCATCAATGCAATGTCGCCAGAATTTCGACCGATTGCGCAAGCGGCGCTGTTCACGGGCGCGCGCTATTCTGAACTGGCGACTATCCGTGTCGTGGATCTGGATCTCCGCGCGGGGACGGTTTGGCTGATGGACACGAAGGCCGGAACGCCGCGGGTATCGTATCTTGAAGATGAGGGCAAAGCACTGTTCACAGCGCAGGTTCGCGGCAAGGCGGGCGACGAGCTGGTCTTTCCTCGACCAGACGGCAAGCGATGGAATCCAGCACAGCAGGGCCGGCCGATGCGCGAGGCGTGTGAAGCTGCGAAAATCCGTCCGGCCGCGTCGTTTCACGATCTTCGACGGACCTATGGTGCGCGACTCGCTCTGCGCGGTGTGCCGATGGCCGTGATCGCTGAAGCGCTTGGGCATGCGGACGAGCGGATTACGCGCCGTCACTATGCGCACTTGTCGCCAAGCTACGTGGCGGACACGGTCCGTGCCAACGTAGCTGGGCTAGGAATTTACAAGGATACTGACGCCAACGTGGCCGACCTTAAGAAATCCGCGGCTGGGTAGCCAAGGAGCGGGCGCGGCGGGAGGTGGAGCTCCCACCGCGCCCTATCACCCACGACTGATAGGAGTCGAAAATGACTGTCACGAACGTACGAACTGAGTCCCCATCAGGCAATAAACCCCTGCTGGAGACGCTAGCCGCGATCAAAGACCACCGAGGGTTTTGCCCGTTAGGAACCGTAGATACATTTCACGCTAGCGATCGGGTCGGGCCAATTTTGGCAAACGCGAGCAGCATACTGTCGATGCTGGCGGCCGCTGCGGAAGATGCAGACACTTTAGTTTCGAAAGGGCTCACGAGCGAATTCATTCAACGAAACCCCCGGCTTCTGGCCGGCGCAATCGAGGGCGCTGGCGATCTCATCGGCCTAGCAACAATTCTGATAAGTGAGGGGGCAGACTGATGGACTTTGCAACTCTCCCGATCGACGAGCGCAACGGCCAACGGCTATGGGCCGTGGATCTGCGCCAGGCTCCATCGCTCGCTGAGCAATTAGCGCACCTCGACGATGTCCGCGATACCGCGTTGCAGGATTATCCAGAAGCCTGGCACGCCGCGTTGTATGCAACCGGTGGCTACGCGTCGGTCAACTATCAGCGCGACGGCGAACAACAATTGAGCGTGGGGTATGCAACCGACGCGCAAGAGGACGAACGCCGTGTTCGAAAAAATGCCTTTGTGGCGCATCTTCACGCCATCAACGGCGCGCGTGATAGCATCGTTTCATATCTCGAACGGCGGGGTCATGTGTCGGATAATCGGCCGGTCTCTCCTGTGGAACTGAAGCGCGCCGTGCGAGCCTTCTTGGGCCACGGTGGAAGGATCATGCTTAATCCGAAAATGGAGATCGACAATGCGTTCCCGTTGGAGCGCGTGCTTGACCTTGATGCGGACCCGAAATGGTGTGACGGTGCCGTCCACGCCTACAAGGACTTTGTGAAGCTCAGCCGACGCTGGCGCGCACGCGCATTGCTGACCCGAATCATTCAATCGTTGGGTTTCAGACTGGCGAACGGATGGGTCGTGCTGGAGCCGGACAGGGCGCCGCCGCCGGACGAGGCGATGGCGTGAACGTATACTCGCCGCACCCCGCTTTATCCCGCGCGCTTCTCGCGCGGGAACTCTGCGCCCTTGTTCAGGACTTCAAGGGAGAGATGCCATCGCCCGATGGTTGCATCGTCGAGGAAAAGAAGGACGGCTGGCGCTGCCTATTCATCCATGGCGAACTGGTGAGCCGGGAGGGCTGTTCGATCGTGGGAGCGGATCATATCGCTGATCAGCTTCGGGAGCTCGAACGCAAGCTCGGGCGACCTACATTCTTCGATGGTGAACTTGTGGTCGGTGACAGTTTCGAGGCGACTCAGGCTCATCTTCGATCGAGAGGTCGACACGGCGATGGGGGCACGCTTCACTTGTTCGACACGCTTGATATGGATGTGTGGCATGGATCGGCCCCATCCCAGCCGTTAACGGCACGTCGAGCACAATTGGACGCTCTGGCGGGGGAATTGGCCGGCGAGGCTGTCCGCATTCTCCCGTGGCGTTATTTCGAGACGGCGGCGGATATCGAGGCGGATGCGGCCGACGTCATCGCGTCGGGTGGCGAGGGAATTGTGATCAAGGATCCTCGCGCCGTATATACCCGGCGGCGGAATAACGCGTGGCTGCGGATTAAAGGGCGCTGATTTGAAAAGCTTGGCGCTCGGCCCTGAGGCTATTCAATCATGGCAAGCCATTGACCTGATGATGCAGCTATACCCGGCGGAAGAACGGGCAATTGCAGAATTATTGGTGGGCCTCAGCCAACCTCAACGCATTGCGACATTCGGTCTCGCCGTAGAATTGTGGGCAGGCGAAGGAGAACGTCCGGAGATTCTTCTCCCAAGTGTAGCTCCGACCCGCATTGGCCCCCTGTTCTGGAATGAGATTCCAGCTTCCCGATCTAGAGGCGGTGTGCACCTGCAAGGCGGAGATGGTGGATTTCAGTACGCACATTGGGCCACCAATGAATTCGGCTTTCAGTGGACACTTATCGAGGAAGGTCGGCCGGATTACACCTATTTGCAGCGGTACGAATTTGTCGGGATTGTGCGCTACACGCTGGACTGGTTCATAGCGTCAAGGCGAGCTCAAATTGAATCATTAGGGCCCGCCACCGAGGATGAAATGCGCGCCTTCGTATTGGCGTATCCTGGGGAGGACGGGCACAAGGCTTGGGATCAATTCAAGGACGAGTTCCAAAGCCGCGCAGGAGGCGTGTATGGTTCCTTCAAAGTGATCTGGAAAGACATCAAGGGCGACCGGGGAAGAGGCAGGCGTCGAAAAATGGAGAATATCTCGAAGTAAGCCATGTGCTTCAGAAAAAGTGATTGAAATCTGACATTAAACTAAATGGGCCGATTCCGCTTTTGCCCATTTTTTGCGACGATCATCTTCCAAATCTGTCCAGCGCCGCTCTGCTGGATCGATTTGGAGAAAATCTAATGAACAAAGCCCCTGTATCGCCCATCAGTGTCGGCGTTGCCGATGCTGCTCAGATGGTGGGCGTTAGCCGGTCTCGTATGTATGAGCTCATGAACGAGGGTTCTGTCCGGTCAACTATGATCGGCGGCCGGCGCGTCGTTCTGGTTTCGAGCCTTCGCGAGCTGGTCGGCGAGGCAGCTTGAAATGCTTCCCAAAAATGAAACGGCCGGGGCGGCAACCCCGGCCATCATCAAGCAATCTGCGAACGACTGCGCACATCATAATAGGTCCGAAGGAGCCTCATTTCAATTCGCATGTGCTTGGCTGGGTTCTCGACATGCTCTTCGTCCGGCACTCGCCCCAGTCATAGCAACATTAGCTCGTCTCGGCGGTGTCGCTTGAGCGCGCCAATCGATCACAGAAAGCTCTACGGCGGCGCCATCGATGCGATGCTGCCCGGCGTGCGCGACGATGAAGAGCGGGACCTTCGCGCTCGGCTACTACTCGCTCGAGACGTTGCCACCCAAAATGTCGCGAAGCTTAGCGGTCATCCCCAGCATTTGAACCTCATGATCGCGGAGACAGCCGGCGCATTCGCATTTGCGTCGGTCAGCGCTGAACACTTGCAAATCGCCATCGCCCAGTGTCGCCGGCTGATGGCGTGCGCGGCGGGTGCTGAACTGCTGGAACGCGGACGTTGAGCGAATGGGACAGGATCGGCCGCGAAGCCCGTTTGCGTGTCGTCGACGAAGTTGGACCGCCGCCAGGGAGGGACGAAGCTGACAATGCTCGTGCCGCCGCCGTAGGCAAGCTCGCGCCGGCCAGCCTGTTGCCATTTGTCGACGCCAGCAGTTTCGAGGGCTTGCCCGTCCCGGTGCTCGACTGGCAGCTGAAGGGCTGGGAACCTCGTCGATCATGCGTGCTGGTCACGGGGCTTGGGGCATCAGGAAAATCCCTTCTTTATCAGCAGCGGATGACGTGCTCGGCCGCCGGCGTTCCATTCTTGGGCATCGACGTCACGCCGGGGATTTCGATCTATCTCACCTGCGAGGACGATCTTGCCGAGCTGCACCGACGTCAGGATTCGATCAACGCTGCCCTGGGCATCACCTGGTCAGATCTTCGCGGTCGGTTGTTTCTCATTTCCCTGAAAGGAGAACCTAACAACGAACTCTGCACTTTTGACGGGTCTGGACGGATGTCTCCGTCTGAGCGCTGGCAGCAGCTTCGCGAGACCATCCGGACCGTTGGCGCCACCCACGTCACGATCGACAATGTCGCCCATGTGTTCAGCGGGAGCGAGATCGTTCGCAATCATGTTGCGGCGTTCGTCGGCCTTCTCGACCGACTCGCCACCGAAATCGATGGCGGCGTCATCTTGCTCGGACATCCGAACAAGGAAGGGGCAGAATATAGCGGATCGACGGCTTGGGAAAATCAGGTGCGGAGCCGGATCTATCTCTCGCTTGAGAAGGCCGATTCCGAAGGCATTTCCGATCCCGACGGTAGGCTGCTGACGAACTCAAAGCCGAATTACGCGCGCCGCGGACAATCTATCTCGTTCATATGGCACGAATGGGCGTTCAGGCTCCGCGACGATCTGCCGCCGAACCGGGCTGCCGAGATGGCCGCGACGACGCAAGCATCGGGCGAAAATGCTCGTTTCCTCGAGTGTTTGGAAAAGGCAACCGGGGAGCGTCGATCGACAAGCGTGAGCCGGTCAGCGCCGACTTATGCACCACGATTGTTTGCTCGGATGACGACAGCTCGAGGCATGACTGTCGCCAGCTTCGAACGAGCGATGGAACGTCTTCTACATCTCGGGACAATCAGGGCGGATATGCCGCTTTGGAAGCGAGAAAACAGGGCTTGGGTGCACGGCATTGGGCTTGCACGGGACGTTGCACCGGACCCCGCACTTAACGTGTGCACCGAACCGCACGTCACCCCCACGGAAAGTGGCGGAAATCCATGCACGGCAGAGCACCTGCACGTCAGCCTCCCCCCTAAAGGGGGGAATGGCGCGCCCCTGGGGGCGGCCGCGCCATATCCAAAACCAGGAGATCCGAAATGAACGCGCTGCTCAACACTGAGCCGGTCGCGACCGCTGCGTCTCAACCGCTGGAAGACCTGATCGCCGAACGCCAGGGTGCATTGCTCGTCATCGCCAAGAAATATGCCCGTCACGTCGAGGACACCGCCGACGTGATCCTGGATGCCTGGCTGATTGCGAAGGTTGGTGCAGACCTGACAGGCTCAGCTGAGTGCCGCCGAATGGCCGAAGCCCTCGAACCGCTTGTCCAACTGCTCGTCGGTGCGGAAATCGCTGATACCTCGCCGCTAAGCTTGCCTACCCCCTTGATCGATTATCTCGCCGGTCTGGGCCTGCGAGCGCCTGGTCCGATCGCGCCGCCAAAGCCCGAGCCGCAGACCTTCGCGCAAGGTGTCGCCGCGGGCCGCAAGCTGGAGCGGCTCGAAATCTTCAAGCGCAGCCGCAATCGAGGGAGGGGCCGGTGATCATGCTCCTCGACCTCACCTTCATCATGTCGGCCCTCAGCGCCGCGCATTTTTCCACTTCCCGGTCCATCATCGTCGGGGGCGCTGCCGCTCCTGTCGACCGCGGCGGTGGCGGCCGGGTTCACGTCAACACAGCCGGCAATATCGGCAGATCTCAAGGAATCGACCTATGACCAATTCATCTCAAGCAACACCGTCAACAGCGCGCTTTACGAACCTCTCAGCCGTGTTGAACGGCAGCTGTGCACATCGCGCCACCGCCACAGAAGGGCTGAAGCTCGGGCCGGATCATCGTCTGCCCGATGGCGAGCGCCTTTCGACGAGCGGGGAAACGCGGTTTCAGGCGTACAAGCGGAAGCAGCGCGAAGAGATTGCCGCAATCCGCCCCGCTGCGCGCAACGCGCTCGAACCGGCCAAGACGATAGCCCAGGCTCCCGCTGCTGCTCCTTCGCTGACAGTCACCATGCCAACTAAGCCGGCAGCAGCCCAACCAGCGCCGAAACCTGCTCCCGTGACCTTTACGGCGGAGGAAATGGCCATCGTGAAGGCAGCCCAGACGAAAGTGGCACGTCAAGCCGCCGAGAAGAGACAGGCGGCGATCAACGCCAGTTGGGCGGCGGTGCATGCCGAGCTCGCTGAGAGCCGGGGCATCGTTCGCGCCGATGATGCCGAGCTGCCGGCCGAAAGTGACAATCACGGCTGGGCGAGGATCCACGCCGAAATCCGCGAGCGCCGCAACGGCCTCGCTTGATCAATCATCACATCGAAGGAAACGAAATGGGTACTCTCACGGCGCCGGCGTCAGCTGGCGAATCTCTCATCAAGGAAGCTACGTTCGATCGCTCGCGCGCCGCGATCACGGTGAAGGCCGGCGCGAGCGTAGGCGCCTGCTCCATCATCGCAGCCATCCTGTCAGGCACTGCCACTAGCGCCGTCAAAGCGAGCGGCGCCAACACCGGCAACAGCACGCTCGTTCTCGACGCCGCTGTCCCGATCGTGGCCCGCGCTCAGGAAGGGATTTACACGGTCCGGTTCACTACCACGACCAATCTACGCCTCGAAAACCCGAAGGGTGTGTTGCTCGGGGATTTCACCATCGGCGGCTCGACCGGCAACAGCGTTACCATCAACGAGCAGATCAAGGCGGTCGTCACTCAGGGCGCCACGCCGTTCGCTGCCGGCGACGGCTTCGACATCACCATCTCAGCGATAACGGCCAAATGTGTGCCATGGAACCCAGCCGCCACCGATGGCGCCCAAGACATTTATGGCATCGCATACGGAGCCGTCGATGCCCCTGATTTCTCCGACAAACCTGGCGTCGCCTGGGTCGCGGACTGTGAACACAATGCGGACATCGTCGTGTGGCCCGCCGGCATCTCGGCCGCCAACAAGGCGATTGGCATCGCCCAGCTCGCCGAGCGCGGCATCATCCTCAGATAATCAAGGAACATCGAGATGAACATTTTCTCCCGAAATGACAAAGACGTCGCGGTGCTGGCGGCAGTGGCGACCAATCTCGCCGCCTTGGATTTCAGCATCGAAGCTCGCCAGCTCACGGAAGTTAATCAGGAGCTGGCCGAAGCCCGTTCGGCGCTGCACCGGGGTCGAGTCCGCCTTGAGGCAATCCCGGCCGAGATGCGCCGACTGCGCGAAAATGGTCCAGACGGCGATGCGGCAGCGGCTTCACTTCGCGCCGGCGAGGAGGTGACGACCATTGCAGGCAGCATTGAGGGCCTGGAAATCGAGAAGGAGACGATCCGGGCCGGAGTTCGTGTCCTGCATGTCGACATTGCCAGGCTGGAGGGAGATCGTGAGGTCGTCAAAGACACGATCGCCCGGAAGATGTCCGCCGCATTCGAGGTGAGCGTCGCTGATTACGCCACGCGAGCCGGAAACCTCATCAACGAGCTAGCCCAGATATTCGCCGATCTGAGCACGATTCGATCTGCCACGAATTCGCGCCAGGCGACCAATACGCTGGAGTGGCTGCGCCCCATGCTCAGCGACCTCAACATTAAACAGATTGTCGCGCGCGACCATTCCGCCGACGAAGATCTCGTCTCACTTCTTCGGGAACACAAGGACGTCATCGACACATTCGACGGGCGCATCCGTCCCGTGCACTCGTTTTAGCGGGGGCGGTGGCGATGACCGATATCGTTCCTGCTGCGGTCCTCAAGCGGCTATGTGACGAGATGCTCGAACTGTCGTTAGGCGGCACGACGCGCATTGCGCTGGCCTATGCCGGCATGACGGCGGTCACGCTGGTTTCGAGAAACGGCGGCCTCGCCCAGGCCACGCGAATTCTCGGTGATCACCTGGCCGTGGTAAGGGCGACAGAGCCAGCCATTCGAAATCCAATCGAAGTGCCGGAATCCGTTGTTGAGGGGCTACGACCCTTCGCTCAGATCACGGGATCGATTCTGCCGACGCGCATCCCCATGCCCACGGTTGAGGCTAGCACCTATGCCGACGGCTATCGAGCAGGCCGTCGGAGTCTCGAGCCGTTCCTAGACTATTCAAAATTCAGCGGTCGTCTCGACGACTTGCCAATCGCAAAGGGGGCATAAATGTCCAGCGAAGCAACGGTTTTTCCCGCCTACATCAGGGCCGAATACGACCCCTCCGGCAATGGTTTTGCTCAGCTCGAAAAGGCGATGACTGACTTCACCGGCCGGACCCAACGCCATTTCGAGGCCAGCGCCGCGGAGATCAACAGGACCCTCGTCGGCGCCATGACGCGAGGGCTGAATTCCGCCGGCGGCATCGATCTCGGCGTCGGGCAGATGCGCGAGGCAGCCGCCCAGGCCCGGCTGTATTCCGATGGCCTGAAAGTCACGCTGACATCCGCCCAGGCTTTGGCGCGATCCACGAATGACACGTCGGCAGCGACGCGGCTCTATCTTCAAGCGCTGCGGTCGCAGAACCTCGAAGCCCAGCGCGCCGTCGCCGCGGCTGATGCCCAGGTTGCGTCCTATACCCGGCTGCAAGGCGCGATGGACAAGGCCGCCGCCCGCAGTGGCGAGCTGGCCGCTTCATTCCGCGCGCTCTACGCCGAGGAGGCTCGCGCCGCGCAAGCGGACGTTCTGGCCCAGTAGTATCAGGCCGGCTATTCGGCGGTTTTCAGTCCCGGCCTCGATCGCCAGCCCAAGAGCGCCGCCGATTCCACCGCCACATTCGCTGCGCTCGATGCTCAAGTTGCAAAATACCGGGAGCTTGCCGCCGCCGCCCTCGCAGTTCAGCGAACCGAGGCGGGATCCTTGGACGTGGGCGTCGAGCAACGTCGCGCGGCAGCCGCGGCTGCTGAAGCGCAGGCGATCGCGTTGCGGGAAGTGACCGAGGCCCTCCAGCGCCAGGCGGCGACGGCGGACGTCGTCAACAACGAGATGCGCGAGCAGGTCCAAGCTTCACAGATCGCGGCGCGCGAGGCGACCGAGCATGCAACGGCGATGCGCGCGGAGGCCACGGCCGCCGAGCAACTTCAAACCGCCCTCGGCAAGACGGCCAGCCAGACGACATTCGTCAGCGCAGCCCAAGGCCATCTCGGCAGCAGTTTCCGCGCTTCGCAGTTCGCCATGGTCCAGACCGGCCAACAGTTGAACGACATCGTCGTGTCACTGATTTCCGGCCAGCGGGCGAGCACGGTCCTCGCGCAGCAGCTGCCGCAGCTCGCTTATTCGGCACAAGGTTTCGGCGGCAAGATTGGCGCGGCGGCCACGACCTTGTCAGGCCCTTGGAGCCTCGCCGTCGCCGCAGCTGGCGCCGGAATAGGTTTCCTGATCTCCTCGTTGTTCGATGCGGGCGACGCGGCGAACGAGTTCAAGGATGCTCAGGACATCCTCGGCAAGTTTCTCGACTCCACCACCGGGAAGATCAACGCTCAGATTACGGCTACTCAGCTGCTCGCCGAAGCCCAGCGCCAGCAAAAAACCATCGCCCAAGATCAGGCGAAGATCGACCGCGCGCGGTTCAACATCTCGACTGCGGCGCGGATTGCGACGACACCACAGATCGATCCGCAGAGCGGCGTTCAGATCCCGCTCTCGATCAGCGCGAATTCGGCCGAAGCGATCCGCAAGCTGCAGGCCGCATTTGACGGCGGAGGCAGTGCGGATCAATTCGCGCAGGGCCTGCAAAAGCTTGCGGCGAAAAACAAGGACGTGGCCGGCCTAGCGAAATCGATCCTTGGCCTGGCGGACTCGGTCAATGGCGCCGAGCAGACCATTGCCAAATCCAAGGCATTGAAAGCTTTCCTCGAGGGCAAGGCGACCTCGCAGCAGCGCGCGCTTTTGGGCATCAATGATCCCGGCCAGCTGCGTAATCTTGTCGATGCAGCTTCGGCCACCGATCAGTACAGCGCTTCGATCGCTCGCCTGAAACAGGAAAAAGACAATCTCGATGCGGCGTACCGCACTGGCGGGCTTCAGGGCGGTGATGATGAGTATGTCCGTCGCGCTGCGGGCATCGAAAAGCAGATCAACCAGCTAACGGCCGCTCGGTCGAAAGAGCGACGGGAAGCGCGCGGCGCGGCGCGCGAAGCAATCACCGCCGCCAACGTGCAGTCGACCGCCGAGACCAAGCTGGCCAAGATCATCCAGCAAAACACGCGCCAGCCGACCCGAGTCGAGCGCGCGAACATCGACAATCTCGATATCGACAAGCTTGAGAAGGATCTGATCCGCCACAAGCAGATGACCGGCGAGATCCGCGATGAGATCGTCGAGGCGAGGCAGGCAATTCAAGATAACCTGCTCGAGCCGTATATCGACTATGTCGAGCAACAGCGCCAGGGCATCGCCATCGGCGAGCTTGTCGCGAAGGGGCGGGACGTCGAGGCGGGCGCGCTCTCGGACATCTTCCGTCTTCAACAGCAGGTCGGCACGCTCACCCGCGACCAAGTTGAACAGGTATTGTTGCTTGCCCAGGCACAGGAGCGGGTATCGAACGCGATCGAGGACCAGCGCCGCCTGATCGGCATCTACACCGGCGCCGTGCAGGATGCGCGGAACACGTTCGAATCCTTCCTCAACGATCTGAGCCGCAAGCCCGAGGAAGCGCTCAAGAACCTGGGCAAGGGGCTGATCAGCAATTTCCAGAACATGCAGAACAAGCTGATTTCAAACCAGCTGTTCGGCGGTCTGGAGCGCGATATCGAAAAGCTCGTCAACGGCGAGAATGGTATCGAATCCGCCAACGATTTCCTGAAGCGCCAGATCGACACCAGCAGCAAGTCGCTCGCCGACTTCGTAACGTCGCTTGAGCGCACGATCGAGCGAATCAACGGGACCGCAGGCATTGCGGCGAATGACAATGGTTTGTCCGCCACCACGCTCTCGTCGATGGGTCTGTCGTCCAATTTCATTGCAATGGCGCGCTCCAGCCTCGTCGATGAAAAGGGAAATGTGAAGCAGAGCGCTGAAGGCGACATCGTCGTCACCGCGGCGAAGGATTTCAGCGATATCATCGGACTGGCGGGCAAGAAGCTTGTCGATCAGCTTGGACTCGGCCGCCAGGTCAACGAGAAAATCTGGGACGAGGTCGGGAAGAAAGCGGTCGAGCAGATCGAAAACATGTTGGGAACCGGCGCGGGCAGCCTTGGCGGCCTTGGCGGCGTGATCGGTGGCGGCATCGCAGGCTATGGCCAAGCGGGCGAAGTCGGCGCGGTGCTCGGCGCGATGAAAGGCATCAAGGGCCTGCCAGACAAGCTGGATAGCATCTTCGGCAAGACGGGCACCCTCACCGGCATGATCGGCGGCGCGCAGACCGGAACGATGGCCGCCGGCATGATGAAGGCACTGGGGATCAAGACGTCCAAGACGGGCGCCCAGGTCGGTGGAGCGGTCGGTTCGCTGCTTCCAATTCCCGGCGGCGAGATCATCGGCTCGATCGCGGGTGGCCTTATCGGCGGCCTGTTCAAAAAGGCGAAAGAGGGCGCGGCCGGGGTCAATGTTGACGCCTTCGGCAACGTCTCGGCATCGAACGTCGCGACCAACCACAGCAACAAGAAGATGAACAGTGCGGCCCTCGCCGCCGGTTCGTCGCTGGGTGACGGCCTGTCGCGCATCGCCGAGATGCTGGGCGGCACTGTCGTCGGGGGCGGCGGGCTGACCCTTGGCGTCCGTGATGGGCAGTACCGCGTCGACACCCTCGGCAAGGGGAACACCAAGAAGAGCACCGGCGGCGTCATGGACTTCGACGAGGATGCCGAGGCAGCGGTTGCCTATGCGCTCAAGCTGGCCGTCGAGCGGGGCGCTGTGGCCGGCCTCCGCGCGGGTACGCAGTCCCTTCTCAAGGGCGGGTCGGACATCGAGACCCAGCTGGAGAAGGCGATCAAGTTCGAGAATGTCTTCAAGGAGCTGAAGCGCCAGACCGATCCCGTCGGCGCGGCCTTGTCGGAGCTCAACACTGAGTTCGAAGGGCTCAAGAAGGTCTTCCAGGAAGCCGGCGCATCCGCGGAGGAATATAGTCAGCTCGAACAGCTCTACGCGCTCGAGCGCAAGCAGGCGGTGGAGACGGCGACCGCATCGATGACGTCGACGCTCAAGTCGCTGATGCAGGACCTGACGACCAACAACGACGCTTTCTCGCTGAAGGACCGGCTGTCGTCCGCGATGGCGGAATATAACCCGCTCGCGAGCCGCGTGGCGTCCGGCGACAAGACCGTCGACTATGACGCCTTTGCCGACGCCGCGCGCAACGTGCTCGACATCCAGCGCCAGCTTTCGGGAAGTCAGGACGACTATTTCGCGAAGCTGGCCGAGGTCACCAACCTGACCGCGAAGGCGTTGCAGGATCAGGAGAATGTCGTCTCGATCGCCAACGCGCAGAGTACGCCATACGACGTCAAGCAGCCCATCAACTCGCAGCCAGTCAATTCGAGCCAGCCCGTGGTCGGTGCGATCGGCGATCTCTTGGGAATGACGCGGGATCAACTGTCGACCCTCAATCTGACCAACACGAGGATATTGGCGACTTTGCAGCAACAGCCGACGCCGGTTGAACGAGTACCTCGATACGGTTTCTAATCGAGATCCGGACCCCGCTCGGTTCGGTGACGGGCTGGCGCGCTTCGGTGCGTCAGCCCATTCCATCCCTAACTTGCAGGCTGCTTCCCAGTGCATGCGCTTAATTTTGCAATTTGCTCCTGCGCGCCGGCCGTTATGCCGGCGAAGCTTCGCAGCCAGAGCTTGACCGTTCGATGGTCTCCCTCATCCGTTACATCGACGAGAATGTCCCGATTGCCTCCGCTGTTGGTGTAGGACATTCCCCGCTCGATGGGCATGGCCTGCATTTTGGCGGACAGGGTGCCGACATAGGTCGACCCGAGGCAGCCGATCAATTCATCGAGTGATTTTTGCGAATGCTCAACCCACCGTGGCTCCCGCTTTCGCCATTGTTCGATAGTGGCGGCTGTCAAAAGTGGAAGGGCGAGGCAAATGCCAATCACGGCGCGAGTTTTAGCGAGCATGGGCGTACATAGCTTTCCTGGGGCCGTCCGTCAGTAGTCTTGCATGCCGTTAACGGCCCATTGGATCGTAAACGAGCAGTTTGGCCATCGATGATGGGCCTAATGCAATAATGCGGCTCAGGGCGCCGCCGCCGCCGCCTTTGTCCCGTGCCCATGAAGTCGAACAGAAAACAATCCGTCGCCAGCGGTAGTGGGTCTCGCCAGAAAAATGCGGTCCCCCACCGCTTAGGAACCCACAATCGCTGGGTAGGACCCGTGAATTAATTAACGCGCATAGGGATACATCCGGGCGTCGGCGCTTGACGATCTGGCGTTCTCACGCAAGGAACGGGGCGGGGGAAATTCGTGATGATCAAGATGGTGGCGACGCTAATCGCTGCGGCAATATCTTCAGCAACAATGGCCGAGTCGATCCTGTGGCAAAACGTGCCGAAGGGTATGGCGTACTCCGACGTGCAGACACTCTACCCTGCATCCGCTGGCGTGGTGCACAAGCCGGCCAGCATCGGGCTGAAGCATTTCCAGATTACGGAGAAGTGCGAGGGCAGGGTGAATATCCGCTTCGAGAAGGGCTCGGTGGTGAGCGTCGATATCGAAGCGCCGCTGGGCTACAAGGCCTGGAAGAATGACACGGACTGCGACCGGATCATCCTGAACGCGCTCACACGGAAGTATGGCGATCCAAACCGTTCGTTGCGCGAGGTCACCCCTGGGCCGCTGATCGACACCAAAGAGAAGAAATATGTTTGGGTAACTGAGCAAGGGACCGACATACGACTCGAGCTGAGCAACATGGATCCGCAGTTTACCATCACTTACACGGCGGCATCGACAGATTCTGCGCTATAGGAAGCCGTTAACGCCTCGCTCAGCGTCAATGGGGCAATTGTTGCCACAACGGTGACCAGATAGGTCAAGCCTTTCTATCTGACGGCCACTGCGCTCGCTCAAAAAATGAATCGAGCACGTTTTCAGAAGGTGCGACGCCATCAAGCACGTCCAGTACGCCTTGGTTGACCCCAGCGTCGAAAACACGTTCAAAATCGCGCACTAAGAAGAGCGGGACGGCGTGGTTGTCGTAGATGTCGCGAATGAAAGCGACGGAGCGGTTCGCATTTGCGGGTGGCAAGTTGAAACCTAGGCTGATCGACATCGGGAGGCCGATCGATACCGAGAAAATCGATGAGGGCTTAGCAGGCGCGACGCTTCCCAGCTCATTGGCTACGGCACGTATCTCTTGCCCGACCCGTGCGCCTTGTTGAGCATCTTGGATATGGACATACTGATCGATGAGCTCACGCAAGGGCCTCGCCTTGTCGCGAATTTCTCTCACATGAAAAAACAGATCTTCTACGCCCTTCGTCTGCTCCAGCGCCATCGTTAGGAAGATGGGCATATTGAGACGTTCCCATAGCGCAAACGAGCCGTTGTCTGCAGGCCGAGTCCAGTCTAGTTTCTCGTCGTATTCCTTCTTTATGCCCGCTGTCATGCGGGCCATCAGCTGCTCCCATATAATTCGGAAGGCCGGCTGGGATTTTTCACGAGCGAGGACGTTCATTATTCGCCCCCGGAATTCGTGCGGAATATAGGCCTGACCGCGCTCACTAGCGAAATGTTGGTATTGCACAGAACGTACGAGACATTGGAGCGTGCTGACGTGTTCGTAGCTTCGCAGATAGAAGTGCATGTCGGGTATTGCGCGCCCTAGTCGCTCTTGAAGAAGATCGATAAGTTCGCCCTCGTCCCTGTTAAGTCCGATCTCGCTTCCGGTGTAGGCAAAGTAGGCCGCGGTCAACGGCCGGTTGGCGCGAGTCGTGATCACCATGTCAATCTGCGCTAGCGTGTAGGCAAGAAGGACGCAGTTCATCGACTGCACGACGGCATCGACCACAACATCTTGGCTGGGTAAACCGAATTCAACGATGTCGACCATCGGCATGATCGACGGAAGCCAAGCTGGCGGCACCGCTCGTTCAAAGTAGTTCCACCCTCGCTGATCAACAGTGATGCGTTGGTGCATGACGAGCGCGTCGACCAGGGCAGATAGGCCCAACAGATTCACGCCACGAATGTTCATCTCATTTTTTTGTCGAACTAGGACATTGGCTGCGCTGAATAGCACTCCATTGTCCAGGACGACGGAAGCACGGGCGGGCGAGATATACCGAGAATCGTTTATTGCCATTGGGCGACGTTAGCGCATGGAACTGAGAAAGAGAGGCCCAGTATCCGAGGAGAAAGTTGCGACTTATCCACGTTACCAGCTCCCTAACCAGCCCGTTTTTGCGGGCCGAAGGTCTCACTGTCGAACTACCTCTCGAAAGCACCTTTTAGGCCGGACCTCTCGAATTGTGCGAAATCGCTGCGTTCGCGTTGTAACCATGTAGCGTCATCTGCGGTACATGTCTGGGAGCTATGACAGCGCGAGCCGGCCCGTTGCGTAACGTTGGCTTTCGGGCCGGGAGGCCACTAAGCGGCCTCCCGCCTCGATTACGGTTCCCACTTGTCCAACGCGGCCCGATAACTCTTCTTTGCGCGGTCGAACTCACGCTGAAGGCGATGCCGTTCCTTCTGGTGCGCGGCTTCCAGGTCTTGTCGCTCCTGCGATAGCGCGGCCTCGCGTTCAGAGAGATCGGCTTCCCTCTGGGCCTGGCGCCTTTCGGCGTCGGCCATGGCGCGCTCGGCTGCATCCATCTCATTACGGCTCGGCTTCGGGGCTTGGGGCCTTCGCTTTCCCGGTGCCCGCGTTGTCTCGCTCGGGGCATTGCTTTTCGCTTTCGGTGCGCGCTTCGGCAGTGCGGCGAGGTGTTCGGCAGCGGTCCCGCGCGCAACGCGGATCACTTGGCCAGGGCGCGACAAGGGCTCTGTTATGAGCTTGGGATCGGTAACCGCCTCGGCGACGCCGCGCGCGAACAGGTTGGCGTC
>CAYLIK010000023.1:0-28968 GCA_964383565.1 uncultured Sphingomonadaceae bacterium
TCCTCGATCGGGCGGATTTCGACCGGCGGATCGATCAGCCCGGTCGGCCGGATCACCTGCTCGACGAACACGCCGCCGGTCTGCTCAAGCTCCCATCCGCCCGGCGTAGCCGAGACATAGGTGGTCTGCGGCCGCATCGCTTCCCATTCGTTGAAGCGCAACGGGCGGTTGTCGATCGCCGACGGCAGGCGGAAACCGAATTCGGCGAGCGTGATCTTGCGCCGATGGTCGCCGCGCGACATGCCGTTGATCTGGCCGATCGTCTGGTGGCTCTCGTCCACGAACAGCAGCGCATTGTCCGGCAGATATTCGAACAGCGTGGGTGGCGGCTCGCCCGGCAGGCGCCCGGTCAGGAAGCGACTGTAATTCTCGATCCCCGCGCAGCTTCCCGTCGCCGCGATCATCTCAAGGTCGAAGTTGGTGCGCTGTTCCAGCCGCTGATGCTCAAGCAGCTTGCCCTCGGCCTCAAGCTCCTTCAGCCGCTCGGTCAGTTCGTGCCGGATCGCCTCGGTCGCCTGCTTCAGCGTCGGTCCCGGCGTCACATAATGGCTGTTCGCATAAACGCGAACATAATCGAGATTCGCCGACGTCTTGCCCGTCAGCGGATCGAATTCGACGATCGCCTCGATATCGTCGCCGAAGAAGGAGACGCGCCATGCGCTGTCCTCATAATGCGACGGGAAGATCTCCAGATTGTCGCCGCGCACCCGGAAATTGCCGCGCGCGAACGCCGCATCGTTGCGCTTGTACTGAAGCGCGACCAGCTTGCGGATGATCTCGCGCTGATCGACCGACTGGCCCTTCTTGAGGTCGAAGATCATCGCAGAATAGGTCTCGACCGATCCGATGCCGTACAGGCACGATACCGACGCCACGATCAGCACGTCGTCGCGCTCCAGCAGCGACCGGGTGGCTGAATGCCGCATCCGGTCGATCGCCTCGTTTATCGAGCTTTCCTTCTCGATATAGGTGTCAGTGCGCGGCACATAGGCTTCGGGCTGGTAATAGTCGTAATAGCTGACGAAGAACTCCACCGCATTGTCCGGAAAGAAGCTCTTGAACTCGCCGTAGAGCTGCGCCGCGAGGATCTTGTTGGGCGCGAGCACCAGCGCCGGCCGCTGCAGCGCCTCCACGACCTTGGCCATGGTGAAGGTCTTGCCCGATCCGGTGACGCCGAGCAGCACCTGATCGCGCTCCCCCGCCTCGGCTTGCGCCACCAGTTCCGCGATCGCGGTCGGCTGGTCGCCGGAGGGCTGGTAATCGGACACGATCCTGAACGCTTTGCCGCCCTCCATCTTGGGCGGGCGCTCCGGGCGGTGCGGAACGAAGGTCTGGCCGATGTCCGGCTCTTCAAGGGTGGTGCGGATCTGGATCGCCATGATGGCAATATGGGACTTGGAGGCACTTCGTTCCAGCGCTACTGCTCGCGCCCGTCAAAACATCAGGAGAGAAGCATGCTCAGCCACGTGACGCTCGGGTCGAACGATCTGCCGAAGGCAAAGGCTTTCTACGAAGCGCTGTTCGGCACGCTCGGCTTCACCAAATTCTTCGATCATCCCAGTGGCGGAGCGGTCTATGGCAAGGATGGCCGTCCCCAGATCGGCGTCCTCGGCCCCTATGACGGCAAGCCGGCCACGGTAGGCAATGGTACGATGGTTGTCTTCCATCTCCCCGATACCGGAGCGGTCGATGCCTTTCATGCCAAGGCCCTTGCGCTTGGTGGAACTTGCGAAGGCGCACCTGGCCCACGCGGCGATACCGGCTATTATGGCGCCTATTTTCGGGATCTGGAGGGCAACAAGCTCGCCGCCTACACGATGACGAACTAATCTGGACGAAGTGACCTGAAATTTCCGGAACGAGGGGAATGCCGATGTCGAAACTTCCGTTGCTCATGGCGCCGCTGCTCGCGCTCGCGGCCTGCAACAGCTCGCCGACCGTCGAGGCGACCAATGCTACTGGCGCCGAGGTCGCCGCGAAGGTCAAGGAATCCGGCGTCACCGATCAGTTCATCTCACCGGGCAACTGGCAGATGGCGATGAAGATCAACGAGATGACCATGCCCGGTATGCCCCCGGAGGCAGCCGAACAGATGAAGGGGGTGATGGGGCAGGGCCACACCTTCAACGAATGCCTGACCGAAGCCGATGTGAAGAAGCCCAAGGAGGATATGTTCTCCGGCGGGGACAAGGAATGCAAATATGATCATTTCGCCATGGGCGCGGGGAAGATCGACATCATCATGACTTGTGGCGGCGAGCAGCCCCGCACCATGAAGATGAACGGCACCTATAGCCCTGACGAATATAATATGGCGGTATCATCGGATGGCGCGGGCAAGTCGGGGCCGGGCGCGATGTCGATGAAGATGGAAATGCACGCCAAGCGCATCGGCGCCTGCACGGCGGAGCAGCTCAAGGAATCGAAGGCTGGCTGAAGCCTCGCTCCCGATCAGCGTCGCGGCGCTGTACAAGTTCGCGCGTTTCGACGACCTTGAGGGGCTGCGCCAACCGCTGGCGCAGCTGTGCTGCACCCAAGGGATCAAGGGCACCTTGCTGCTGGCCCGCGAGGGCATCAACGGTACGATTGCAGGACCGGACGACGCGATCGATGCGGTCATCGCGCATATCCGGGGGCTGCCGGGGTGCGCCGATCTCGACGTCAAGCTGTCCAGAGCCGCCGCGCTTCCATTCCATCGCATGAAAGTCCGCATCAAGCGCGAGATCGTCACCATGGGGCAGCCGGCGATCGACCCGCTGGCCGACGCTGGCCATTATGTCGCGCCCGAGGATTGGAATGCGCTGATCTCGCAGTCCGACACGATCCTGATCGACACCCGCAATGATTATGAGGTCGCCATCGGCACCTTTGCGGGCGCGATCGATCCGCATACCAAAAGCTTCAGTGATTTTCCCGAGTGGTTCCGCGCCGAACGGGAACGGCTGCTGGGCGAGGGCAGGCCGCCAAAAGTGGCGATGTTCTGCACCGGCGGGATACGCTGCGAGAAATCGACTGCCTTCCTGAAGGCGGAAGGGCTGGACGAGGTCTATCATCTGAAGGGCGGCATCCTCAAATATCTGGAGACCATACCGCCCGAACAGAGCCTCTGGCAGGGCGAATGTTTCGTGTTCGATCACCGCGTGGCCGTGACCCACGGCCTTGCCCCCGGTACCCACGGGATCTGCCACGCCTGCCGCCGCCCGCTTAGCGAACAGGATCGTGCGTCTCCGCTCTATATGGAAGGCATCAGTTGCGCCGCCTGCCACGCCGAACGCACTGACGAACAACGCGCGGGCTACGGCGAACGCCACCGCCAGGAGCAACTCGCGGCCGCGCGCGGCGAGGCGCATATCGGGGCGGCGCAATCCGCGCGGGGTGACGATTAGCGGCGGCCCTGATTATTGCGATACGTGCTCCTGCGCAGGCAGGAGCTCTGCGGCCTAGGCTCCTGCCTTCGCAGGAGTACCGCCCAAGGAGACGAATGCACCCGCTACCAATCCTCTACAGCTTCCGCCGCTGCCCCTACGCCATGCGGGCGCGGATGGCGCTGCTCGCCAGCGGCGCGGTCTGCGAAATCCGGGAGGTGAAGATTTCCGCCAAGCCTGCCGAGATGATCGCCGCCTCGCCCAAGGCGACCGTGCCGGTGCTCGTCATGCCCGATGGAACGGTGATCGATGAAAGTCTCGACATCATGCACTGGGCGTTGGGCCGGAACGATCCGGAACACTGGCTGGCGCGAGAAGACGCGGCGCTGATCGCCGCCAATGACGGCCCGTTCAAGCATCATCTCGATCGCTACAAATATCCGGAGCGACACGCCTCCGATCCCATCGAGCATCGTACCGCGGGGGTTGCCATGCTCGCGAGCCTGGAGGAGCGACTAACCTTCAGCCCAAATCTGTGCGGCGAGGCGATGGGGATCACTGACGCCGCCGTCATGCCGTTCGTCCGGCAATTCGCCCAGACCGATCGCGCATGGTTCGACGCACAGCCTTTGCCGAAGGTGCAGTCATGGCTGCAGCGTCATACGACATCGGCCTTGTTCGCCCGTGCGATGGTTCGCCTTGCGCCATGGCGGGCGGAAGATGCGCCAATTCAGTTTCCAGCTATCGAAGCGTGCTGACGCGGGGCTATCCCCAACTGATGACAGCCCCGGATTAATCATTTGTTGAGGATGTAAATCCTACTGTGCCTCGACGTCACGGGGACATGAGATGCGCCTGCAAATCGCGAGTTGGTTGAAGCGACGTGCCGGCGCCCGCGTGTTCCCGGTCAGGTTGATCGTTGCCCTGCCGCTGCTCGCACAAGCCTGGGTTGCCGTTGCAGTCCTGGCCGTTGCGTTGCGAACGATATTCTCGCCTGGTCCCGCATCCATCATCCATGCTCCGCTGTTGCTCGCCGCTCTTGTCATGCCGGCGCTCGCGCTTCAGTTCAGCCTTTCGCATGTCATGGCGGGCCGCCTGTTCGCGCAGCCCGACTTCAGGTTCGCCCGCGTGGGACGCTGGCGCGAGCTGAACGCCGTCGATTGCGCGTCAGCCGATCATTATGGCACCGCCGGGCTGCTCGCCATGCTGCTGGCCGGGCTGTTGCTCAACATTCCGGTTCGGGCCGCCGAGTTCCTGGCCGCGATGCCGACGCCCAGCCTGCATGCGCCCGGCTGGTATCTGCCGCTTTATACCATGATGCTCGTCGATCTGGCGCTCCTTTCGAGCTGCTATGCGGCGCTGGTCGGCTTCGCGGTCCGTCGGGTGCCGATCTTTCCCCGGCTGCTGGTCGGGATATGGCTGCTCGATCTGCTGGTCCAGTTCCTGATCTCCGGCGTCATGAGCATGGTGCCCCATGTCCCGCCGACCGTGAACACCGCGCTCGCGTCCCTGCTTTCCGGCAACGTGAAAAAGGTGATGATCAGCATGGCGATCTGGATCCCCTATCTATTGCTGTCGCCACGCGTAAATCTTACCTATCGGTATCGGATTCCGGCGTAGCTGCTCCTTTCGTTAAGCCAAGCCAAAAGCAAAAATCACAAGACGGCCGCGACGGACAATATTCTCTGCTAAAAACATTCATAAATTGGCGGCAGTAGTTCCATATAACTTAGGATATACAGCTGTCCTGCTCCCCTGAATTTTAAGATCAACTTGCACTTGACGGCGTCCCGCTGAGGATCAATTCATGCGGCATGTCGACTGTCTTGCCGTTCACTGGATCCATGGAGCCGCCCAAGGGCGGCCTGTGGATGGTGAGATCGCATGCAGACGCGCCGCCTCGTCATCATACGTATTGCCCTTCGCCCGATTGCGAGACAGGTATGGACCGGGTGGAAACGGTGCCGATGGCGAGGATGGGTGAGAAAGACGAAGCGCCGAACGTCCGGCGTCTGCAGAGCGGCGCGCTTTTTCCGCAGTGCCTGACGGTCGACCGCAACATCATCCGCCTGTTCATGGCGACGGCGATTTCCTGCCTCAATCTTGCGACCATGCTTTACGGCGGCCAGCTGGTCGCCGCCAGCTTCGCGGCTGCGGCCGCCTATGTGCTGTGGGCGATCGTCAGCCTGTTTCCGCCGCGCTACGGATCGCTCTTGTTCCGGGTGCCGGGTTGGGCAAGCCGCGCGATCGAACTTGCGCTGTGCGGCGCGATCATCGCCACCGGCGGGCCGGTCCTGATCGCCTTTCTCGCCGCCGCCGTGGCCATATTCATGCCGCGCGACTATTTGCGCCACATCAGTCGCTGGGCGGCATTCAAGGCATTGATGATAGCGGGCGTCGTCTGCGGGGCGCTGTTGCTGGGACATCGCCTGGCGCCCGACACGATGCAATCCCCGGCAAGCCCGATCGACGAAGCCTTCGCAGCGCTGGTATTTTCCCTGTTCGCGGCCATGTTCGGCGCCGGGAATACGGCGGTCAGGCGGCTGTTCCGGGAGGATGAGCTGTCCCATCATGTGGCCTTTGCGGCCAAGGCTCCGGCGGAGCGGCTGCTTGAGCTTGTCGCCGAGGGCATAAATGGCGCGGCGGTTTTCGTCTTTACGCCCGCGCTCGATCGCCCGGTTTCGGCGCGCTTCGCGTTCGGCGAGACGATCGAGACGGTCGAGATCGAGGACGAGGCGATCGTTCGACAGCTTTATGCGCCGATCGACGAAAGCCGCCCCTTCCTGTTCGATAGCCGCGCGGACAAGGCGCTGTGCAGCGACCATCGCGGCCATGTCGGGATGCGTGGTGTCCCGGCGTTCGCGGCTGGCTGGAACAGCCTGTTCGCACCGATGCGCGGCGCGGCGATACCGATCACGATGGGGCGCGTGCGCGGCTGGCTCTACATCGCCACCGGGCAGGACCTGTCCTATCGCAGCTATCTGGAGCTGCGGCGCGTGGCGGACGACATCGGCGATCTGACCCTCAGGTTCGAGCGGTTCCAATCCTGGCGCGAACGCACGCTGGCCGAGGCGCGCCTGCTCGCCAGCCGCGACATGCACGACAGCGTGCTTCAGACGCTTGCCGGGCTCCGCATGCAATTGAGCTCGATGGTCAAAGGCAGCGAAGCCGGGCCATCGGAAACGCTGAACGGCCAGATGAAATCGCTGGACGCCATCGTCGCCGCCGAGCAGCAGCATCTGCGGGAGATCCTCCAGCGCAGCCGCCACGATGCCGAGACGGCGGCCGAGCTCTTCTCCTATCTCGAGGCGCGCGCCCAATCGCTGACGCGGCAGTGGAACATCCGCTGCAGCGTGCGCGTGCCCGAGGAGCCGTTGCCCGTTTCCGAGGAAACGGCGATCGAATGCGAGTTCATGTTGCGTGAGGCGATTTCCAACGCGGCCCAGCATGCCAGCGCCGAGCATGTCCATATCGCGATGGGGCTCGACGAGAACACGCTGCTGGTGACGTTGCGTACTGAAGGCCTGCCGCCCGGCTCGGGTCGCAATCGCGCGAAGGGGAGGATGCCCGTGGAATCACGGTCGCTTCGCCAGCGCGTCGAGAAACTGGGCGGCACGGCGTATCTGGAAAATGTGAGCGGAGGGGGGCTCCTCTCGATCCAGATCCCGCTAGAGAGGAAATAATGTGGCGGACCTGCTGATTGCCGACGATCACCCGATCTTTCTGTCGGGGCTGAAATCCTTTCTGGAGGCGCACGGCCACACCGTGATCGCGACGGCCAATTCGGCCGCCGAGACAGTCATGACGCTGCGCACGCTGAGGCCCGACGTGCTGATGGTCGATGTGCATATGACCGGCGGGGGCGGGCTGGAGGTGCTGAAGCATGTCCGGGAGATCCAGCTCGACGTGCCGGTGGTCTTCCTCACGGTCGGCATCGATGGCGAGGATGTGCAGGAAGCGCTCCGGCTCGGCGTCAACGGCATGGTGCTCAAGAACAACGAACCCCAGTCTTTGCTCGCATGCATCGACGCGATGATGCGCGGCGAGGACTGGTTCGAAGACGCGATAATCGACGTGCTGATCGCGCATCAGCAACGGCCGGAACCGGCGCGCTCGGCGGGCGCGAGCAAGATCCAGTCGCTCTCCGCCCGCGAACGCGAAATCGCCGAGCGCGTCGCCCAGGGCGCCCGCAACCGCGAGATCGCCACCGAATTCGGGATCACCGAGGGAACGGTGAAGGTCCACCTGCACCGCATCTACCGCAAGCTGGGCATTGCTTCGCGCGGGGAGCTTATGCTGCTGGCGATGGGACGGACGAAGCGGTAGGTTGCTTAATACCGATTGATGTTGGTTTTGGGGCCTCCTTATATCCGGGCCGCCAACAATTTTTAAATGGGTTTGGCTTTATGCTGTCACGCTAAGGAGTGGTTGTGACTAGCCCAAACGAAAACAGTCAACATGACGTTGTGGCATCATCCAGTGGCGAGCGCATGCATGTGTGGGCCGTTCGCGGTATAGTTGCATTTTCGCTAATTGCGACAATAGCAATGGGAATCAAGCTCTTATACGGCTTCTATTTTACACCGGACTACACCGTATTTTGGACTGCATCACGGATGGTCTTGGTCAGGCCCCAAGACATTTATGATGTCAATGCGATGACTGCGGCTCAGAGCATATTCATACCGCCTCACAATGGGCCTCGGCCATGGGCTTATCCTCCCAGTGCTTTACTGTTTTTCCTTCCATTTTCTATTTTCCCCTTCTGGTTGTCCGCAGCGATGTTTCTTGCGGTGAGTCTGGGCGCATATCTGTGGGCGATCCGACGCTATTATGTATCCGGCAAGGGCCTGATATTAACGCTGGCATCTCCGGCTGTTCTCCTTTCCGCGTTACCCGTCCAAACTTCACTATTGATTGCAGCGGGTATCCTGACGGGCATTGCTATTGCAAAGGACAGGGCCATTTTATCAGGAGCGGTCATGGGTTTAGTGGCTGCCTTTAAGCCTCAGACCGTGATTTTATTTCCTTTGATGTGTCTCATCCAGAAAAACTGGAAGGCGTTGGTCTCTTTTATTTCCGCAGGCTTGGCAGTTGTCGCCGGCTCATTTTCGCTGGGATTCGGCTTATGGATAGATTGGATTTCATCCTTGGACGATTTCCATCGGATTGTCGGCGAGATGGGATTGTTAAAGCGTAGCATGACGCCAATCGGTATTGCTGCCAGTTTGAATTTTAGCGAAACCATGACAGTAGCCATCCAAATATTGGGTGCTATTTTAGGTATCGTTTTTGCGGTTTGGGCTTTCCGCCAAGAAGATTTTAAGATCCATGTGGCGGGATTGGTCTGTGGCGGTTTGATGTGCTCGCCTTATGCCATGTACTATGAACTGGCGCCATTGGCTCCCCTCGCTGTCATCATGCTTTATTCCCGCAGGCCCTGGGGGCTTGTTGCAAGTCTTCCACTTACCACAATGGCCGGGATGTTCACCGTTCCCTTGATGGCCGTGGGATTCGTAATGGATCGTAAGGCGCTTGCAGGCAAGCAGCGGGAGTCGGTTTCTCGAAATCGAGATGCTACTACGCCTGTACTTCAATAAAACAGTTGGCGTGCGCTATCGATAATTGCAGAAGATCGCACCGGTATAACCACGTATACCGAAAGTCATATATCCATGGTTATACTGACTATTGTTAAGTTTTCTGCCGATTTCAAATAGGGTAACTGCTCCTTGACAGAAAGTTTGAGTCGGGTTCGAGTCGAATCTTTCGATCAGGTGATGGTTACGGTGCGTCGTCTGTCTTTGGTTAACGGAAAATACCATTTAAACTACTGAAAAATAACGATAAAAATGACAGATTGACACAAGTGCACAGTTTATATCTCCGTTAATGCATCGTTTACTTCTGCGGGAGCGGGGGAGCGGTCCTCGGATGAGAGCTGCGACGAAGCGAACAAGGTAAACGATGTGTTGAAAGGTGGGACAGTTTACCACCTCCAGTAAGGGGTCAAAGTCATGGTCAATCTCATCAAATCTCTTCTCGTTGACGACAGCGGCGCTTCGGCGGCGGAATATGCCCTGATCCTCGCGATCGTCGGCACCGCCATTGCTGGTGCGTCCATCTTCCTTGGCAACACCATCGCCACTGCAATGAACGATTCGGCTACCTGCATTTCCAACGCAGGCGTGGGCTGCTGATTTCTCTGATGCGCCTCGGCTCGCGGGCTGGGGCGCATCAAATATCAGGATTTTAGTTATTCAGGCCTAAGGGGCAAAAGGCCATGTTGCAGGGGCGTTCATTAATCATTCTGGCTTTCGCGATCCTGTTCGGGATTTGCGCGGTCATCGTGGCCAACGCCTATCTGGGCGGGGTTGAAAACCGCAAGGCTGAGGAAGCCACCGGCAAGGGCATGGTCCGCATCGCGGTCGCCAATGCGCCGCTCGAATTTGGGCAGCCCGTCACCCCCGAGAAGGTCCGCTTCGTGGACTGGCCGAGCTGGTCGGTGCCCGAAGGCTCTTTCAGCTCCACCGAACAGTTGATGCCCGCCGGCAAGCAGCATGTCGTGCTGCGGCCCATGGCGCTCAACGAACCCATTCTTGCATCGAAGCTTTCCGGCGAAGGCGGGCGCGCATCGCTCGCCGCGCTGCTCCGGCCCGACATGCGCGCCTATGCGGTGCGGGTGTCCGAGACGACCGGCGTCGCGGGCTTCGTGCTTCCCGGCGATACCGTCGATGTCCTGATTACGCGCCAGCCCGCGGGCGAAGGGCAGCAGCAGATCACTGACATATTGCTCCAGAACGTCCGTATCATCGCGATCGACCAGATGGCGAGCGACGACAAGTCCGATCCGATGGTCGGCAAGAACGCGACGCTTGAGGTCAGCCAGGCCGACGCGCAGAAGCTCGCGCTCGCGCAGCAGGTCGGCTCGCTCAGCCTCGCGCTCAAGAAACCGGCCGAGGAAGCGCGGCCGATCGTCGAGACCGTTGGCACCGACGATCTGCGCGACCGGGCCTATGCCGGGGGCTATCTCAGCCCCGGCCCTTCGGCGGCCACGGGCGCACCCGCGCCCGTCCGCCGCGTTCGTTACGGAGGGGCGCCGCGTCCCAAGAAGACGATGACCGTAGAGGTCGTCCGCGGCGTGAACAGCAAGGATTATGAAGTGGGGCGTTATGTTGGCTTCTAAAGCATATATGGCCGGTCGCGGCGCGTTGCTGCTGACGACGGCTTGCTTCGCGGCGGCGGCGCCTGCCTGGGCGGCACCGGCTCCGATGGCCGCGCCGGCTTCGATCCAGGGCGCGCAGCTCGATGTGCCGCTCAACAAGAGCCAGGTGTTCCGCGCCAGCCGGCCCTTCAGCAAGGCGCTGATCGGCAGCCCGGAGGTGGCGGATATCCTGCCGCTTTCGAACCAGTCGCTTTATGTGCTTGGCAAGAAGACGGGCACGACGACGCTGACGCTCTACGGCCCCGGCAACCAGCTGATCCAGGTGGTGGACGTTGCTGTCGGGCCGGACGTGGTGAGCCTGCGCCGCCAGTTCGCTGACCTGATGCCGGGCGAGAAGATCGGGGCGAAGACCTCCAACGACGCGGTGGTGCTGACCGGGACGGCCTCAAGCGCGGTCGCGGTCGATAAGGCGATCCAGCTCGCCAGCACCTATGCGGGCTCGCCGGAAAAGGTCGTCAACATGCTGACGATCGGCGCTTCGCAGCAGGTGATGCTTGAGGTGCGCTTTTCGGAAGTGAACCGGCAGGCGGCGAAAGATATCGGTATCAATCATAGCTGGCTGGGCAACAAGACAAGCGGCAGCATCGGGGATGGCGCGCCCCAGTCAATCCTAGCGACCCAGAGCGCGGGTAGACCCCAGATAAGCGTCGACTCCCTCGGCGACGCATTCGGGATCGGGGGGCTTGCCTATTCGATCGGCGGTATCAACCTGTTTTCGGCGCTTGATGCGCTCGAAAGCAAGGGTTTGGTCAAAACGCTTGCTGAGCCGACACTGGTCGCGCTTTCCGGCGAAACCGCATCCTTTCTGGCCGGCGGCGAGTTTCCGATCCCGGTGCAGCAAAGCAACAGCAGCGGCACAGGCGGCGGCACCACCGGCATCACCGTTGAATTCAAGCCGTTCGGCGTAAGCCTCGCCTTCACGCCGACCGTGTTGGCCGATGGCGTAATCAGCTTGGTCGTCACACCGGAAGTGAGTTCGATCGATCCATCCGCCTCGGTCACGATCAACGGCCTTGTCGTCCCCGGCCTGCAGACCCGCCGCGCCAAGACGACTGTCGAGCTTCGCGATGGGCAGTCCTTCGCGATCGCCGGCCTGTTGCGCAATGATTTCCAGGATACGGTTCGCCAGCTGCCTATTCTCGGCTCGATCCCGATCATCGGCGCGCTGTTCCGCTCCAGCGGCTTCCAGAAGCAGCAGACCGAGCTTGTCATGATCGTGACGCCGCGTCTGGTGAAGCCGATCCAGAATATCGCCGACGTGCGCCTGCCGACCGATCGGGTCGGCGATCCGAGCGAGCTTGATCTTTTTCTGATGGGCCGCACCGACAAGGCCGTCGGGATCAACCCGCTTGATCCTAACGCCAAGCCGCCGCCCCCGCCCAACGTCCCCGCCAAACCGGCGGAGAAGGACAAGAAGGGCGGCTTCTCAGGCCCAACCGGTTACGAGCTGTGAGGGAGGTGGCGATGCGTATCATATCTGTTGCATTGCTGGGCCTCGCGGCGACGGCCTGCACCCCCAACGACGTGACGCTGGGCGGCGCGCTCAAGCATAATGTTGCGCTGCAGACGATCGATCCCGATCCCGTCTATACGGGCAGCGAGATCGAGGGCGGATCGGGCGAGCATGGCGCCGCGGCCGTGGAGCGGTATCGCGAGGGCACGGTCAAGGAACCCCAATCGATCAAGACCACGCAGGGCACTGGCGGCGGTAGCGGCGGCGGCAGCTCCGGCGGCGGATCTTCCAACTAGGGTGGCCGCGATGCGCGCCCACCTTCTCAGCCAGCTTGCGAAATCCCAAAATGCTGCGGTCGCGCCGACCGTGGCGCTGTCGCTGTTCGGCTTGATCGCGGTTGGCGGAATTGCGTTCGATTATGCGCGCATGGCAACGATGGACACCGAACTGCAGGCGGCTGCCGATCAGGCCGCGCTTGCGGCGGCGAGCCAGCTGGATGGCAAGACGGGGACCTGCGAACGCGCTGCGCGCGCTGCTGTCAATCTGGTTGCCAATAACACGCTTTTTGCCAACGAAGCCGGCGGCAATATATCCATAACCGTTCCACTGGAAATTACGTGTGACGCCACGGGCAACGTCAAGTTCTGGCAGAATAAGACCAAGACGACGGCTGCCACTACGGATGCCAATGCCAAATTCGTCGAAGTTGCCGTAAACAACCGCCAAGCCTTTTTTGCGCTGACACCGATTGTGGCCGCTTTGAGTTCGGGATCGCTCGGTGCGACTGCATTTGCTGGTCTGGGGTCGGCGATCTGTAAGGTCCCGCCGCTCATGATCTGCAATCCAAACCCCGGGACGCCTTTCGATGCGAACAGTAAGGTGGGCTTCGGTGTGCAAGTTGTTGCTCACAAGTCCGGCACCTGGTCACCTGGAAATTTCGGATTTATGGATGTAGGGCAGACTAACAACGGGGCACCCGATCTTCTTGCGGCGATGGCCTATCAGGATGCTGCTCTCAATTGCCTAAGTGTGGGTTCAAATGATGTGGATCCCGGTAATACCGAGCCGGCGATAGATGCCGCCAATACGCGGTTCGACATTTATAATTTTGGTGGGGGCTCCGGATCCACTTTAGGACAGTGTTTTTCAGGTTCTTGCCCGGCTGCTGCAAATGTTACCAAGGATTTGGTCAGGCCCAATAATGCCAGCGGAAACAATGCGTGCAAACTGCATAATTCGGGTTGGCAGCTACCCAGCAAGCAGTTTTCGCCGCGCCCTCATCAACCATCTGATGCGACCACGCCTTTAGCACCATTTGATGCGGATGGGCTTATAGATGCTATGGGCTTGCCGCGAGACAATTGCCATTACTCATCTTACGGCCAAGCATGTACCGGTGCTAGAATAGGTGATGGAAAATGGGCCCGGCAAGACTATTTCAACAAATACCATTCAGGCAACTTTCCTCCCAATGCGAGTACAATCACTCGCTACCAAACATATCGCTGGGAAATTGCTAACGCGAACATGCCGGTTAACGCAAATGCTGGCGGCACCTTAAGAGAGCAGGGAACACCGGTGTGTAGTTCTGGTGTTCTTGACACATCACGCGATAGACGAGTTTTTTCTGTTGCTATTGTCGACAATTGTGCTTCTCTTTCAGGGGGATCGGTTCCTGCTCAAGTGGGGAAGTGGGTCGACATGTTTTTTGTCGAACCCGCTTTTGACAGGGGCAATGGTATAGACGCCAAGCAGATTTATCTGGAAATCATAGGTGAGACAAGAACCTCTGGAAACTTGAGTGTAGGCGGCCAAGTCGTTCGGCGCGACGTCCCCTACTTGATCGAGTAGAAGGCGATGAACGAGTGGCTTAAATATTTGTTAGCGTGTCGTAGCGGTTCTGCTGCAGTAGAGATGGCACTTGTTACTCCGTTGATGCTGGTACTGATGTTTGGTTCGTTCGAGCTAGGCAATTACTTCTTGGATAATCACGTAGTTGCAAAAGCAGCTCGTGACGGTGCACGTTATGCAGCGCGGCAAGGTTTTTCCAATTTCCCATGCGCAACTGCATCGACGAACAACACGCCAATCGGCACAGTGGTTAATAATACGCAAAATCTGGTTCGCACAGGTAAAATCAGTGGCGGAACAGCACGATTGCCAGATTGGAGCAATGCAAACACTATAGCTGTCACTTACGACTGTGTAAGCGTTGCGAGCATCACGCCGTCTTATTCAGGTATTTACGATGGAATGAACTATGTCCCGGTCGTGAAGGTTGGAATAAGTCAGAGTAATCCTAAGCTGCAATATCACTCCTTGTTCGGTTCAGCTGGCTTCAACGCGATCAATTTATCGTTGATGGCGAGATCTCAAACTGCGGTGATGGGCATATGAAGTACGGCCGCCCCAACGTAATGCTATGTGGTCGGGGATCCACTGCAGCCGAGTTTGCTCTCGTTTTGCCGGTCCTTTTGCTATTTATACTTGGTCTCATTGACGCGGGTCGTTTCATGTGGACAGCAAATCGGGCCGAGAAAGCGACGCAGATGGGCGTGCGCTTTGCGATTGTTACCGACATTATCCCCGCCGGCCTTGTCAATTATAATTTTGCTGCCAGCGGCGGAATTCCACAGGGTAATTCTATACCCGAATCGTCATTCGGCGGAGCTACTTGTACCTCCACCACCAACGCGACCACCGCCGCCTCGGTCAGCTGCAGCTGTGTAACCGGCGGGAACTGCCCGAGTCTTGGTACTGCCAGCGTTACCGCGTTCAACAATATTCTCGACCGTATGCGCAAGTTCATGCCTGAGTTAAAGGCAAATCAAGTGAAAATCGATTACGCCTTTTCCGGGTTGGGGTATGCCGGTGATCCAAACGGGATTGACGTCGCACCTCTTGTGAAAGTGAGTCTACAAAACGTCACTTTCAGTCCGGGTTTTCTCCCCGGCCTGGGGATTGCTTTGCCCGACTCCTCCGCGGAAGCGACGTTGGAAGATGGCGCGGGCACGACAACACCGAACTAAGGACAACACAGTGGGCGTAGTGAACAATCCGGAGACAGAGATGGGCGGCAAATGGACGCTTCGCACGGGCGAGGCGAGTGTGCAGCTTATCCTGTCGCAGGCCGAGATTGTGGCGGGGGAGATCCCAGCCGGCGAGATCGCGGGCTTCGGGGTCACCGTCAACGCACTGCCGTCGAGTGCGCCCGTGACGGAGGAGCTGTTGAGTCCCGCGCGCGCGATTGTCATCGAAGTGGTGCCCAGCTCTTCGGATTCCTTGAGCCGGCTGATCGCGCTGCGTGCGGCGCATCCGTTGCTGCCGATGGTCGCGGCCGTGCGCGATCCCTCGCTGCCGGTGGTGCGCGCGCTGCTCAAGGCAGGGGTCAACGATGTGGTGAGCCTGCCGCTCAAGGTCGACGAGTTGCGCGGCGTGCTGGATCAGCTCCGCGCCGACATGCAGCGTCAGCAAGTGCGCGAGGGCAAGCTTGGCAAGATCGTGTCGGTTGTCCGCAGCGTCGGCGGCGTGGGGGCGACGACGCTCGCCACCCAGGCGGCGAGCTTGCATGCCAAGATTGATGCCGAGGCGGGGCGCAAGACCCTCTTGTTCGATCTCGATCTTCAGTTCGGCAATGCCGGAACCTATCTTTCGGTCAAGCCCAAGCTGACCTTGCAGGATCTGCTGGAGGCGGGATCGCGCGTCGATGGCGCATTGCTGAAATCGGCCTGCGCGCAGACCGAGACTGGCCTCAATGTCATCGCCGCGCCGACGGACATCGTGCCGCTGGAATCGGTCAGCGCCGACCAGATCCTGGACATTATCGAACTGGCGGCGACCGAGTTCGACACGGTCTATCTCGATCTTCCCGGCAACTGGACCAACTGGTCGCTGTCGCTGGTGGCGCGTTCGGATGCCGTGTTGCTGGTGGTCGAGACGACGATCGCCAGCTTGCGCCAGGCCAAGCGTCAGCTCGCGCTGATGCGCAGCCAGGGCGTCGGCGACGCGCCGATCCAGATCGTCGTCAACCGGGTCGAGAAGAAGCTGTTCAAGCCGATCAGCCTGTCCGATGTCGAGCGCACGCTGGGCCATCCGGCGGCATATTCGATCGCCAATGATTTCCATCTGGTCAGCACTGCGCTCGACCAGGGCTTGCTGGTCCAGGATCTGAAAGCCGGGAGCAAGGTCGCGAAGGATATCAGCGAGATCGTCAACGGCTGCGAAATGTTGTTTGAGCGGAGTAGTGCGTAATGTGGCAGATCAAGAAAGCGGGGACGCCGACAAGCTTTCTCGACAGCGTCGGCACAGCCGATCTCAGGATCGATAGCCCGATCACGGCTATCCATGAGGAGGTCGATCGCCACACCGACCTGAAGGTCGAGCTGCACAAGAAGCTGCTCGATCTCATCAATCTTTCCGCCCTGGAATCGATGTCGCGCGCACAGGTGCAGTCCGAGATCGGGGATCTGGTCCATGAGCAGCTGGCGCAGCAGAAGCATGCGTTGAACCAGAAGGAGCGGATGCAGCTCGTCGAGGACGTGCTCGACGAACTGCTCGGCCTCGGGCCGCTTGAGCCGCTGCTCAAGGACGAGACGATCACCGACATTCTCGTCAACGGCCCCAACCTCGTGTTCGTCGAGCGGCGGGGCAAGCTTGAGGAATCGAAGGTCCGCTTCAAGGACGACCGGCACCTGATCCGCATCATCCAGAAGATCGTCGCAGCGGTCGGGCGGCGCGTGGATGAAAGCTCGCCGTTCGTCGATGCGCGTCTGGCCGATGGTTCGCGCGTCAATGCGATCGTGCCGCCGCTGGCCGTCGATGGCGCGCTGCTCTCCATTCGTAAATTCGCCAAGATCCCGATCAACATGACCAAGCTGGTCGAATATGGCAGCATTCCCGCGCCGGTGGCCGAGGTGCTGAGCGCGGTCGTGCGGGCGCGGCGCAACGTACTGATCTCGGGCGGCACCGGTTCGGGCAAGACGACGCTGCTCAATGCGATGTCGGCCTATATCGACGGCACCGAGCGCATCGTCACGATCGAGGACTCAGCCGAGCTTCAGCTCCAGCAGCGCCATGTCGCGCGGCTCGAAACGCGTCCGCCCAATATCGAGGGCAAGGGTGAAGTTACCCAGCGCGATCTCGTCAAGAACGCGCTGCGTATGCGCCCGGACCGCATCATCGTCGGCGAGGTGCGCGCAGGCGAGGCCTTCGACATGCTCCAGGCGATGAACACCGGCCACGATGGTTCGATGACCACTGTCCACGCCAATACGGCGCGCGATGCGCTTTCCCGTATCGAGCAGATGATCGGCATGAGCGGGATCGAGATCCCGATGCGCTCCGCCCGCGCGCAGATCGCGTCGGCGATCAATGTGGTGCTGCAGGTCACGCGCCTGTCCGATGGGCGTCGCAAGCTGATGAGCCTGTCCGAACTGACCGGCATGGAAGGCGATGTCATCACCATGCAGGAGATCTTCCGCTTCAAGATGGCGGGGCGCGACGACAAGGGCCGCGTGCTTGGCCATTTCGAGGCGACCGGCATCCGGCCGAAGTTCATGAGCGAACTGGCCGATCACGGCATCACCTTGCCCGCCGAACTTTTCCGGCCGGACCAGAGGATCGACTGATGCTCGACGCGGCGCTTCGCCTTCTCCTGCTCATCCTGATCTTCGCCTCGGTCCTGCTGGCGGTCGAGGGCGTTGCGGGTATGCTTGCCGCGCGGCGCGCGCAGAGCCTGCGCATGAACAAGCGGCTGCAGATGATCGAGGACGGCTCCAGCCGCGACGTCGTCTATTCGCGCCTCCGCCGGCAAACGGGAGAAGGGCTGGCCAATCTGCCGGGTCTGCTGGGCAGGATCGGGGGGAAGGTCGAAAGGACGCTGACGGCCACCGGCCTCGCATGGTCGGCGCGGAGCGTTCTCACCGTCATGGCCGTTTCGGTGCTCGGCATTGTCGGGATCGCCCTCGTGCTCGCCTTGGCTGGCGGCTTCGTATTGACCTTGGGCATGTTGGTCGTGCTGTTCACCTTCGCATTCGCGGTCGGTTTCGGGATCCCGATGATGATACTCACCCGGAAAGCCGACAAGCGCCGCAAGAAAATGCAGGAGCAGTTTCCGGTGGCGCTCGACATCTTCGTGCGCGGCCTGCGCGCGGGGCATCCGGTGTCGTCCGCGCTCAATCTGCTGACCGAGGAGATGACCGATCCGATCGGGAGCGAGTTCGGCCTCGTCGTCGACGAAGTCACCTACGGCGCCGATCTGCGCGACGCGCTCCAGAATCTCGCCGATCGTTGGGGGCTTGAGGATATCCATATGTTCGTGGTGTCCCTTTCGATCCAGGCCGAGACCGGCGGCAATCTCGCCGAGATTCTCGAAAGCCTCGCGCAGGTCATTCGTGAGCGTGCGTCGATGATGATGAAGGTACGCGCGCTCAGCTCCGAAGGGCGGATGACCGCGCTGATCCTGACTGCGCTGCCGGTGTTCGCCTTCGTCGGCCTGTTCCTGCTCAATCCCGGCTTCTATCTCGATGTCGCGCAAGAACCGGCCTTCATGGTGGGCTACACAATCTTGTTGGGCATGTACGCAATCGGTTTCTACACGATCCGTCGCATGATCGATCTGAAGGTTTAGGCGATGACCGAGATACTCTCAGATCCTCTCTATCGCGGCCTATTCCTCGCCGCGCTATTCTTGGCGATCACTGGCATCGCCTTCGCCGTCAGCCGAGTCGTCGAACAACGGATCGCCGTTCGCACCCGGCTCGACGAAACCCTGGGCGTTAAAGCCGTCGAGCAGGGCCGCTCGACGCTGCGCCAGCATTCGACCCGCACGGCCTGGACGAAACTGGTCGACGGCATCGAAAAGACCGGGCTCTCGCTGGCGGACAGCAAGGGCGATACGCTTCGCAAGAAGATGATCGCGGCGGGCTATACCGCGCCCGAGGCGCCACGCCTGTTCACGCTGTTCAGGCTGGTGCTGACGCTCGCGCTGCCTTCACTCTACGTTCTGTTCACCTATCTGAGCGGTGGCACGCCATCGCTGTTCAAGCTTTATCTGTTCGGCTGTGTGCTGGCTTTTCTTGGCCTCTATCTGCCTAACCTGTTCATCACCGCCAAGGCGGATCGCCGTCGCGAGGAACTGGTCAACGGCTTTCCCGATGCGCTCGATCTCATGCTGGTCTGCGTGGAAGCGGGGCTCGGTCTGGAGGCAGCGTTCGATCGTGTCGGACGCGAGATGAGCCTGTCGCACCCGCTGGTGGCGCAGATGCTGGGGGCGGTTGTGCTTGAGATGCGGGCGGGCCGGACGCGCGAGGATGCCTTGCGCGGCATGTCCGATCGCGCGGGCGTTGATGAGATCAGGTCGTTTTCGACGCTGCTGATCCAGTCGGACAAGCTCGGCTCCAGCATCGGCCAGACCCTGCGCATCTACGCCGCCGAGATGCGCGAGAAACGGCGCTTGCGGGCCGAGGAGAAGGCGCACCGGCTGCCGGTGCTCCTGTCGATCCCGCTCGTGACCTGCATGCTGCCGGTGATGATCGGCGTGCTTATGTTGCCGGCGGCCATCCGGGTCGTCCGTGATCTCATTCCAGCGATGGCGAGGTGAGGATGCGCAAGATCCTGTTCACAGGCGTGATACTGCTGCCGCTGGTTGTGGCCAGCTGTTCGAGCAAGACCGTCGAGGTGCGGGCAATGCCGCTGCCGGAAAGCGCCCGCAGCGCCGACGCCACGTCGATGGTCATGGGCCGCATGCTGTTCGAACGCGGCGAATATGCGCTGGCGGCCGATGCGTTCCGCAAAGCCGTGCGCGCCGATCCGGACAGCGCGGACGCCTATAACGGGCTTGCCGCCAGTTACGACAATCTCGGGCGCTTCGATCTCAGCCGGCGCTATTATGAGCTGGCGCTGGCGCGCGCGCCGGAGGACGGTCGCATCCTGCGCAATTTCGCCCGATCGATGCTGGGGCAGGGCGACAAGCTCGCTGCGCGCAAGCTCCTGGCCGAGGCCGCTGCGCTGAGCGAGGGGACTGCGTCGCAGATTCCCGAGGCTGAGACTGCGCAGCAACTCGCCGAAAGCGCGGCGCCTGATACACAGCCATTCCAGTCGGGTCAGGGCGCCGTCACCGTCGCCCTTTCGGACGCACCCGTCGCGGCAAATTTCGAACTGCCCACCGCTGAGCCGATCTCACCCGCGCCATCCTTGTTTCATCGCATCGCAGCCACGATCGTCCCGACGATGCGTCCGGACATGGGTGAGGTGAATGTGCAACTCGATCCGCCGGCGGTGTCGAAGGTCGTGCGGCCCGTTGCCGCGCAGTCGGTTGCGATTCCGGCCGAGACGCCCGTGGCGGGCAAGGCGCCGCGTCTCCACATCATGAACGCAGTCGGCCGGAAGCGGCAAGCAGCAAGGATGCGGGTCTACCTCGCCGATAATGGCTGGATGGGAACCTCGACCGGCGACAGCCGCAGGCGCCTCATCCAGTCACGTATCCTGTATCCCGCGTCGGGCGAGGCGTCGGCGCGCCGGCTTGCCGGTTCGCTTCCGTTCAAGCCGCGGTTGCAGCGGGTGCAAAACATGCCTGCGATGTTCCTCATGCTCGGTCGGGATTCTGTGCCCTTCGACAGCCAGCTGCGCGCCGCCAAGCAGGGGTGATGTTTAGGCTCGGCTTCACTGTTGTTCTGCTGCTGGGCTTCGCCGGAGCGGCCAACGGTGCGGAGCCGCCGTCTGCTGATCCAGTTGCGGCGATCGACCGCGCCATAGCGGGCAATAGGCTGATCCAGGCAGGCGCGATGCTCGATCGAAAGGATCTGCAGCTACCCGCACAGGAGCGCGCGCGGCTGGTCGCTTCGTTTCTGCTGGCTCGACGTCATGACGCCCAGGCGTTGAAGCTGTTCGAAGCGGCGCTTACGGTACAGCCCCAGGATTGTCGTCTTCAGGCAGGCGCGGGCATCGCGGCGCTGCGGCTGGGCCGGGATAAGGATGCCGAGCCGAGGCTGCGTGCCGCCACGGCGGCGTGCCCGGACAATGCGGAGACGTGGGGCGTGCTGGCGGTGGTCGAGGACAAGGGCGGCCGTTGGGATTTGAGCGCGGCTGCCTATGCGCGGGCGATCGCGCTGTCAAAGGATGATCCGACGTTGCTCAATAACGCCGGCGTCTCGTTGATGAGCCAGCGGCGCTACGCCGAGGCGATCAGGCTGTTCCGGCAGGCGTTGCTGATCGATCCCGCCAACGAACATGCCCGAAATAATCTGGACATTGCCCGGGTGGCATCCGGCGAGCGCCCCGATTTCGAGTCCGAGGAAGACAGCGGGCGTCGCGCCGAACGGCTGAACAATGCCGGCTATACCGCACTGCTGGCCGGCGATGCCGCCGCCGCGACCAGTTATTTCGATGAAGCGATAAAGGTGAATCCCTTCCGCTTCGATGTCGCCGAAACCAATCTGAAGGGAGCGTCGGAAGACGCACGGGCCGCGCCTTGAACCAAAATATCCTGATAATTCTCAATCTGCTGCTGATCGGCGCTGCCTTGCAGGATGTCGCGATGCTGAAGATTTCCAACCTCTTCCCGATCGCGCTGATCCTGCTGTTCGGGGTCTGGCTCTACGCCAACGGGATCCCAAGCAATCTGTGGCAAAATGGCGTGATGTTCCTGATCGTCTTCGCGGTCGGGATTGGCCTGTTCGCGGTGCGCTGGCTCGGTGGCGGCGACGTCAAGCTGCTCGCGGCGACCGCCCTGTGGTTCGATCTGCAAGGCGGACTGCTGCTCGTGCCCTACATCACATTTTGTGGCGGCTTGCTGAGCCTGCTGCTCATATTCGGCCGCCGGATGATCCCGAGCGGCGTGCGAGACCGGCTCGCTTGGCCGGGGCTGAAGCCGAAGGGGCCAATTCCTTACGGCGTCGCGATCTGCGCCGGCGCCCTGTTTGCGCTTGCGCTGAGCGGTCCCAATCCGAACGGCAGGCCAAAACCGCCGGAATTACACCTGAAAGCCTTTCCCCAACAGCCAACTGGGTCATAGCGAGACACGGGGGAACAGGATCATGAGCGGCTATCACTATAGATATATTGATACCGACCGTCTAACCCCTCAAGATCATTCCCAGTAGAGGAATAATCTTGATGAAATCGCGGGCTGTAAATATCGAACCAATCATGGTTCCGCGCCGCGTACTTGTTACGGGTGGGGCTGGATTTCTCGGTTCCTTTTTATGCGAGCGCTTGCTCGATCGTGGCGATGAGATACTCTGCGCGGATAATTTCTTTACTGGAACCCGCCATAATATTGAACATTTGATAGGCCATCCACGTTTCGAATTGATGCGGCATGACGTTACCTTTCCGCTCTATGTGGAGGTCGACGAGATTTATAACCTCGCCTGCCCCGCCTCGCCGATCCATTATCAGCACGATCCCGTCCAGACGACCAAGACCAGCGTGCATGGCGCGATCAACATGCTCGGCCTCGCCAAGCGGCTCCGCGCCCGGATCCTGCAGGCGTCCACCAGCGAGATCTATGGCGACCCCGCTGTCCATCCCCAGACGGAGGACTATTGGGGCAACGTCAATCCGATCGGCCTGCGATCCTGCTATGATGAAGGAAAGCGTTGCGCGGAAACGCTTTTCTTCGATTATAATCGGCAGCACGGGCTGGAGATCAAGGTCGCGCGGATCTTTAATACCTATGGACCGCGCATGCATCCCAATGACGGCCGCGTGGTATCCAATTTTATCGTCCAGGCGCTCAAGGGCGAACCGCTGACCATCTATGGCGATGGCAGCCAGACACGGTCATTCTGCTATGTCAGCGATCTGATCGAGGGGCTCGTTGCCCTGATGGATAGTCCGCCCGGCTATCTGGGCCCGGTCAACCTGGGCAATCCAAACGAATTCACTGTGAAGGCGCTTGCCGAACGGATCATCGCGCTGTCGGGATCAAGTTCGAAGATCGTCGCCCATCCGTTGCCCACTGACGATCCCAGGCAGCGCAAGCCGGATATCAGCCGGGCGCGGGATGATCTGGGCTGGGAGCCAACGATCCAGCTCGATAAAGGGCTGACGCAGACGATCGCCTATTTCGAGGGGCTGCTTTCCGGACCGCGCAAGGCCGTTCCCACCGTGCGGAAGCGCGTCGCATGAGCATAGTGCTGGTTGCTGGCGGCGCTGGCTATATCGGTTCGCACAGTTGCAAAGCGCTGCATGCCGCCGGCTATCAGCCGGTCGTTTTCGACAATCTATCGACGGGGCATGACTGGGCCGTTCGCTGGGGTCCGCTCGAGATCGGCGACATCGGGGACCCGGTGGCACTGCAAGATGTGATAGCCAGGCATCGGCCGGTCGCGATCGTCCATTTCGCGGCGGATGCGCTGGTCGGCGAGTCGGTGACTGATCCGGCCAAATATTACCGGAACAACACGCTGGGGTCTTTCACGCTGCTGGAAGCGGCGCGCGCCGCCGGCATCCGCCATGTCGTGTTTTCAAGCACATGCGCCTCATACGGTATTCCCTCGGTGATCCCCATCCCGGAGGATCATCCGCAGTCACCGATCAATGCCTATGGATCGAGCAAGCTCGCTGTCGAGCATATGCTTGCCCATTACGCGCCGGCCTATGGATTGAGTTCGGTGTCGTTGCGCTATTTCAATGCGGCCGGCGCCTCGCCCGATGGCGACCTTGGCGAGGAGCATGATCCCGAAACGCATCTGATCCCGCTGGCGATCGGCGCGGCGCTTGGTACGCGTCCGCCGCTCCAGATCTTCGGCGCCGACTATGACACGCCCGACGGCACCGCGATCCGCGACTATATCCATGTCTGCGATCTGGCGGACGCGCATGTGGCGGCGCTGCGCTATCTGCTCGCTGGCGGCGAGACGATCCGGCTCAACCTTGGAACGGGCAGGGGTATGTCGGTTCGTGAGATCATCGCGCTGGTGGGTGAGGTGGTGGGGCGTCCTGTCCCCATTCAGGAAGCGCCGCGGCGCGCGGGCGATCCGCCGGTCCTGGTCGCGGACGCCGCACGCGCGGGGGACCTGCTCGGCTGGCAACCGCGCCTTAACACCCCACGCGATATAGTGGAAAGCGCCTGCCGTTGGCATGGCGAAAGGATGCGGGTGGGTATGCGGCCCCGGCACGCGGTGGGGTGATGTTGATGACCACCAGCTTGGATCATGACCGCCGCGTACTCGTCGTTGCGCCTCAACCCTTTTACGAGGATCGCGGAACGCCGATCGCGATCCAGCATGTGCTGGAAGCGCTCAGTGCGTCCGGGCGGCGCGTCGATCTCCTCACTTTTGCGGTCGGCAGCGACATTGAATTGCCGGGGCTGCGGATCATCCGCATCGGCGGCCTCTTGGGTATCAGGCATGTCCCGATCGGATTTTCGCTGCGGAAGCTGCTGCTCGATATCGTGTTGTGCTTCGCTCTGCTGAGGATGCTGCGCAAGGAGGAGTATTGGTGCGTGCACGCAGTGGAGGAGGCGGTCTTCCCGGCCTTGTTCCTCGGCAAGCTGCGCGGCGTGCCGGTGATCTACGACATGCAGTCCTGCCTCCCGGATCAGCTTCGCGAACATCCCGTGCTGGGGCTTTCGCTGGTTCAGCGCGTCCTGCTCAAATGTGAGCGATGGGCGTTGCGCAATGCCGCTGTCGTGGTTGGAAGCGCAGGGCTGGAGCCATATGTCAAACGGGTCATGCCAACGGCGGCAATGCGCGAATGGAATTTCCCCGGCCAGATAAACCGCGCCTCGGATGAGGAAATCGCCCGGCGGCGCGAGGCATATGGCATAGCGCCCGATGCGCCGGTGATCCTCTATTCGGGCAACTTTGCCCGCTATCAGGGCGTCAACTGGCTGGTGGACGCGATACCCGCCGTCCTGCGGTCAGTGCCGGACGCGGTTTTCGTGCTGGTTGGCGCGGAAGAAGGAAGTACGCCGGGCGATCTCAGGGAGGCGATCGATCGCATCCCGAAAAGCGCGCTCAGGATAGTGCAGCGCCAGCCGCGTGATGCGCTTCCCTCCTTCATCGCGATGGCGGACATATTGGTGTCGCCCCGCGCGGGCGGAGACAATCTGCCGCTCAAGGTCTTCGACTATATCGCCGCCGGAAAACCGATCGTCGCAACCGACTTTCCGATCCACAGAACTATCCTCAACGAAGAGCGGGCCATGCTTGTCGCGCCTGACGCGGCCGCCATGGCGGAAGGAATCGTCACGCTGCTGAAGGACCGCGTTCTGGCCGCACGCCTGGCGTCGGCGGCGCGCGATCATTCCGAATCCTATTATGGCCTCGCGGCCTTCCGTGCATTGGTTGACGAGGTCTACGAGCGGGCTGGCTGTGGGCGGCGAGCCGAAGTCAGGCGTGCATGACCGATCGCTCCGTTAGCTCCGCGACCGTTCCGGCGGCCGCATTTCCGCGTATCTCAGTGATAATTCCCTGCCGCAACGAGGAAAAGGCGATCGGCGAGGTGATCCGCCTCGTCAAGGCGCAGACCCCTGACGGGAGCGAACTGGAAATCATCGTCGTCGACGACGGCTCCACGGACCGCACCGCGCAGATTGCCGAGGGCGCCGGCGCCAAAGTGCTGCATATCCCGGCCAAAGAAGGTGGCGGAAATCCTGCCGCTGGCCGCAACAAGGGCGCGGCAATCAGCACCGGCGACCCGATCATCTTCCTCGATTCCGACTGCACGCCCCACGAAGGCTGGCTCGCCAACCTGCTGCGCCACCATGCCGAAGGCGTCGAGGTGGTCGGCGGATCGCTGGGGCTGCCGCCGGGGCTCGGCTGGTCGGCGCGCTGCGATTATTATTGCGGCTGGTATCATGTTCATCCCCGAAGCGCGGCGGCATGGGTGCTCCATCATCCGCCCTGCAACCTCAGCGTGCGCCGCGACGTGTTTCTCGGCACGGCCGGCTATGTCGAGCGTCAGCCGATTGCCTATGCGCATGAAGAGCTGGAGTGGCAGTCCGCCGTGCTCGCCAAGGGCGGGCGCATCTTCTTCGAACCGAAAGCGGCGGTCGATCACCACAACCGGCCGGGTTTCAGCAACCTGCTCCGCCGCAACTACCGCTGGGGCTACAGCGCCATTCCTTCGAAGATCGAGACCGGGACGGCGCGCTTCGCCTTCCTGTATCGCTATCCGCGCATGCTGGTGCTGGCGAGCTTGCCGCTGGCCTTCGTATCGACGGCCTATATCGTCGGATGCTGGGTCAAGGCGCGCATGTTCGAACCCTTGCTGATGAGCCCGGCGGTGCTGCTCGCCCGGCTCGCCTACGCCGGGGGCATGGCGGCGGGCGGCCTCTACTGGCTGCGCAAGCCCGAGGACCGTGACGGGGAGCATCGCCCGCGATGGGAGTGACGTCCGAAACCGGTATCACTGCGGTCATCTGCACGCATAACCGGCCCGAACTGCTTGAACGTGCGCTGGCATCGCTGGTGGCGCTCGATCCGCCGGCGTCGGAAGTGCTGATCGTCGACAACGCGCCTAGTGATGATCGGACGATGGACCTGGTGGCAAGCAAATTTCCCGGCGTGCGTTACGTCCGTGAAGACGTGGCTGGCCTGGATTTCGCGCGCAACCGGGCGCTTGCCGAGGCCAGCCAGCCAAGGGTGGCGTTCATGGACGATGATGCCATCGCCGATCCGGCATGGTGCGGCGCTCTCGCGGCCGTCCTCCGTGCCAACCCCGCGTTGGGCGCCTGCACGGGACGGGTCGAGCCGCTTGAGGTCGTCACGGAATCGCAGCGGATGTTCGAAGCCAATGGCGGCTTCTCGCAAGGTTTGGCCCCCATCCGCTTGCCGGAAGACATGAGCGAGCCTCTGCACGGACATCGCGCGCCGCCGATCGCCTGGGCGACCCGCATGGGCTGCGGCTGCAACATGGCGGTTCGCAAGGATCTGGCGTTGGCGATCGGGGGGTTCGATACCGCGCTGGACATGGGGTCGGTATTGCCGGGCGGTGGTGATATCGACATGCTCTGGCGCCTGTTAGACGCTGGTCATGGCCTCGAATATAACCCCGGAGCGCTCGTACTGCACGAACATCGCCGCGACATGCCCAGCATTGAGAGGCAACTCGTCGGCCATCAGCGTGGCCTGATGGCGTGCCTTGGCAAATCCTTCGTCAATGCCCGTCGCGGCACGCGCGCCAGTATCGCGACCTATCTGATCTGGCGGCTGGCGAAGCCGCTGGTCCGCGTGGCCAAGCGCCTTGCCGGGCGCGATCCGCTTCCTGTCCGCATATTGCTGCGCATGGGCTGGAATTGTTGGGTGGGGGCCTTCTATTCCTATCGCGCCGGGCAGCGCGAAGCAGCGCGACGCATCGAGGCGGCTGCCGCCCGAAGGATTATAGCTTGAGCGCCGAAGGCGATCCCGCGACGCTCGTGATCGAGGCGTCCAAGCGCTGGCGTTTCCTCGATATCCCCGAACTATGGGCTTATCGCGAGGTCGTGTTCTTCCTTGTCTGGCGCGATTTCAAGGTGCGTTATCGGCAGACTGCGATCGGGATCGCCTGGGCCGTGATCCAGCCGATGCTGACCGTCGCGATCTTCACCATCCTGTTCTCGCGACTGGCGAAGCTGCCGTCCGACGGCATTCCCTATCCGCTGTTCGCGCTTGCCGGGCTGGTTCCATGGGTGTTCTTCAGCCAGGGCGTGACGGCGGCCACCAACGGGATGATGAACAATCAGGATCTGGTGAAGCGCATCTATTTCCCGCGCCTCGCGATCCCGCTGGCGGCGATCTTCTCGGGCTTTGCCGATCTGGTCATTGGCCTGCTGCTGCTCGTGCTGATGATCCTGTTCTATGGGCAGAATATCGGACTGAATATTCTGGCGCTGCCGCTCTTTCTCGCTCTCGGCACCGCGGCGGCGATCGGCATCGGATTGATCCTGTCGGCGGCGAATGTGCGCTTCCGCGACGTAGGCCATGCCCTGCCGTTCGCGCTGCAGATCGCGCTCCTCGCCACGCCGATCGCCTATCCGAGCAGCGTGCTGCCGGAACATTGGCGGCTGTTCTACAATCTCAACCCCATGGTCGGCGTCGTCGATGGTGTGCGCTGGTCGCTGTTCGGCACGCCGATCGTGCCGGAGGCGCTCCTTATCTCGATCGCGACCACGCTGTTGGCGCTCGTGGGCGGGGCCTTTTATTTCCGCCACAACGAACGCAGCCTGGCGGATCTGCTATGACCCGATTGTCTGCGGGTGCGATCCAGGCGCGCGGCATCGCCAAGCGCTATCAGGTCGGGCGAACGCGCGCTTCGCTGCCCGATTTGCGGGAAACCTTGACGGCGTCGTTCGCGCGGCTGGCCGGAAAGGGTCGGGGGAACCGGGACGACTGGTTCTGGGCGCTGCGCGACATTTCGTTCGATGTCCGCCCCGGCGAAGTGGTCGGGATCATCGGCAGCAACGGCGCTGGCAAAAGCACATTGCTCAAGATCCTGTCGCGCATCGTCGAGCCGACCGCCGGGCGCATCGAGATGGCCGGCCGGCTGGGATGCCTGCTGGAGGTCGGCACCGGGTTCCACCGCGAACTGACCGGGCGGGAGAATGTCTTCCTCAATGGTGCGATCCTCGGCATGTCGCGGCGTGAGACGCTGGCGAAATTCGACGCGATCGTGGACTTCTCCGGGCTTGAGCAGTTCATCGATACCCCGGTGAAACATTATTCGAGCGGCATGTATCTTCGTCTGGGGTTTGCGGTGGCGGCGCATATCGATCCCGAAATCCTGATAATCGATGAGGTGCTGGCGGTGGGCGACGCCGCGTTCCAGGCCAAGTGCATTGGCAAGGTGGGCGAACTGGTCGGCGAAGGGCGCACCGTCCTGATCGTGAGCCACCAGCTTCCGGTCATCCAGAAGCTCTGCAACCGCGCCATCATGATCCGCGACGGCAGGGTCGCCGCCGATGGACCGCCGCAAAACGTCGTTGGTGAATATCTCAGGGC
>CAYLIK010000024.1:0-28828 GCA_964383565.1 uncultured Sphingomonadaceae bacterium
TTCATGTTCCCGTTCCGGGGCATGCCGTTATGGACCCAGATGATCGGGACGATGATGACGGTGACGCATTTCCTGCGGGTGGTGCGCGGTGCATTACTCAAGGGCCAGACCATATCGGATATGGCCCCGAGCCTGATCGCACTGGCGATCTTCGTGTGCGCGATCACCGCGCTGGCGCTGGCGCGCTATCGGACGACACTCGACTGAGCCATAGTGGAACAGGTTAAAATTCCGTGTATTGCAGCGCACAAAACTGCGCCCTAGGCGCGAAATATGGGGCTTCAGCAAGCGGACAAGCGTTCCTCGACTGAGGAGGCGTTCGGATATCTTCCGGCGATTGACGGTCTGCGCGCGATCGCGGTGCTTTCCGTCATTCTCTATCATCTGAACGCAGCGCTGCTGCCGGGCGGGTTCGTCGGCGTCGACATCTTCTTCGTAATCTCGGGCTTCGTCGTCACCGGATCGTTGATGGGTATGCATTTCGATCGCGTGCGCGATCTGTTGACCTATTTCTATGCGCGGCGGCTGGTGCGCATCATGCCGGCGCTGATCGCGATGCTGATCGTGACGATCATCCTCAGCAACCTGTTCGTGCCAAAGGCCTGGCTCAGCAAATCCATGGGAAGTGTGGCAACCGCTGCATTTTTCGGGATCAGCAACGTCACGCTGGCGCTTGAGACCGACACCTATTTCGCGCCCGAGGCGGCGTTCAATCCCTTCATCCATACCTGGTCGCTGGGCGTGGAGGAGCAATTCTACCTGATCTTCCCGTTCCTGTTCTTCTGGTACGCCGTCGGCAGGTCACGGCCGGAGAGATATCCTAACGCGATCGCCGCGATCAGCCTGCTGTCGTTGCTCTCCTTGGCGATTTGCGCCTGGCTGATGCAGACCGAACCACGTCACGCATTCTACATGATCCCGGCACGCTTCTGGGAACTTGGCATTGGCATGATGCTGTGCCTGACCCGACATCGCTGGATCGGGGCGCTTGGCTGCATCAGGGGGCGCTGGTTTCCAATCGCCCTATCCGCGCTGTCGGCTACGCTGATCTTCTTTTCCTTTACGATCCACGAAGTGGACGGCTTCCCCTTCCCGCTCGCGATCCCGCCGACATTCGGCACGGCGGGACTGATCGTAGCAGTTTGCACATGGCGGCGTGGTGCGTTGTCGGCGCTTCTTTCCAGCCCGCCGTTCGTGGCTATCGGCAAGCTCTCCTATTCGCTTTATCTCTGGCACTGGCCGGTCTTCGTGCTGTTCCGCTGGACCGTGGGATTGGAAACGGTGCTGACTGCGGGAATCGCCCTTGTGCTGGTCTTCGTGCTGGGCTGGATGTCCTACAGGTTCATTGAAACCCCGACGCGATACAATGTGCGCCTCAAGGCTTTGTCGCGGCCGGCAGTTGTTGGGTTGAGCCTCGCGTTTGTGCTTGTCTCCGCCGGCATGGGCGTCATGCTCTTGAAGGGGCAAAGCCGCATGTCGCTGAGCCAGACCGCCGACACGGCGCTCTGGTATGCGGACGGGCGCAAGCCACTATGGCTGCCAGGAAATTGCACGCTCGACGCTAAAGACGAAGTGCTGAATCGCGGCACGGTGACGACCTGGACGCCACAGGATTGCACATCCATCACAGGACGTCGGGTCGTGGCGGTGGGGGATTCGCACGGCCTCGCTTACAGCCCACTGCTGCGCCAATTCGCGGCCGACACCGGCAACACCGTGCAACTCTGGTATGCCAGGGGTTGCGGTTTCCTTCAGCTGAACAAGCCAATTGGAAGCCATGATGAGCCGTGTCAGGGCTATTATGACGGGATGCTGGCCCGGCTCAAAAAAGAGCTTCGTCCGGGCGACATATTGTTCTTGCCGAACCTGCGCCTGAAGCGATTCACCGAACAGTCCGGCGCTGATGCGGGGGCGATTGAGGTGATACCGGGCCTACCGGAGGACGAGGCCGCGCGACGGAAGCTGGCCGTCGATGAAGCTGTCCAGATCATTGCCGAGCTGCAGAAAACGGGCGCAACAATCGTGTTCGAGGCGCCTCTCCCTCTCTTTCGCGCACCGCCATTCCGTTGTTCGGACTGGTTCAACCGCCACAATCCGATGTGTGCGGGCGGCCTGACTCTCACGCGAACCGAATTTGATGCGCTGCGTGCTCCGATACTTCAGGCATTGACATCAATCGCCACACGGGTCGGCGGACCCGAGATATGGGATCCAACCTCCAGGCTGTGTTCGCGGAACGGCTGCGACGCGATGCTAAATGGCAAGCCGCTATTCTTCGATGGAGATCATCTCAGCGGATATGGCAATGAGGTGCTCTACCCTCACTTCCGCGATTATATGCGGAGCCGGATCGGTTCGGCAAGCTGACCGCAGCCTACGTCACCCCGCCTACTTCGCAGGCGAGCGGATCGCGTAGATTACCAGGCCGAGATTGAACAGCAGCAGCAGCCAGATCGAGACGGATTGGAGAAACTCCATGCGCTATCCTCCGGCTCAGGCGGCGTCGCCGGCTTTTTCCTTGATCTTCTTCGAGAAGACCCGAACCGGATCCTTCCGACCCTCGACCACGTCCTTGTCGATCATGATCTCGTCGACGCCATCCATTGACGGCAGATCGAACATCGTGTCGAGCAAGATGCCTTCGAGGATCGAGCGCAGGCCGCGTGCGCCCGTCTTGCGATCGATCGCGCGGCGGGCGATCGACACCAGCGCGTCGTCGGTGAAACCGAGCTTTACGCCCTCCATTTCGAACAGCTTCTGATACTGCTTCACGAGCGCATTCTTCGGCTCGGTCAGGATGGTGATCAGCGCGGCTTCATCGAGATCCATCAGCGTCGCGATGACCGGCAGACGGCCGACGAATTCCGGGATCAGACCGAACTTGAGCAGATCCTCGGGCTCGCACTGTTGCAGCACTTCGCCAGTGCGACGCTCGTCAGGCGCGGCGACATAGGCGCCGAAGCCGATCGATTTGCCCTGCAGACGATCCGCAATGATCCGCTCGAGACCCGCAAAGGCGCCACCGCAGATGAAGAGGATGTTGGTGGTGTCGACCTGCAGGAACTCCTGCTGCGGATGCTTGCGTCCGCCCTGCGGCGGAACGCTCGCGGTGGTGCCTTCCATCAGCTTGAGCAGCGCCTGCTGCACGCCCTCGCCCGACACATCGCGTGTGATCGAGGGGTTGTCGGCCTTGCGGCTGATCTTGTCGATCTCATCAATGTAGACGATGCCGCGCTGGGCGCGCTCGACATTATAGTCGGACGCCTGGAGCAGCTTCAGGATGATGTTCTCGACATCCTCGCCGACATAACCGGCTTCAGTGAGCGTCGTGGCGTCCGCCATGGTGAACGGCACGTCAAGGATGCGCGCCAGTGTCTGAGCCAGCAGCGTCTTGCCGCAGCCGGTGGGGCCGACAAGCAGGATGTTGGACTTGGCCAGCTCGACGTCGGCGCCCTTGGCGCCATGGTTGAGCCGCTTATAGTGATTGTGCACCGCAACCGAGAGCACGCGCTTCGCCTTGCTCTGGCCGATCACATAATCGTCGAGGACGTTGCAGATCTCCTGCGGGGTCGGGACCCCGCCGTCCTTCTTGCTGACGAGCGCCGACTTCGATTCCTCGCGGATGATGTCGTTGCACAGTTCCACGCACTCGTCGCAGATGAACACCGTGGGGCCGGCGATCAGCTTGCGCACCTCATGCTGCGACTTCCCGCAGAAGCTGCAGTAGAGGGTGCTCTTGGAGTCGCCGCCGCTCAACTTGGTCATTTACTCATCCTTTGGCCGCACACGGCCGACAACGATTCCGGGTATCCTAGCGCCCGCCGGGCATTGGCTGCAATGCCGTTTACCGCATTTACCCCTTCAAAAGCGTTCACGCCGCCGCAGCTTCCTCGGTGCCGGCCGGGCGCTTGTCGAAAACTTCGTCGATCAGGCCGAAGGTCTTGGCCTCGTCAGCGGACAGAAATTTGTCCCGCTCCATGGCGTTTTCGATCACGTCGAGCGGCTTGCCGGTATATTTGGCATAGAGCTCGTTCATCCGGTGCCGGATGCGCAGAATCTCCTTGGCCTGGATCTCGATGTCTGTGGCCTGGCCCTGTGCCCCGCCCGACGGCTGGTGGACCATGATCCGCGCATTGGTGAGCGCCACGCGCATGCCCGGCTCTCCCGCTGCAAGCAGGAAACTGCCCATCGACGCGGCCTGACCAATACAGACCGTGCCAACACGCGGCCGAATATATTGCATCGTGTCATGGATCGCCATGCCGGCCGTCACCACACCGCCCGGCGAGTTGATGTACATATAGATGTCCTTCTTCGGATTTTCCGATTCCAGGAACAGCAGCTGGGCGGTGATCAGCGAGGCCATATGATCCTCGACCTGACCGGTGACGAAGATGATCCGCTCACGCAGCAGGCGGGAATAGATGTCGAAGCTGCGCTCGCCACGGTTGGATTGTTCAATGACGATCGGAACAAGCGCGTCGGTAAGTGGATGATTCATGTTCTAGACTCAGGCCCTGCTGGTGATGATGGACGTTACATCGGCGTTTCGGAGACGCACTTCAAGAGGCGGACCCGCCTGGAGCCGGCAGCGCCAGATATGCAAGACGCCGCATCTCGCGCCGGCCACGCACGACGGTATCGAGAATGAGGCCGCAGGTGGCGCTGAGACTGGCAAGGATCATGAGGCCGGTCACGAGGATCGCCGTGGGGAAGCGCGGCACCTGCCCGGTCTCGCTATAGGTTATCACCAGCGGAATCGCGAGAATGATCGCGATCAACGCAAGCAGCCCGCCCGCCGCACCGAAGAACAGCGCGGGCCGCTCGACACGGAACAGTGTGACGATCGTGCGCATGATGCGAAGGCCGTCGCGACAGGTCGACAATTTCGAGGTCGAGCCTTCCAGCCGCGCGCCATAATTGGTGACCAGCTCGGCAACCGGCATCTTGAGTTCAAGCGCATGGACGCTGATTTCGGTCTCAATCTCGAACCCCGACGACAAGACCGGGAAGCTCTTCACGAACCGGCGGGAAAAAACACGGTAGCCCGAAAAAATATCGCTGAAGCTGCGGCCGAACAGCCGGGCGAGCAGGCCAGTGAAGACCGCATTGCCCAGGCGGTGGCCGCGCCGATAGGCAGCCTCCACCTGATCGCGCCGTGCGCCCACCACCATGTCGAGCTGCTCCTCGAGCAGCATCGCGACCATTCCGGGCGCGGCGGCCGCGTCATAGGTCGCGTCGCCATCGGCCATCACATAGACGTCTGCTTCCACATCCGCGAACATGCGGCGGACGACGTGGCCCTTGCCCTGCATGCGCTCGGTTCGCACGATAGCGCCCGCAGTGCGCGCAACCTCCATCGTGCGATCACTGCTGTTGTTGTCGAAGACGTAAATGTCGGCGGCGGGAAACGCCTTGCGGAAGCCGGCCACGGTCTGCCCAATGGCGGCTTCTTCATTGTAGCAGGGCAGAAGCACGGCAATGCGGGCAGGCGATATCGTCATGGCGCGAAGCTAGTCGCCCGGCCCGCACAGTAAAGCGCGGATTTCATTATAATCCCAAAACGACCCATTCTCACGAAATTTCGTCGAGAAGAGGATCGTGCCCCAAAGCCAAACGGCGCCGGATCGGCCCTGCCCGATCCATCCGACCGTCATGCTGAAACAGCTTCAGCATGACGGCGATTGCATCAGCCCTCGGCCTTGGCCTTTTTGGGAGCCGCCTTTTTCTTGGGGGCAGGTGCTGCTTCGGAGTCAGCACGAGCAGCGGCTTCTTCCGCTGCCGGCTTGGCCTTCTTGGCCGCAGGCTTTTTGGCGGGCGCAGGCTTCTCGACCTCTGCTTCGTCCGAATCAGCCTTTTTGGCAGCCTTCTTCGCCTTGGGCTTGGCGTGGTCATGATCGTGGTGATCGTGACCGCAGCCAGGGCCATGAACATGGCCGGGCGCGCCCTCTTCAGATTCGATCGCGGCTTCCAGTTCGTCGCGGCTCACGGTGCGATCGCTGATGTCCGCCTTGCCGAACAGGAAATCGACGACCTTGTCCTCATAGAGCGGCGCACGCAGCTGTGCGGCGGCCATTGGCTCCTGCTGGACATACTGGGCGAAGCGCTCGCGCTCCTTGGGGTTGTACTGCTGGGCCGCCTGCGCGATCAGCCGGTTCATCTCCGCCTGGGTGACTTCGATGCCATTCTTCTGGCCGATCTCGGACAGGAGCAGGCCCAGGCGCACGCGGCGCTCGGCGATGGCGCGGTAATCGTCGCGCTCCTTCTCCATTTCGGCCAGCGCGGCGGAGGGATCTTCCTCATGGCTCGCTTCATGCTCGAGCTGCTGCCAGATCTGCTGGAATTCAGCATCGACCATTGACGGCGGGACCGGGAAGTCGTGGCTGGCGGCGAGCTGATCGAGCAGCTTGCGCTTCATGTGCGTGCGGGTGAGGCCGCCCAGTTCCTGCTCAAGCTGGCCCTTAATCAGGCCTCGAAGCTGCTCAAGCCCTTCGAGGCCGAGCGACTTGGCGAATTCCTCGTCGACCGTGCTTTCCTTGGAGCGCTTCAGCTCGGTCACCTTGACTTCGAAGGTGGCGTCCTTGCCCTTCAAGGTCTCCACATTATAGTCCTTAGGGAAGGTCACGTTGAGCACCCGCTCCTCGCCCAGCTTCACGCCGACGAGCTGATCCTCGAAACCGGGGATGAGACGGCCCGAGCCAAGCTCGACCGACATGCCCTCGCCCGTGCCGCCCTCGAAAGCGACGCCATCGACCTTGCCGGCGAAATCCATCACAACCAGATCACCGGTCTCGGCGGCATGGCCGTCCGGCGCGGGATCATAGCTCTTCTGGGACGAGGCCAGCTGGTTCAGCTGCTCGTCAATCTTGTCATCGGGCACTTCGACCACGAGGCGCTCGAGCGCAATTCCCTCGATCTGCGGGGTCGGCACCTCGGGCAACACCTCAAGCGTGACCTTCACCTCGGCGTCCTTGCCGGGCTCATATTGCTCGTCGAGCTCGACGGCCGGCTGCATCGCGGGACGAAGCTGCTTCTCGCTGAGCAGCGACTGCACGCCCTCGCGCACCGCCGTGTCAAGCGCCTGACGCTCGAGAGCGGGGCCGTGCATCTTCTTGATGAGGTTCGCGGGCACCTTGCCGGGGCGAAAGCCGGGCATCTTGATTTGCGGAGCCACGGTCTTCACCTCGGCATCGACCCGCGCGATGATGTCCTTGGCGGGGATGGTCAGCGTGTAGGCGCGCTTCAGGCCCTCGTTCAACGTCTCGACAGTCTGCATTTCAACTCGACCTCTCAGGAAACTCTTTATGGGCCAGCCCCGCGACATCGGCGGAGCTGGTGCGGGCGAAGGGACTCGAACCCCCACATCTTTCGATACTGGAACCTAAATCCAGCGCGTCTACCAATTCCGCCACGCCCGCAGGACGCCCGAACGGGCGCGCATATAGCAGTAGAGGGTCAGAGGGCAAGGCTATGCGCGAGCGAGGGGATTAATAGTTCTCGCGTTCCCGTTTGCGCCTCTCGCGCGCCTCACGCTCTTCCTGCTTGCGGATTTCCCGTCCGCGGTTGCGATCGGCTTCGTCCTGGCTCGTGGTTGCCCAGTCTGCGCCCTGACTTACGACTTTAACCGGAGCCGTAACGACGCTCGCGACAGTACGAACGCAGCCGGGCAGCGTCAGAGCGACAGCAACAAGCAGCAATATTCGCATGGGTTAGCCTTTCGATGCGTCAGTCACAACGGACTGGCATGGAAAGGATGAACGATCCGTGACACGTGTCGTTCAGCCGTCGAGCGCTTTCTTCAGCAGGTCGTTGACCACGCCGGGATTGGCCTTGCCCGCCATCGCCTTCATCGTCTGGCCGACGAAGAAGCCGAACAGCTTGTCTTTGCCGCCGCGATATTCGGCGACCTTGTCGGCGTTGGCGGCCATCACATCGGCGATCACGGCATCGATCGCGCCGGTGTCCGAGGTCTGTTTCATCCCGCGTTCCTCGACGATCTTCGCGGGATCTTCGCGGGTTTCGAGCATGATCTCGAACACCTGCTTGGCGAGGCTGCCCGAGAGCGTGCCATCGGCCACCAGACCGAGAAGCTGCGCGCCCTGGGTGGGGCTGACCGGACTATCCACAATATCCTTGCCGAGGCGGTTGAGCGCGCCGAACAGCTCGGACGTAAGCCAGTTCGCGCCCGCCTTGGCGTCGGCCCCGGCGGCAAGCAGCGCCTCGAACCAGCGCGCCGTTTCGACATCGGCCGTGATCACGCTAGCGGCATAAGCGGAAATGCCCAGCGGCCCGGTGTAGCGGGCGCGCTTAGCGTCCGGCAGCTCGGGCAGGCTTGCGCGACATTCATCAAGGAACGCATCGTCGAGCTCGAGCGGCAGGAGGTCCGGATCAGGGAAATAGCGATAATCGTGCGCATCCTCCTTGGAGCGCATCGACCGGGTCTCGCCCTTGTCCGGATCGAACAGGCGCGTTTCCTGAACGATCTTGCCGCCGCTTTCGAGCACATCCACCTGACGATTGGCCTCATGCTCGATCGTCTGCATCACAAAGCGGACCGAATTGACGTTCTTGGTCTCGGTCCGGGTGCCGAGCGGCTCGCCCGCCTTGCGCACGCTGACATTGACGTCGGCGCGCATCGAGCCTTCTTCCATATTGCCATCGCATGACCCGACATAGCGCAGGATTGATCGAAGCTTACGGAGATAAGCCCCTGCTTCTGCAGGAGAAGTCATATCCGGCCGAGACACGATCTCCATCAGCGCGACGCCGCAGCGGTTGAGATCGACATAGCTCCGCGTCGGATGCTGGTCGTGCATCAGCTTGCCCGCGTCCTGCTCGACATGGATGCGCTCGATGCCGATGCGCTTGGCTTCGGCAATGCCAGTCTTCTTATCAATGTCGAGCGTGATCGCGCCCTCGCCCACCAGCGGATGATAGAGCTGGCTGATCTGATAGCCTTGGGGCAGATCGGCGTAGAAATAATTCTTGCGATCGAAGCGCGACCATTTGTTGATCTGCGCATCGATTGCCATGCCGGTGCGAACGGCTTGGCGGATACATTCCTTGTTGGGCACAGGCAGCATGCCGGGCATGGCCGCGTCGATCAGGCTGACATTGGCGTTGGGTTCGGACCCAAATTTGGTCGATGCGCCAGAAAAAAGCTTTGCATTCGAGGTCACTTGCGCATGAACCTCAAGCCCGATCACAACCTCCCAATCGCCGGTGGCACCCTGGATGCGATAGTCGCTCATCTTACCACCACCTTTCCGCGCGGGCCGTAAAGCCCGCCCGTTCCTCGATTGCGAGACCTGCGTTCAGAACGCTCTGCTCATCAAGCGGCTTGCCGATGATCTGGAGACCGAGCGGGAGGCCCTGCCCGTCCAGCCCTGCTGGCACCGACATGGCCGGAAGCCCCGCCAGCGAGGCCGGGACCGTGAAGACGTCGTTCAAATACATCGCGATCGGGTCGGCCTGCTTCTCGCCCAACGCAAAGGCCGCTGACGGCGCGGTCGGAGTCAGGAGGACGTCGCACTTTTCCCATGCCTGCTCGAAATCGCGGACGATCAGCGCGCGGACCTTCTGGGCCTGGGTGTAATAAGCGTCATAATAGCCGGCCGAGAGCACATAGGTGCCGATCATGATGCGGCGTTTGACCTCGGCGCCGAAGCCGGCGGCGCGGGTGGCGGCGTACATATCCTGCAAACCGGCCCCGTCCGGCAGATCGCGCTGGCCATAGCGCACGCCGTCATAACGGGCGAGGTTCGACGAGGCCTCCGCTGGCGCAATGATGTAGTAAGCCGGCAGCGCATATTTGGTGTGCGGGAGCGAGACATCGACGATCTCGGCGCCCGCATCCTTCATCCAGGCGATGCCCTGCTGCCAAAGCGCCTCGATCTCATCAGGCATGCCGTCAACGCGATATTCCTTGGGAATTCCAACCCGCTTGCCCTTGAGATCGCTGGACAGGGCAGCTTCCCAGTTCGGCACCGCCACGTCGAGCGAAGTCGAATCCTTCGGATCGAAACCGCTCATCACCTCAAGCAGTAACGCATTGTCGCGCACGTCGCGTGCCATCGGCCCGGCCTGATCCAGCGAGGACGCAAAGGCGACGATGCCCCAGCGCGAGCAACGGCCATAGGTCGGTTTGATGCCCGAAATGCCGGTGAAGGCGGCCGGCTGGCGGATCGAACCGCCGGTATCGGTGCCCGTCGCAGCAGGTACCAGACGCGCAGCGATGGCAGACGAGGAGCCGCCCGAGGAGCCGCCCGGGGCAAGTGCCGCATTGCCGCCATCCTTGCGCCGCCACGGCGAGATCACATTGCCGAATGCGCTGGTCTCGTTGGACGAGCCCATGGCGAACTGGTCCATGTTGAGCTTGCCAAGCATCCCCGCGCCAGCGGCGAACAGCTTGGCGCTGACGGTGGACTCGTAGGTCGGGGTAAAGCCTTCCAGAATGTGGCTGGCCGCTGTGGTCTGATACCCCTCGGTGCAGAACAGGTCCTTGATGCCGAGCGGCACGCCCGAGAGTGCACCAAGCTCGCCATTCGCGCGGCCGCGATCGGCAGCTTCGGCGGCGGCGATGGCATGCTCGGGCGTCTCGACGATGAAGGCGTTGAGCACGCGCCCGCCTTCTACCGCATCGACGAAGGCATCCGCCACTTCGCGTCCCGAAAAATCGCCCTTGCGGAACCCGTCACGGATGCCGGCGACGGTCAGGTTTGTCAGATCACTCACTATTCGATCACTTTCGGAACAGCGAAAAAGCCGTGTTCGGCCTGAGGGGCGTTCTTGAGGACGCGGTCGCGGATGTTGCCGTCAGTGACGACATCATCGCGCAGGCGCTGATGGTTGGGGATCACCGCCGCCAGCGGGGCAATGCCGCTGGTGTCGACCTCGCCCAGTTGTTCGACCAAGCCCAGGATCTTGTTGAGCTCAGGCACGAACGCCTCGACCTCGGCATCGCTGACGGCGATACGGGCAAGGCTCGCGATCTTGCGGACGGTGGCGCTGTCGACTGACATGGCATCCTGCTTGGCTGGAACGAATGGAAAGCGTGGCGGCTAGCATCGTGGGCCGCCCGCTTCAAGCACGGGCTTGCGGATCGACCCCGGCACGATTGTCCGCTACGCACTTGCGATCATCGGCATTTCATGTTGCAGTGCAACATAGGAGAGTATGTGGCGGCGCGGCGTTTTTTGTACGTAATTGCGGGGCTTATCATGCTAACTTTAGCCGCGGCGATAGGCTGGAACATCTTTCAGGACCAGCTGATGCGGGTGGCCTTCGTGCCAGGTAAACCGTTCACCCTGCCCCCGCCCGACAGCGCTCCCGACTATCAAAAGGCGGATGCATGGCTTTCGCGGCCGGGTCTGAAGGACGATCCGGCGCTCTGGGCGCCAAAAGGCTTTGCGCCGGCCGCCAGCCCACCCATCGCGGTGTTTTACGTGCCGCCCACCACCTATCTGGGGCGTGATCGCTGGAACGCGCCCTACGACGATCGCGACGCTTATGAGCGCCAGCGCCTGTTCGCGATGAGCCAGGTCAGCGCCTTCAACAATATCGGCGCGATCTGGGCGCCGCGTTACCGTCAGGCCGTGCTGGGCAGTTTCCTGCCCTCAAGCGGCGTCAATGACGATGCGGAAAAGGCGATCGCCTTTGCCTACACCGATATCGAGCGCGCTTTCGATGCGTTCGTGGCCTCCATCCCGCGTTCCCAGCCGATCCTGCTGGCCGGGCATAGTCAGGGCGCGCTCCACCTGCTCCACCTCCTGTCCCGGCGGGTCGCGGGCCAGCCGCTCGCGAAGCGGATCGTGGCTGCCTATGCGGTGGGCTGGCCGATCTCGATCGCCCATGATCTGCCGGCGCTCGGTCTGCCCGCCTGCGAGGCGCCCGGCCAGGCCAACTGCATACTGTCCTGGCAGAGCTTCGCCGAACCGGCCGATCCGCATCAGGTCATCGACATTTACGATCGCAGCACCGGTTTCGACGGCAAGCTGCGGCGCGGCAGCCCGATGCTGTGCATCAATCCGCTGACAGGGGCGCCGGACAGCGCCGCCCTCCCCTCCGCGAACCGGGGCGCGCTCATCCCCAGCAGCGGACTGAAAGACGCGGCGATCGAACAGGGCTCGATCGGGGCACGCTGCACGCCGCAGGGATGGCTGAGCATAGGCGCTCCGCCCCGTGGCTTCAGCGCTTACATATTGCCTGGCAACAACTATCATGTGTTCGATTATGCGCTGTTCTGGGCCAATGTCCGTGCCGATGCCGAGGCCCGCACGCGGAGCTTCCTCAAGAAATGATCACCACTGACGCCCGCGCCTATCGCGATGCCCTGCCCAACGCGGGGCGACTGGCCGGTCTCGATGTCGGCACCAAGACGATCGGCATTGCGTTGTGCGATGCCGGCTGGACGATCGCAAGCGCGGCCGAGACGATCCGGCGGGTCAAGTTCACGGTCGATCTGGCGGCGCTTCGGAAGATCTGCGGCGAACAGTTCGTCACCGGCCTTGTCCTCGGCTTGCCGCTTAACATGGATGGGAGCGACAGTCCGCGCACTCAATCGATCCGGGCGTTCGCGCGCAACCTCGAAACGCTGGGGTTTCCGATCCTGCTCTGGGACGAGCGCTGGTCCACCGATGCTGTCACCCGCACACTGCTCGCCGCCGACACCAGCCGCGCGCGGCGGGCGGAACTGGTCGACAAGATGGCCGCGGCCTACATATTGCAGGGCGCGATCGACGGGCTTTCGGGAATTATCTGAGGCGGGTTACTGAGCGCTCGCCATGATCATGTTCGGCGCAGTCGAGTAAATGAAGCCGTTGGTGGGATAGGACGATGTGCCCAGCCCCTTGAGCGGCGCGTAATAAACGCGGACCTGGGTCCAGTCGTTGCCAGGCGACACATCCGTCACCTCAACATTTTCCTCGACCTGACCACGGCGGCCGTTGATCGGCGACCAGTTGGCATGGGTCACGTGGATCACGCGCTCACTGACGACCTGGCTCACCATCGCGACATGCCCGGCGGCCATCTTGCCGACCGACTTGAACGAAAGCACCGATCCGACGCGCGGCGCGTTGCCGCGATCATAGCGTCCCTCGGCCTGCGTCCACCACGCGGCGGCGCGGCCGAAGAGCTGGATACCGGAGAGCAACCGGGCGAAGGGGGCGCACTGCCAATATTGGCTGCCATAGCTTTGCGCCGCCGCCGGGCTGGCAGAGGCAACAAGTATGGCTGTGGCGACAACTAGGCCGCGTAGACCTGAAAACATCGAATCCCCGCTTGGTGGTAAACATTCGCTAGAGGTCCAAAAGCCAGGCTGGGAATAGCGACGGGTTAATAGCCGCAAGGATTTGCGTTGAATCGGTTCGTCGCCACGGCGAGCAGGTGGAACAGAGCTTTCTCTTGAGGTTCCCGCGCCTTGCGACTAGAGCGGCGTTTTGATGATTGACCCCGCCGCCAGCCCCCCAAAGCACCCGACGGCGAATCCCTTTCCCCATCGTCACCTCACCGGCATCGCCGGGCTGCAGCCACACGAAATCAGCTGGCTGCTGGACGAGGCGGAGCAGTGGATCGGATTCAACCGGCTCGCCGCCAAGCATGACGACCGGCTAGCTGGCCTCACCGTCATCAATGCCTTTTTCGAGAACAGCACCCGCACGCTCCTGTCCTTCGAGATCGCAGGCAAGCGCCTCGGCGCTGACGTGGTCAATATGGCCGTAGCGCAATCGAGCGTGAAGAAGGGCGAAACGCTGATCGATACCGCGATGACGCTCAACGCGATGCGGGCCGACGTGATCGTGATCCGGCACGATGCCTCCGGCGCGGTGCAGCTTATCGCCGACAAGGTCGATTGCCCGGTGCTCAACGCTGGCGATGGCCGGCACGAGCATCCCACCCAGGCATTGCTCGACGCATTGACCATCCGCCGCCGCAAGGGACAGATTGCTGGGCTGACGGTCGCGATCTGCGGCGACGTGCTCCACAGCCGGGTTGCCCGCTCCAATATCCTTGCACTGACCAACCTCGGCGCGAACGTCCGCGTGGTCGGGCCGCCGACCTTGCTGCCCGCCCAGGTCGAACGGATGGGCGTCGAACGCTTCACCGATTTCGAGGCGGGGCTCCATGGCGCTGACGTGGTGATGATGCTCCGGCTCCAGCGCGAGCGGATGGAGGGTGGCTTCGTGCCCTCGTTGCGCGAATATCACGCGCTTTACGGCCTTACGCCGGAACGGCTGGCGAAAGCGGCACCCGATGCGCTCGTGATGCACCCCGGCCCGATGAACCGGGGTGTCGAGATCGCCTCCTCGGTCGCTGACGATATCGAGCGCTCGGCGATCACCGAGCAGGTCGAGATGGGCGTCGCGGTGCGCATGGCCTGTCTGGACGTCCTCACGCGCGGAAGGCGCGGCGTGGAGGGTTGGACTTGAACCCGCTCGCGATCCTCAATGGCAAGATCGTCGGCTCGGACGGCGTGCGCGAGGCCAATCTCCTGATCCGCGACCGGCAGATCACGGCGATCGGCGGTTTCGACGTTCCGGCGGATGCCACCACAATCGACGCAAAGGGATTGCTCGTCGCGCCCGGTATCGTCGATGTCGGCGTCTTCGCGATAGATTTCCCGGCCTTCGCGGCGGGCGGCATCACGCGCGCTGGGCTGATGCCAGATCAATCGCCGCCGCTCGACAACACCGCGCTGGTCGAGCGCGCTGGACAGGCGGGCAAGCCCCATGTCTGGATCAGCCCAATCGGCGCCGCCACGCGCGGCCTCGAAGGAACTGAGCTTGCTGAGCTTGGCCTGATGAAGGCGTCGGGTGCGACCGCAGTCGCGACGGGGCGCAAATGGATCGCCGATTCCGGCGTGATGCACCGGCTGCTCGCTTATGCCGCTTCGCTCGATCTGGTTGTGATCGTCCATGCCGAGGACGGCGGGCTGGCTGGCCAGGCCGTCGCAACCTCTGGCGAGACGGCAACCCGTCTGGGGCTTGCGTCAGCTCCTGCGATTGCCGAGGCGATGGCGGTCGCGCGCGATATCGCGCTCGCCGAGGAAACCGGGGCGCGACTTCATTTCCGGCAACTCAGCACGGCCGCCGCCTTCGATCTGGTCCGCCGCGCCAAGCAACGTGGGGTACGGATAAGCTGTGGCGTCACACCCGCGCACCTGATGCTGTCCGACATCGCGATTGGCAGCTTCCGGACCTTCGCTCGCCTTTCCCCGCCGTTGCGCGATGAAGCCGATCGGCAGGCGGCGCTAACGGCGCTGGCCGATGGCACGATCGATCTCCTGTGCTCCGGCCATGATCCACAGGGGCCGGAGGCCAAGCGTCTGCCCTTCGCCGATGCCGCGCCCGGAATGGCCGGGGCCGAGACTTTGTTGACATTGTCGCTGGGGCTCGTTCGTGACGGGTTGATCGATCTTCCGCGCCTGTTCGCGCTACTTTCTGCCCGGCCAGCCGAACTGCTGGGCGTTGGCGGCGGACTGCTGGAAGTGGGGGCCGAAGCCGACCTCATCCTGTTCGATGCCGACAAGCCCTGGCGTATCAATGGCGACGAGATGGCCGCGCGCGCTGGCAACACGCCATTCGATGGGCTGCCCGTGCAGGGCAAGGTGCTTCAAACGATCAAGGGCGGCCAGCCCGTCGGCTGACCACTCCTTTCTCCGTGACGAAACTTTGAAAGATTTTAGCGGGAAGCGAACTGTTCCTTGGTGGTGCGCTTCACCCACTGGACCGGCGCATCGCCGGCGGTGCCGCGCACGAAGCAGACGCCACCCCGCTCACGCATCTTGCGGCAGAGATTGACTGCTTCGATCCGGCTCGAGAAACCACTGATGGCCAGGCGATGGAGCGAGCGCCCTTCGGCATTCTTGAATTTGGTGCTGACCGGGGCATAATCTTTAAGCCAGCTGACCTTGCCGACCGAGTTGTTCCAGCCGCGCTCTAGCCGATCCTGGCTAGAGAAGGCGCCGAGTTGAACGACAAAATTGCCGCTGCGCGCCACCGGCTGCGAGACGAGCACAGGCTTCGCTGCAACGGGCTTCACATAGAAAGGTTTGGGCGTGTTGGCGGCGGCAGCGTTGACCAGATAGGGTTTGGCGACCTTCACCGGCTTGGCCTGGACCAGGGCAACGACAGGCGCAAGCACCGGCTGCGGAATATCAACGGAGCGAATGACTGGAGCCGGAGCGACCTCTTCAGGCGCTGCCGCGACTTCGACGACAGGCTCGGGAGCAGGCTGCGGCTCAACCGCGGCGAGCGCGACCGGCGCCGGCTCTGGCTTGGCTTCCAGCAGCGCGAGCTGTGTCGGCATGCCACTGTCGAGGACAGGCTTTACGCCAAGCAACGAGGCGACTTGTTCATTGGTGCCGCGCGGACGAGTGAAGCTGGCCCACTCGATCATGCGCTTGTCGACCTGATCGGCGGCAACATCCTGCGCAGCCGTCGTGCGCGCCTCGGCCCAGCGGCCGGAAAGGGCATAGGTGAGCGCGAGATTCTGGCGAACCTTGGCGTTGGCGTCGGCTGAACGGGCGGCAGGCTCGAGAATCGCGAGCGCACCGGCCTTATCGCCGGCCAGCGCCATCCCGAGACCGACATCAGCGTCGGGCACGCGGCCTCGCGCCTGACCAAGAGAGGCCAGAGCCTGATCATTCTTGCCGAGCGCAATCTGGGTGAGGCTCAGGCCAAGCGCGGCGCGGCCATGATCGGGCGCAAGGCGCAGCGCATCGGCGAACGCGGTTTCGGCGGACTGGAAGCGGCCGCTGTGCAGATAGGCCTGGCCCAGCAGCGCGCGATGCTCGGCGCTGGAAGGGTTGTAGGCCACGGCCCGCTCGGCATAGCGCACGGCGTCCTGCATTCGGTTCTTCTTGAGCGCGGCCAACGCGTTGTCGGCTGCCTGTTCGGCGGCCCTGATCATCTTGGGCGTGACTTCGGTAGCGGTCGCGACGCCCATCGTACCGATGATCAGCACACTGGCGGCAAGCTTCAATATGGTCCGGTTCATCATCTACCCCCAATGGCCTCAGTTGCGGCTTTCGGCCTTGCGTTGCGGAACCTGGTCCGCCAGCTCGTCTAGTTCGGGATGCGCAGCCAGATAGGCGTCGAGCGCATCCAGCACGATCTTCTGCGCCGATCGATTGCTTACCGCCGTGGCGAGCCGGAGCCGCAGATGGCGCTCGGCATCGAGGCGCAGCGTGAAGGCGGTTTTGCCGACAGCGAGTTCAGGCTTGCGTGTGACTCGAGACACGGCCCGGATCGGACGGACGACAGCAGTCGGCTTGGCCACGGGCTTGGTCGGCTCGGGCTTGACTGGTTCAGGCTCGGCCGCAAATTCTTCTGCAATCGCTTCCTGATATTTGATTGGCTGCGGCACCGGGGCTGCGGCCGGCGCTGGCGCAGACGGGCGATCCTCGCCCATGTCGTTCCAGCCAAGATCGTCGAGGTTCGTGCCCAGTGCGGCGCGCATCGCGGGGCGAGCCCCGCCTTTGCGGGCCAGCAGCGTCGAGGTAAGCGAGGCGAACCCGCCGTTGCTGTTCATCGCGCCGCTCATTGCGACACCACCCGGCGGCCGAAGCCGTGCTGGGCGCGCTGCGGAACGCCGAGGACTGGCGCGCGCGGGCCGTTAAAGACGGTGCGGCGGAAATTCTTCTCGAGACGGTCGGCCAGATAGGCCCACAGCGCCTCGATTTCCTTGGCTGACTTCGAGTTGGGGTTCACTTCCATCACCGTGCGGCCGTCGATCATCGAGGCTGCGAAATCAGTGCGGTGGTGGACCATGACTGGTGCGACGGTGCCATGCTGCGACAAGGCGATGGCGGCCTCATGGGTGATCTTGGCGAGCGGCGTCGCGGCGTTGACCACGAACAGCAAAGGCTTGCCCGAACGCTCGCAAAGCTCGACGGTGGCGCCGACGGCGCGCAGATCGTGCGGGCTCGGGCGGGTCGGGATGACGATCAGTTCGGCCACCTGGATGACGCTTTGGATCGCGGCGGTGATCGCGGGCGGCGTATCGATGACGGCCAGCTTGAAACCCTGCTCGCGCAGTTCGGCGAGATCGTTGGCGAGACGTGCGACCGTGGTCTGCGCAAACGCGGGCATTTCCGCCGTGCGCTCATTCCACCAGTCCGCGAGCGAGCCTTGGGGATCTATATCCATCAGAACGACGGGGCCCATGCCCGCACGCTGCGCCTGAACGGCAAGATGCCCGGACAAGGTCGTCTTGCCCGATCCGCCCTTCTGCGATGCCAACGCCAATACTCGCATGTTATCCCTTTCACGGCCTTCCGCTGCGCCACGGTGGCACGGAAGAGCTAATGAGCAGTTAACGGAGCGAAAAAGCGGCGAAAAATCGTGACATTCGGGCCGTCAACTTTATTGATGTTGACGACGGGTTAAGCATAAAGTTGAACGCCGGGGTTCACACGGGGGTATTGGGATGCGTTTGCGCGGTAATTGGCTGGTTGGCGGGTTCATCGCTATGCTGTGGACCGTGCCCGGCCAGGCCACCGTAAAGGACGGCGTCGATGCGTGGCAGGCGGGGGATTACGCCAAGGCGATCGCGGAATGGCGCACTCCGGCCGAACAGGGTGATCCCGATGCGCAGTTCAACATGGGCCAAGCCTACAAGCTTGGCCGTGGCGTCACCGCTGACACCAGGATGGCGCAGAGCTGGTATCAGAAGGCAGCCCAGCAGGGCCATGAGCAGGCGCAGGCCAATCTCGGGCTGATCCTGTTCCAGGGCGGCGACCGGCAGGGTGCCATGCCGTGGATCATCATGGCAGCCCAGCATGGCGAGCCCCGCGCGCAATATGTTCTGGGCACGGCGATGTTCAATGGCGACCTCGTCGCCCGCGATTGGCCGCGCGCCTATGCGCTGATGACCCGTGCTGCGGCGACCGGGCTGGCGCAGGCCGCGTCCAGCCTGCAGCAGATGGACAAATATCTTTCGATCGCCGACCGCCAGCAGGGGGCGGCGATGGCGCAGGAAATGGAAAAGGGCGGCAGCTTCAACGTCGCGATGAACGGATCGATGACTGCCGGCCTTCCGAAGAGCCCGCAGGCCAAGCCCGCGCCGCCCAAGCCGCTCACAAAGCCCGTTACGGTTCCCACGTCGCCGCCAGCCGCGCCGTCACCGCCCCCGGTGCGGGTGGCACAGGCCGCGCCGAAACCTGCCCCGGCTCCGGTTTCCAAGCCGGCTCCGGCACCCAAACCCGCTCCGCTCCCAGCTGCACCTACACCGGCGGCAAAGCCCACTTCGACCGGAAGCGGCGGGTGGAAGGTGCAGCTCGGCGCCTATGGTTCGCAGGCCGGGGCGCAGAAGGCATGGAGCGATGCCTCGCGGAACGGCGCGCTCAGCGGCAAGTCGCCGGACTATATCCCAGTCGGCGCACTGACCCGGCTTCGTGCTGGCCCGTTCGGCGGCAAGACTGAGGCCAATCAGGCATGTCAGGCGCTCCAGAAGGCTGGCCTCAACTGCTTCCCGGTTGCGCCCTGAAAGGATTTCCGCCGGAAACAGCACTTAGATTTCGGTAACCATCCGCCGTAACCTTTCCTTGCCCCGCCACGGCTAACGTCATGCCAATCTAGTATAAAAGGGGCGTGGCGTGGCAGCAGTTCATCATCTTTCGGCGTATGGCGCCGCACCCGAAAAGATGGCCACGCCATGGCGGCGGCGGCGGATGTGCATGATCATCGCCGACCACCCCGCCCCCGCCGCGCTGCGCGAGATTTCCGGCCATGGCGCCTTCCTCGAAACCAATGCGCGCCCGGCACTCGACAGCCAGGTGCGTTTCCATCACCCCGAAGCGGGCATGATCGACGCGCGCGTCCTGAGCGTCTCGCATGACGGCATCCGTATCGGTTTCGCGGGAGATTCGAGCGCCGTGGCCTTCGCGCTGGCCGCGATCACCTCGGATATGACGCAGGGCTGACCCGCATCCAGGGATGATCGTCGCGGGCGCGGCGGGCTGTCGTGATCTCTGGCGGATCAAAACGGATTGCAAGCCCGCCTGTCCGGGCCAGCAACAGCCGGTCAACCTTCAACCAGCGCGGCACGCAGCCCTTTGGGAGGCGGCGATCGCTCACGACGATATCGGCTTCGGCGCAAGCCCGCACCATCGCCGGCCAAGACACGAAATACGGACTGCGCGTCGCCAGCAGCCGCCAGCGCCGTCCATCGCTTTCGATATCAGCCGCGCACAGGTCGGGACTGCATCGCGCCGAAGGCATAACATCGAGCGGACCGCGCTCGGTTTCAGCGGCGACAGTGCGCAAGGTTTCCCGCGTGAAATCACCCGCACCGGGGCGAAGCAGGAAGAGGCCCCCTGCATTGGCGCGCACCGCGACATGGCGCCCGTCACTGGTGACAAGCAGGTCAGGCGATGATGTGAGACCTGCCCAAAGCGCGCCTGCGAGGAAAACCGGCAAGGCGAGCCATCGCGGCATTTCCCGCCACAAACAAAACCAGAGACCCGCCAGGACCATCAGCCCGAACGCGGCGAGCGGCATGGCGGGAAGAGCGCTTACCGCCCCCGGCTGACTTTCTACAAAATGTGCTATATTTATCAGGAAATTAAGACTGATTCCTGAGATTTTCCAGAAAAGACCGCCCAACCCGATCACATCCATCAGCAAGGCGAGTGCTTCAAGTGGCATAATTATGAATGTAGTCAATGGAATAGCAATCATATTTGCCACAACGCCGTGAATTCCGGCGCGATGGAAATGATAGAGTGCAATCGGCACCAAGGCGATCTCGACGGCAAGCCCAGTCGCGAGCAGGATGAGCACCGCGCGAAGACCGCGGCCGATCCAGCCCTCCCCCTCCCGACGCGCCGCGAAAGCGCGCACTCGCGGATGATCGTGGAAGGCGACGAGCGCCGTGACCGCGGCGAAGCTCAACTGGAAACTCGGGCTGACCAGCGCCTCGGGCCACAGCAGCAGGACGAGGATCGCGCCCGCAGCGACTAGCCGCAGCGTCACCGCTTCGCGCCCCATCGCAAGCGCCGCCAGGATCAGCAGTGCGGCGATGCAGGACCGCACCGTCGGGATCTGTGCCCCGGCCAGCAATGTGTAGAGGATCCCGACAAGGGCAGCAACGCCTGCAGCAATCATCGGCAGTGGCGCGCGCAACGCCAGCGTCGGACTCAAGGCCAGCAGCCGAAGCATCAGCAGCATTGTCCCCGCCACCACCGCGCCGACGTGCAGCCCACTGATCGAAAGGAGGTGGGCAAGACCGCTCGTACGCATCGCCTCCACGTCGGCCTCGGCGATGCCCCCTTGATCGCCGGCGACGAGCGCGGCCGCGATACCGCCCGCCGACCCGCCCAGCGACTTCTGGATATGATCAGTCAGATTGGCACGGATGCCGTTGATCCGCGCTGTGAAGCCGGTCGAGCGCCTGCGGCTCACGACCTCAATCGTGCCGAGCGCAGTCCCGGTTGCACCTAATTGCCGGAACCACGCCACACGCGCAAAATCATAGGCTCCCGGCAAGGCTGCCGCTGCCGGCGGCATGAGCCTGGCGCCAAGCCGCACCTCCGCGCCCGGATCGAGTCCAGGGGGCATGTTCGGGATCGGGACGTTGACCCGAACACGCCCCGGCAGTGACTGCCCGGCGTCGGGCAGCAGAGTAAGTCGGACCAGATCACGGGCCGCAAGATGCTCGACCGCTTCGATCTTCGCGGTGAATGTCGCAACACGGGGGCGATCAAGCCGGGCACTGGTGACATGCTCGGCCCGCCACCAGATCAGCAGGCATCCCGCCACCGCCAGCAATGCAGCGATGACGGCGGCCCGACGCAACCTCCCCGGCCGGATCAAAGCCGCCGCGACCGCGCCTGACAGCAGTATCAACAGAAAGGCTATCCAGCCTTCGCGGGTCGGGATCGTGAACCAGCCAGCGATGCCAACGCCAAGTGCGACCGGCAACCACAGGGCGAGTTGATCCCGCTCGCGATCGAGCCAATGCTCCAAGCGGCCGATCATTGGCTGCCCTGCCCCCTTTGCTGCGCTGCAAACGCTATGCTAGGGCGCGCCTGCCCGCCGCCCCGGCGGCATCTTTGGGAGCAAGCACGCGTGGTGGCAAGCAACGAAACCCGGCCAGTGGTGACACGGTTCGCGCCGTCGCCCACGGGTTTCCTGCATATCGGCGGCGCCCGCACCGCGCTCTTCAACTGGCTGTTCGCTCGCCATCATGGTGGAAAGTTCCTGCTGCGGATCGAGGATACCGACCGCGCCCGCTCCACCGACGCGGCGATCGAAGCGATTCTCGACGGCATGAACTGGCTTGGCCTCGATTGGGATGGCGACGCAGTCTATCAATTCGCCCGCGCCGGACGGCACGCCGAGGTGGCGTACCAGTTGCTCGCCGACGGCAACGCCTATAAATGCTTCGCAACGCCCGAGGAACTCACCGAACTGCGAGAGCAGCAGCGGGCCGCCAGGCAGCCGCTCCGTTATGACGGGCGCTGGCGCGACCGCGATCCTTCGGAAGCGCCCGCGGGAGCGCCCTACGTTATCCGGCTGAAAGCCCCGAAAACCGGCGAGACTGTAATCGAAGACCGCGTCCAAGGCGTCGTCACCGTTCAGAACAGCGAGCTGGACGACATGATCCTGCTCCGCTCCGATGGTACGCCGACTTATATGCTCGCGGTCGTGGTCGACGATCATGACATGGGCGTCACCCACGTCATCCGGGGCGACGATCATCTCAACAATGCGTTTCGCCAGCTCGCGCTGATAAAGGCGATGGGCTGGCCCGAGCCGATCTACGCGCACATCCCGCTGATCCACGGCGCTGACGGCTCCAAGCTTTCCAAACGCCACGGTGCTCTTGGCGTCGATGCCTATCGCGACGAGCTGGGCATGTTGCCCGAAGCGGTCGGCAATTATCTGCTCCGCCTCGGCTGGGGGCATGGCGATGACGAGATCATCAGTCGGGATCAGGCGGTCGAGTGGTTCGATCTCGATCATGTCGGGCGATCGCCTTCACGCTTCGATCTCAAGAAGCTCGAAAACCTCAACGGCCATTATATCCGCGAAGCAGACGACGCTCGGCTCGCCGATCTTGTGGCACCAATGGTCGAGCGCCTGCTTGGCGTCAGCCTTGCCGTCCCCCAACTTGATCTGCTGCGCCGCGCAATGGAATTTCTGAAGCCTCGGGCGAAGAGTTTGAATGAATTGGCCGATGGTGGGACATTCCTGTTTCGCACACGCCCAATAAGCATGGACGAGGCGGCATCCGCCCTGCTAGACGACCCCGGTTTGGCATTGCTTGCGGACGTATACAAGGCGATCGCGCCGCTGGCGGACTGGACTTCCCCCTCGATCGAGGGTGCCGTGCGGAGTGTTGCCGAGGCGGCGGGAATTGGATTGGGCAAGGTGGCCCAGCCGCTTCGCGCCGCGCTGACTGGCCGCACCACTTCCCCTGGCATTTTCGACGTGCTGGTTCTGTTAGGCCGCGATGAAAGTCTTGCCCGAATGGGCGACCGGATCGGGGCGGTGTCGCAATAAAGTTGTAAAAGGAGCATCCGTATGGGGGACAAGAGCGCAACACTGAACCTGGGCGGCGAGGATAGCAGCTATAAGGTTATGTCAGGCTCCGTCGGGCCGGACGTGGTCGACATCCGCAAGCTCTATGCGAATACTGGCGCTTTCACCTATGATCCCGGCTTCACATCGACGGCCAGCTGCGAATCCAAGCTCACCTATATCGATGGCGATGCGGGCATCCTGCTTCATCGTGGCTATCCGATCGATCAGCTTGCCGAGCAGTCGAGCTTCATGGAAGTCTCCTATCTGCTGCTGAACGGCGAACTGCCGAGCAAGGCGGAGCTGGAAAAGTTCACCTACACGATCAGCCGTCATACCATGCTGCATGAGCAGCTTTCGACCTTCTATCGCGGGTTCCGGCGCGATGCGCACCCGATGGCGATCATGTGCGGCGTAGTGGGCGCGCTTTCGGCCTTCTATCACGACTCGACGGATATCAACGATCCGCTGCAGCGGATGATCGCGAGCCATCGGCTGATTGCCAAGATGCCGACAATCGCCGCGATGGCGTACAAATATTCGATCGGCCAGCCCTTTCTCTATCCGGACAACAAGCTGTCCTACACCGGCAATTTCCTGCGGATGACTTTCGGCGTCCCGGCCGAGGAATATGAGATCGATCCCATCGTCGAAGACGCGATGGACAAGATTTTCATCCTCCATGCCGATCACGAGCAGAATGCATCGCCCTCGACCGTGCGCCTCGCCGGCTCTTCAGGCGCGAACCCTTTTGCCTGCATCGCCGCCGGCATCGCCTGCCTGTGGGGTCCCGCACATGGCGGCGCCAATGAAGCCGCGCTCAACATGCTCCGCGAAATCGGCACGCCAGACCGCATTCCGGAATATATCGCCCGCGCCAAGAACAAGGACGATCCGTTCCGGCTGATGGGCTTCGGCCACCGCGTCTACAAGAATTTCGATCCGCGCGCGAAGGTGCTGTCCAAGGCTGCGACCGACGTACTCGACCGGATGGGCAAGAACGATCCGGTGCTCGACACCGCGCGCGAACTGGAGCGCGTCGCGCTTTCCGATCCCTATTTCGTGGACAAGAAGCTCTACCCGAATGTGGACTTCTATTCGGGCGTGATCCTGTCGGCGATCGGCTTCCCGACCACGATGTTCACCGTTCTGTTCGCGCTCGCCCGCACCGTCGGCTGGGTCGCGCAGTGGAACGAGATGATCTCCGATCCCGAACAGAAGATCGGCCGTCCGCGTCAGCTCTACACCGGGCCGACGCAGCGGGATTATCTGGCGATCGACAAGCGCTAGTAAGAAACCGTGCCCCAGCGAAAGCTGGGGTCCAAGTTCCGACGTTGTAGCTGGACCCCAGCTTTCGCTGGGGTACGCGCCCTATCTGGCCGGTAGCGTAAGCACGAATCGCGCGCCCTGCCCCGGCGCGCTATCCACGGTGATGTCGCCGCCCATCGCGCGGGCCAGTTGCCGGGAAATATAGAGGCCAAGCCCCGAAGCGCCGCTCTGTGCCCCGTGCAGCCTTTCGAATTTCTCGAAAATGCGTTCCTGATCGGCCTCGGCGATGCCGCTGCCCTGATCGGCCACGATCAGCACGGCCTTGTCGCCCTCTTGTTCGTTGCGGAGCCAGATCATGCCGCCTTCGGGCGAATGGCGCACCGCATTGCCGATCAGGTTAACCAGGATCTGGAGGACACGGCGGAACTCGCCGATAGCGGGCAATGTTTCATAATCCGCCGGCCGATCGATCCGGACATTCTTGTCGGCCGCGCGGACCTGCAGCAGCCCGGCGGCGCGGCGGGCGAGATCGCACAGATCAATCGTGTCGCGCTCAGGCTGATAGTTGGGATGCTCGATCGTCTGAAGCTCGATCAGATCATCGACCAGCGACATCAGATGCCGCCCCGCGGACGCAATGTCGGTGGCGTAATCGGCATAGCCGCGCCGCAGCGGGCCATCCGCCTGGGTGCTGATCGTGTCGGCATTGGCGATTATGCGGTCAAGCGGCGCCTTCAGCACCTTGCCGATCTCCGCCCCGAACGTCTCGTCGGCGAGCGTCGCGACCGCGACCGGCGATGTCGCTTCATCCTCTTCAAGCCGGGTCGCCATACCGCGATAGCCGGCCAGCCGGTTGCTGTCGTCGAACACGGGATAGCCTTCGAGCAGCAGCATCCCGAAATCAGTGCCGCGCAGCCGGGCGCGCTGCCCTTCGAATGCACTCTGGATCGCGACGGCGTCGAGCATCGGCAGCGATCCGTCGTGCGAATCGAACAGGCCGAACAGCCGCGTGAAGGGCTGACCGGCCAGACCGGAAATGGTCGAGCCGAGCGCCGCCGCCGCATTGTGCGACATGTCTGTGAGCTTGAGCTGCGCATCAACCGCCCAGTGAAAATCGGCGCTGGCGCGCTGGAAATCGTCGATACGGCCATCGCTGCGCGGACGCAGGTCGGACTGCGCCGGGCGCGTCACCCAGTCAGTGATCTCGATCGCAACGAAGTCGCCCTCGGGCCGGGCATGGACGAAAAGATCAATATCGCTGCCGTCGTCCGCTGCGGCCACAGGACGCGACACAGCCGCCTGCAGCCGCGCCACAAGACGCACCAGCGCCACCAGCTGCGGGATCGCCAGCACGCCGCCGGGCCTGCCGCCTGTCTGCACATGCAGCGCCGCCAGCGGCGGATCGGCTTCAATCAGCCTGCCTTCGGCATCGACCTTGCCGAGGATCGGGAAGAATGGGATGGCCTCTTCGATCATGCCCGCCCGTCTCCCCCGGCATCGAGACCGGCGATCGCGCGACGATAATGGTCGTCGACACCCCAGGCGCGGATGGCCGCGCGCGCCTGATCGATCGAGAGATCGTCGAACGCGGTGGCGGCGCGGGCAAGCTGGCGATCGTTGACGGCGCCAGATCCGGTACGCGCCGCGAACAGGCCGGCGAGCAGCCCGAGCGCGATATGGCGCTCCATTCCGATCGAACGGAGCAGCAGCGTGAGGCGGCTAACATCGGCATCGGCCAGCATCGTCCAGACGGCGGCGGTATCGAGTAGCGCGCGCACCGCCAGCCCCGCCACCCAGACCGACAATTGGCCCTCGTAAAGCAGTGCCACGAGTAAGGTGTCGTCGAGCGACTCAGCGCGCGCGAGCCTAAGCGCAAGCTCATGCGCCCGGGCGTCCACGGTCTCGCGCTCGTCATAACCCGCCATGACCGCAGTAACCGCCGTCACCAGCGCGCGATCGGCTGCTGCGGGATCGATCTCATGCTCGTGCAGCATATGATCGCGGAGCGCCGCCGCGATCCACCATGTCATGCGATGCTGAAGCTCGATCGGAAGATCGGCGCGGTTGAGCACCGGATCGCCAAAACGGTCCCAGCGGCGGCTCTCGGCCACCAGCAGCGCCGCAGCGGCGTCCGCGATGGCGGTGTCGTCATGGCTGGTCAGCCGTTCCATCAAACCGCCCGCAGCAGCTTCGCCGCGTGGATAGGCGGCCCGCAATGCCCGCCCGATATGATGCTCGTCGCAATGGCGGAGAAGCTGCACGGCAAGATCAGCGTCGCGCATCACCCGAGATCGCCCCAACCTCGGCCCGGCGATCGGGAAATCGCGGTCAGTGAACTCGTCCTTCAACTCGACCGAATTGGAGATCGGCGGCAGGCCGATCAGGTGGGCGCGCAGATCATGCTCGATCGTGTCAACCAGCACCGCAAGCATGCGCGTCATCGTGGCATGGTCGCGGTCGCTCAGCCGGTATTCGGGGGTCCGGAACAGATCGTTGAGCGCACCGGTCAGCCGCGCGCGCGCGCCATCGGCCGCGCGTGCGGCATCGGCAAGCAGACGGTCGGCATGCGCTCCCGTTGGCATGGGACGCACTGTATCGGACGCGGACATGCCGCCACCATAGGACAAGTGCGTTAAGGGGGTGCTAACCGGTTCCGGCACGCATCTTGGCCGCGATCGCATCATGAACCAGGCGCTGCGCCACCACGAACGAGGTGACGGCATAGACTGCCGCCGCCATCATCCCCGCCCCCCAGCTTGCCGCGAACGCGAAGGGGATGAACATCCAGATCAGCCCATCGCCGGTCGCCATGAACGGCATGTCGGTGCGGTTGTCGAGCCGGTGGGCCGTGCGCCATTCGCTGGCGAGCGCGACCATCACCCCGACGATCAACACCGCGAGCAGCGCCCAGCCCCACTGCCCGTCGTCCCCGCGCCTGATGCCGAGCGCGATGAGCGCGGCCCCTGCCGCACTCAGCCGGGCCCGCGACAAGCGCTGCTCGTGCCGAAGCCGCGTCATCCGCACATCGGCAAGGCGGCGCGCGACTGAAGCCAACGGCCCGCTGGCCACCAGCAAAACGAGCGCCGGCCAGAACCCACCCATCGCCGCCAGCGGAATCGCGCCCACCGCCAGCATGATCGACGCCCCGCCCAGCCGCCAGGGGTCGGCCGGCCCCCGCGCCAATCGCGTGAAGCCGATCTTCTCGATCAGCGGGAAGATGTAGCGCGCCACCCATCCGTCGCGGAACCCGGCCGAACCCGCGATGATCCGCTGTTCGAGCGTGGCCAGATCGCTGGCATGGCGCGCGACGACCGGCCGTTCGGAGGGCAGCGTCTCCCCCGACGTGCCGAACGCCGACAGGATCGCCGCTTCGTCGGCGAGAGTCCGACGCAGGAGCGTCAGCTCGAAATCCCATTCGCCGAGTTGCGCAGCGGTCGCTTGCAGGCGTGCACCGTCAATCAGCGAAAGCCCCGCCCAGCGATGCTGTGCGCCGATCAGTTCGAAATCCTCAAGACCCGGCAGATCGGGCAAGGTCATCACCGCAGGCGGCGATGACGCTGCAAGCCGGTTGAACACTTCAGCCCCCGCAATGCAGCCATCGGCGACGATGAGCACGGTCTCGTCGGGATGAATCCGATCCGCCGCATCCGGCACGCCCCGCGCGATATCGACGCGCGTGCCGCTCCTGCGCAACCGGTCGACCGCCCCGATCAGCGGCGCGGGAAGCCGCTCGACCAGCACCACGATATGCGTCGCGCCCGCCCGCACGGCCCGGCGGACCTGATGCTCGAGCAGGGTCGCGCCCGCGAGCGGCAGGCACGCCCGCAGCATGTCGCTTCCATCGTCAATCGTCTGAGAGGCAAAAATCAGCGCGGCCAGCGCCATAGTCGTCCCCGGAAACCCTTGAGGGCGATTAGGACGAAGCTGGAATTTTGGCAAACGCTCAGGTGAGCGAAGCCCTTATAGGCTGTTCAAAAACAGCCGGTTCCGGCCCCGCCCCCCCCCCCAAACACCCCCCAACAAGATAAAGGGGG